>PMZA01000304.1 GCA_003170595.1 Armatimonadota bacterium
GCAGCGAAGAGGAGCAGGTGAGTGCGTTCGAGGGGCTGCGACGCTCGGTTGAGGCATACGGCAAGTGGGGAACTCACCCGGCCGGCCCTCGCCTTCCCCGACCTCGGCCCGCCCCTTGACGTCCCCCTATCATGCTCGGGCGGCCAACAGGGCTCTTGCATGACCATCAACCAATCGCATTCCAGGTGGAACAGGATTCCTGGTAAAGACCAAGTGTCCACTCTGGGCTCCAGGCTCCGCTCCGCCTGTCGCCCAGGGCCGAAGCAGTGCCGAGTCTAACATAGCGAGTGGTACCGTTTGTGGGGGCAAGTCAGGGGGGAGGCAGACCCATCGTTGCAGCGACCAGAGAAGCGCTGATGCTACACGCCGAAGAAATGGAACAGCGAGTAGTAGGTCAGCGCGATCAGCCCGATGCCATAGCCGGTGCTCTCGCCCGCGAGCAGGGCCCCCGCCGGGAAGACCGCCACCAGGTACCAGGCCCCGAAGTGACGGACAGTCATCAGCAGGACCGTGGTCATCGACCAGAAAGCGAACTTCACCGGACTGTCGCGCCGGTACAGGGTCAGGTAGATGATCAGCCCGTAACCCAGCAGTGTCGCGATGCCGATCGCCATCTGCGAATGCGCCCCGAATATCGCGTCGAAGGCCGCAATGGTCGGCACGGGGCGGTACAACGGCTCGAAGCTTTCGGAGCGGCGGAAACCGTCGAGAATTATGCGGAAGGGGAACCCCAGCGGCGCGCTTGTCGCCAGCATCACGCTGCCCACTATCGCCCCGGCCACCACTCCGCGCAGTACGTGCAATCGTCCTCGCTCGAACACCACCATCGGCAGCAGGACGACCGAGTAGTACTTCACCGCCGTCGACAGCCCCACCCACAGTGCCCCGGTCCCCCACTTCTCGCGCATCACCATGTACAGCGCCAGTATCGTCGCGAGGGCCATGAGCATATCGTTGTGGCCGTCGAGCATCACGTGCAACAGCAGTGCGGGGTTCATCGCGTACAGCATCGTCGTCCTGTCGGGCAGCTTCAGGGCCCGGACGATGCGATGGAAGACCGGGATGCTCGCGACGAAGAGGGCGAACGAGAAGATCTTGTACAGGTAGATCGCCAGCAGGATTGACCGGCTGCCCAGCAGAACCCAGGGCGCACAGAGCAGGCAGAACAGCGGCCCGTAGGCCGCCGGACTGCTAACCCACCATGCTCCGTGCCCCATCTGGCGCATCCAGGGGTCGTCGGGCACCGCGTTGAGGGGCGTCACGTAAGGGTTCAGCCCATGGTGAACCCAGTTGCGCGCACTCAGCACGTACGCAGTGGCATCCAGGCTCATCAGCGGCGGCGAGATCAGCAGGATCACGCACATCGGCACGACAGCAGCGATGATCCAACGCACAGACGGCGGCCGCTCCGCCTCGGGCTCACGCCACAACACGAGCACCGCATAGTTGGCAAGGAACCCAAGAAGAATAAGGGCAAGAGTCGCCCTCTCCATCGGCCCGAACTGCTCTGCGGTCACGTTGAAGTAATGCGGCCGGTCGAAGGACATCCAGGCGAGAGCCCCGCACAGGACGGTCGACACCGCGACATGGGCCCAAAGCCGCCGCGTCGCGCCCCAACCGTGACTGCTGACAGCATCTTCCCCGTTCTGCATGTGGGTGGCGCTCCTAGAGAACGTTGCCTCACGACCATGACCCTAAGGTAAACCAGCGCTGTGATGCCCGGCGCTACCTATGCCCGCGGGGTTTCTTCACGCGTCCGGGCCACGGCCAGCAACGACGTACCGAACGGCAGCTTCATACGGCGACCGGTCATGGGCGCCTCAAGGCCGAGAAGGAAGGCGAGGATGCCGTTCAGAACCGGGACCACCTTCAGTTCGCCCTGGTGGGTGAGGCCTGCCTGTGGGGCGGCTCGGCGTTTCCGGCCTGCGATCCTGGGGGCCAAACGTCGGCTCAGCCAGAACAAGGGATAGATGCTCATCATGAACGGTGTCAGATACTCGACCTGGTAGCCCTCGGAATCCAGTAGGGCCTCCAGTTCGCCCGCCTCGTAGCGCCTCAGGTGGCCCGATACTTCATCCACTTCACTCCAAAGGGACCTACGGGCCGGCACTGTGATGACCAGCGCCCCGCCGGGGACGAGTACCGCGCGAAGCGCCTGCAGCGCGCCTCGCTCGTCGGGCAAGTGCTCCAACACGTCAAAGAGGCACACCATCTGTAGCCGCCGGGCAAAGGGCGGTTTGTAGACGTCACCTTGCACCAGGGGGCACGATGTACGCTCGCGGGCGTACAGGAGTCCTTCTAGTGAGAGGTCCATCCCAACCACAGCGTCGGGGCCGCTTTCCCGTTCCAGGACTCGCAACGTGTTGCCGTTCCCACACCCCACCTCCAGGACCCGCGATCCGGCCGGAAAGCCGCGCACGAGCTCTAGCAGCACCGACTCCAGTACTCGATTGCGCCCGCGAAACCAGAAGTGCCGATCGTCAATTCTCCGATGTCTTCCGAAGGAAGACGGATCGTAGGCAGGCGTTCCTGTGGTCATCAGTCCTCCAGAGCGCCCCGACCGGTGGCCCTGAGGATCGCCGCGGGCGGGGGCACGGGGCGAGAGCGGCAGTTCCAGCAAGCGTCTACAGCCGTCAGCCTGGATGGGCGAAGCCTTTGATCTCCTCTATCACCCGCATCTGATCTTCCTCGGTCAAGCCGTTGAAGAACGGCAGCCTCAGCAGCCTGTCGCTGACGTTCTCAGTCACCGGGCACGCCCCCTCCTCGCAGCCGTAGCGTCGCCCCATGTCCGACAGGTGCAGCGGCATGTAGTGGAAGACGCTCGTGATGCCGAGCGCCTTCAGGTGCGCGATCAGTCCCTGTCGCTGCTCCAGCGATGGCATCAGCATGTAGAACATGTGGTAGGCCTGCTGGCAGTGGTCCGGCACGATCGGGAGGCGCACGCCACGATCCTGCGCCCAGTCACTCAGGCCCTCGTGATAGCGCTCCCAGATACGCTGCCGCCTGACCTGGACGCACTCGCGGGCCTCTAGCTGGGCGCAAAGGAAGGCTGCCAGGATGTCGGACGGGACATAGCTGGATCCGAGGTCAACCCAGGTGTACTTGTCCACGAGGCCCCTGAAGAAGCGACTGCGATCCGTGCCCTTCTCGCGGATGATCTCGGCGCGCTCGACGTACCGAGGGTCGTTGAGAAGCAGCGCTCCACCCTCGCCACAGGTCACGTTCTTGGTCTCGTGGAAGCTCTGCGTGGCCATGCAGCCGAAGGTGCCCAGGTTCTTCCCCCGGTACTTGCCGAAAAGCCCGTGCGCGTTATCTTCGACGACCGCCACCCCCGCCTCCCCGGCGATCCCGAGGATGGCATCCATCTCACACCCGACGCCCGCGTAGTGCACCGGGATGATCGCCCTGGTCCGCGGGGTGATGAGCGCGGCAAGGCCGTTCTCGTCGATGTTGAGGGTGTCGGGGCGGATGTCCGCGAAGACCGGTGTCGCCCCGTGGAGCACGAAGGCGTTCACTGTGGTGACGAAGGTGAAGGACGGGGCGATGATCTCATCGCCGGGCTGGAGGTCCAGCAGCAGGGCGGCCATCTCCAGGGCGTGGGTGCACGAGGTGGTCAGCAGCGCGCGCCGCACCCCCAGGATGTCCTGGAGCATGCCCTCGCACTTCTTGGTGAAGGGGCCGTCCCCGGAGATGTGTCCGTTCGTGATGGCTTGCATCACGTAGTCGATCTCCGAGCCGGTCAGGATCACCTTGTTGAAGGGGATACCGTTCATTTCACTCCCCTTGGGAGCTACTTCGCTTGCCCTCCCGCAGAAGGCCGCCGACCCTTCGTCCCAACACGATAATACCACCCACCAAGCCCAGGGTCACGTTAAGCGCGAGAAACAGCCCTGCCGCGGCCACCGCCCCCTGACGGTCAGCCCCGGCCGCAATGGCCAGGTAGGCGAAAGTGCCCTCCCGCGGCCCCATTCCTCCGAGGGCCGGCACAAGGCTGGCGAGCCAGGTGATGGGCATCGCAACCAGGTAGAACGGGAACCACAGCGACAGCCCCGCCGCCGACCCCATGAAGTAGGCGGATACGCTCGCCACGCCCTGCTGGATCACGGTAAGCGCCAGTAGCTTCGCCAGCAATCCCGGCGCCCTGAGATATCCCTGCCATTGCTCGAGGGCCAGGTCGTGCATGTCCGCGATCCGCCCGAGCCTCGCCCATCTCAGCGCGGAATTCACGACGCGCTGCGCGGACTTGCTCACCAACAGCGCGGACACGACGAGCACTGCCGCATAGGGCGCCAGGAGTCCTCGTCCTAGCGGCGTCCGGTATATCCCACTGATTATCATCCCGCCCATCCCCAGCAGACAGATGCCCCACACACCGATGAGCCGTTCGGCAAGGATGTTGACAGCCGCCCGCCGGGCCCCTCCTAGCTGACCGTAGATCCGCACGCCCCGGTATAGGTCCCCCCCGACGGAACTCGGCAGGAACAGGCCGAAGAACGTCGACTCCAGGTAGCATGAGTAGAGGTCGAAGAAGCTTGGATCGGCGCCGTCGTTGCGCACGATCAGCCGCCATCGCTGCGCCATGATCGCGACCGCGACGAGGCTGCAGGCGATGGCGGCAGCGCAGAGCGGAAGACTGGCGTGGGCCAGGCGGCCGGCGACGGCGCGGAAGTCCACGAGGAAGTACAGCGCCGCCACCACACTGGCCGTGACCAGCGCCTTAAGCACCAGCTTCCAGGGGCTGCGTGGGCCTTTCGTCAACTCGTCGGGGCCGCCGGCTTCGTCCATGAGGGTGTGTCTTAGGCTCCCCAAAGGCCCTTCTCGTAGACCCAAACGCCCCAACTTGAACCCGTCATCGCCCAGGCAGGGCGCCGTAGATCTTCCGCAGCACCGCGTATGCCTGCATCAACCGGAACCCTAGCTGCCCCAGTTCCAGGTTGATGACCGGGTAGTTGCCGGTGGGGAAGTGGGTGTAGCCCCGCTTTACCTCGCGGTCGATCAGGGCGTTCAGCTCGCAGTATTCGTTGGCGACGCCCAGCCCGAGGCCCTTGTATCGAGGGTCCACCCCGCCGAGCAGGAACAGCACCTCCGCCTCCCCCAGGTACCTGTGCGTCTTGAAGGCGAGCGTCTCGCCCGTCTCAGCCGAACACAGCCGGTACACTGCCTCATCTTCCGCCTGAAACGACCTCAGGACGTACTGCCTGTACCGCAGTCCCGCGAACTCCGGCCCGATCGCCGGATCACAGGACCACCGGTCGTGTGTGAACGTCTCCCGCGCGATGTCGAGGATCGCCGGCAGATCGTCCTCCTCGGTCACCAGTTCGAAGGTGTAGGCCGGGCTGACGTCCGGAAATCGCCTGCGCAGCGCGAGGCTGCACTTGAGCTGGCATTCCGCCAACTCGAAGCCCTGCTGCTCCAAGCGGTGGATGTCCGCGCACTCCTCAATCGGAACCTTGCAGTACACGTAGAAGGGGTCGGACTCCGCCACATACCGGTCCTCAAGGGCCGCCAGATCGGCCTCCTCGTGGAGATCTGTGATCGCAAGAACGTTGCGACCCAGGACCTGCGAATCGATGTCGATCAGCTCGACGCCCATGGATTGCCCTCACAGACTGACCATGTCGTGGACCCGGAATTGCGGGTCCAGCCCCTCTCTCGGGTATGGCGCGGCCAGGAAATAGTCGATGTCAGCCCGTAGCCTTCCGCGGATGGCCTCGTAGGCCGCCGGCTCNNAGACCGCCCCCGCCCGGCACCACGTTGGCGTATCGAACATACAGCGAGTAGGTGTCCTCGTACTCTCGCCCCCCCGCGATGATCGTCCCGCTGAAGTCCCGGCTGTAGCGGTAAGGGACGCGCTCCTGGGCCTCGACGAAGTGGATGTAGGTGAAGCACTGAGACGGGCTGGCGCCCAGGAAAAGGAACTTGGCCCCCGGCGTGGCGTGCAGCCTTCCGAAGGTCCCGTCGTCGCCCAGGCACTCATGCCCCAAGTCCTCGACCAGCTCGCGATGCTCGCCTACCATCGCCACTGACATCAGCGGGTCGACCGAACGCGTCGCCTCGTCGAGCCCCCGGATGTACTCGTTCAGCGCGCCCATCTTCGACCTGGACTTCTCGACGTCGTAAGCTTGGCCGTTGCAGAAGCTAAAGGTGAAGGTGGGCACGCAAAGGGTATTCGCCCCCAGCCCACGAACGATCTGGTACAGGTTCCCCAGCAGTGCCGCCCGCGAGAGGTCCGGATTTGGGGCCCCGAAGGCCATCCCGGTGTGCATGTACATCACGTCACAGGAGCCGGCCCCGACGCTCTCCAGGGCCCGCGCCAGGTCTCGCTCGGTTACCCAGTCGCCCGACTGGCTCCTGAACAGCTTCACGTCGCTCACTCGGGCATCGCCCTTCCTTTGAGGGACATGCTGGCCGTCCGGCCCCCGTCTACGACCATCTCGTGGCCGGTGACCCACTTGGCCCGCTCTGATAGCAGGAACTCGACGGCCTCGGCGATGTCGGCCACGTCGCCCGTGCCGAGCGGGTAGTCGCGCCGCAGGTTTTCGACGATTTCGGGGTCTGAGAAACCTTCCGCTGCCATGGAGGTCTGAACCGCTCCGGGGAGGACGGAGTTGACCCGCACCTCCGGCGCCAGCTCCGCGGCGAGGGCACGCATGAGTGCATCAAGGGCGCCCTTGGTCGCGCAGTACATCCCATGCCCGCGGGCGCCGAACCGTGCCCAGATGCTGGAGATGAACACGACGCCCCGGAGGTGCTGGCCGTTCGTGCGCTTACTCAACAGCACCCGCAGCACCTCGGTCGCCGAGATGACGTTGACGTTCATCATCTCCTGCGCTATCCAACAGTCGGTGCTGCGCATCGGCAGGACCTTCACCATGCCGGCGCTGTGTACGAAGCAGTTGACCGCCGCGGCCTTCTCCGCGAGCAGCTTGGTCAGCGAATCAGCCACATCTTCGATGGCACAGAAGTCGCAGGGCCAGATCAGGTGGGCATCGCTCTGGGCGCAGGCGTCCTTCGTCGCTGCGAGGCGATCCAGGTCGCGACCGTGGAGGATGAGCTTGCGCTCCGGGGCCAGGCGCAGGGCTGTCGCCCAGCCGATGCCGGAGGAGGCGCCGGTGATCAAGGCGTATTCGTCGCGTGTGTCGCTGTCGGTGTCCATCTCAGAGGACCCGACCCGCCAGGACCATCTTCGCCAGGTCACCGGCCGTCCGCACATCAACGAGGTCGGGGGCGGACAGGGTCACACGGTACTTCGCGCCGACCATCGCGATGACCGACAGCACGCCCAGAGAATCCCATTCGGCGAGGTCGGCCAGCACGTCCTTCTCCGCCAGGCTGTCCACATCAAGCGCTTCTGCCAACTCTTCCAGGAAGCGATCCATGCGTTGCCCCTCGTCAGTATTCGATCATGTCGCAGAAGGACAAGTGTCCCATGTCCAGCAGCATCGAACTCCAGGTCAGCCCGACCCCGAAGCCCGCGAGGCACAGCTTGAAGTCCCGCGCCAGGAGTTCCTCGCCGATGTTGTCGACGATCGCCAGGGGGATCGTAACGCCACTGCTGTTGCCGAACTTCTCGACGATGTTGTTCGGCATTTTATCATAGGGAAGCTGCATGGCGTCGGCCAGCTTCTGCAGCATGAAGCGGTTGGGCTGGTGGCACATGAAGTAGTCCACATCGTTCTGCCTTACCCCGGCGCACTGCAGGAGGCTTTCGATCATCGGCGGGACTTCCGTCTGCACGAAGTTGAATACCGCCGATCCGTCCATGCGCAGATGATCCTTGGCGCGGTAGTTGTGATCGCCGACGTCCTCAAGCACAGCGGTCTCCGGGGTGCTGGGCATCCTGAAGCCTCCCGCCGGTATGATCAGCGCCTCGTTGCGCGTGCCGTCCATCTGCAGATTGGCGCAGATATGGCCCCTCCCCGGCGCGCGCTCGACGACGGTGATGGCCGCCGCATCGCCGATCAGGGGGTAGCTGTTCCGGTCGCGAGGCGAGACCTTGCGACTTAGCACATCCGCGTTGATGACCGCGACCTTGCCGATTGCCTCCTGATCGAGGAGCATGAACGCCTGCATCAGCCCGATGAGAAAGCCTGCGCAGCCCTGGCAGGTATCGAGGCAGAACAGGTCCCGCTTCATCTCCAGCCGCCCCTGGATGATGTTGCTCGTGGGCGGCATGAAGTGATCCGGCGACTGGGTGACGAGGATCAGGGCGTCTAGGTCGTCCTTCGCCAGAGCGCCCGTCGCGAACAGGTGCGACAGCCCGTGGACCGCCAGGTCGGACACGCACGTCCCCTCGGTGACCACGCGATGCCGGTCGTAGCCCATGACCTCCTTGAGCTTGAGCGAGCGGTTCTCAGGGAAGTCGAACTCGCGCATATCGTCAACGAACAGCCGCTCGTTGGCGGGCACGACCGCGAGGATCCCGGTGATCGCCTTGTCTCGGAAGCTCAGGTTCACAGCGCGACTCCGTAGCGCCCCAGCAGGGCCGATATTGCCTCGAGGGTGCGGAAGTTCTCGGGCAGTATGTCTGTGCCGGCAATCGAGATGCCGAACTCCTTGTCCAGAGCCGAGACCAGCATGACCACGTCGAAGGAATCCAGCATCCCGTCGGCGAGGAAATCGCTGGAGGTTGTGAAATCGAACTCGGGGCGGATCTCGGTGAGTATCTCAAGAAGCCGGCTCAAGAGGCGTCGCCTCCCCTGACCATGACGTGGTCGACCAGTCCGTCCCAGTCGTAGTCGTAGTGCTTGTAACGCTTGATGGCGTTCTCATTTGCAGCGATCACCCACAGCAAGAAGCGCGAGACTCCGGCGCCGTCGGCGAAGTAACGGTGCATGAGCCGGGCGCCGACGCCCTGGCCGCGGTAGGCCGGCATCACCAGCCAGTGGCGCAGCACGGAAGTGCGCCCGCTGGTCTCGTGGAACAGCAGGCCGGCCAGATCGTCTCCTGCCCGCACGACAAGGATGTTGCCGGTCTCCACCGCCGCCGCGATCTCGCCCCTCGTAGGTATCTGCTCACTCAGTTTGTCCAGAGAGCCGTCCAGCGCCGCGGCAATCGCCTCAACGTCGCCAGCCTCGGCCAGGGCGACATCCTCGATCTCGTCCGGTGCCAGCGTCCAGGCATCCTTAGCCACCCTGGCCATCCGCCGCAATTCCTCGTAGGACTGGAAGCCGCGCTGCGCGAACACCGCTCGCTGAGCCTCCACATCCGGCTCTCTGCCCACGATGTCTGCGACTATCGGACCCTCCGGCAGGTGCCCCTCGTCGAGCGCTGCGCCCAGGTCCTCCGGCGACGCCGCGGCGTAGTATAGATGCTGGATACCACGATCTTCCTTGAGCACGACCAGCGCGCCTTCGCCGGCGTAGGCCTCCTCCACGGGGTACCATTGCACCCACTGCTCGAGCCTTTCCGGCGTTGCGAAGAGATTGGTCACGTACTGGCTGGCCTGGGCGCGAACGGCTGAGATCCGGGCGAGGATGTCCGCGGCCGACGCCCCCTTCATCGCGCCTCTCCGCTCTCGAGCATGATCACCGTGAGGCCCTGGCGGTCGATCTTGCCGTTGGGGTTCCGGGGCAGCGCATCCATGCNNCCGTCGGCAGCATGTACTTGGGGAGCTTCTCCGCCAGGTTCCGACGAGCCGTCGCCGGCGCGAGTTCCTCGTCGGCCTCGTAGAACAGTGTGATCTCCTTGCGCTCCTTGTGATACAGAACGCAGGCATTGCGCACCAGGCCGCAGCTCACGATGGCGTGCTCGATCTCGCCAAGTTCGATGCGGTACCCGAGGTGCTTGATCTGGAAGTCTTTGCGGCCGACAAACATGATCTCTCCGCGCTCGTTCTTGTAGACGCGGTCGCCCGTCCGGTAGATGAGTTCGGGGTAGAGGGTGTTCAAGGGGTTCTGGACGAAGGCGGCGGCTGTCTTCTCCGGATCATTCCAGTAGCCCAGCGCCAGTGAGCTTCCCCGCACGCACAGCTCGCCCTGTTCGTTCTCGCCGGCCGCCTGATTGTCGTCGTTGAGGATCAGGATTTCGGTGTTGCGGAAGGGGAAGCCGATCGGGATCGGCTCATCGTCATCGAACTCCCTGTCGACGGCGAAGTACGTGCAGTCCACCGTGATCTCGATGGGGCCGTAGAGGTTTGTGAACCGTGCCCCGGGCAGATGCCGCCGCCAGTAGTTGAGGTGCTTGGTCGGGAAGACTTCCCCGGCGAAGAGGACCTTCCGCAGGCAGCTCAGGTCCGCCTCGCCGGCGAGCGTGTCCTGGTTGGCCATGTTGACCATGATCGTGGGCACCCAGAACACGAAGTTGATCTTCTGCTCGGCGACGAACTGGGCCAGCCGCGCCGGGAAGGCCCCGGCGTCCTCCGGGATGATGACGATCGTCGCGCCCTTGGCGAGGGCCAGGAATAGTTCGAGCGTGTAGATGTCGAAGTAGAAGGGCGAGAGGCTGCCGATAATCTCCGAGCCGTCCAGGCCGAGGGTCTCCATCACGCAGTCCATGAAGTCGATCACGCTGCGATGGTTCATCACGACGCCCTTGGGGACGCCGGTTGAGCCCGAGGTGTTGATGATGCACAGGGGGTCGGTATCGAGCACCCGCTCCCGCCGCCTGAGGAGGTCGTCCTCAGCGTAAGGAGCGTCGCCCGTCGTGGGCTCGCCAATCAGAACGATGCGCTCCGGGCCTCCGTCCAGATCGCTCAGCGCCGCCGCCGACCCCGCGTTCGTGATGATCGCCACCGGGTCGATGTTCTGCAGGATGGCCTTCGTCCGCGCGAGTGGCGACTTGGTGTCCAGGTTGCAGTAGACGTTGCCGCTGTAGAGGATGCCCAGGTCGGCGATGATCGTCTCGACGCCCTTCGGCAGGTACACGGCGACCGGCCGGGATACGACGTCGTTCCGCGCGATCAGCCCGGCTGCGAAGCTCCTGGCCCTGTCTGCGATCTCGGCGAAGGTGTACGAGGCGCCGTTGTCGATGACGGCGACCTTGTCGGGACACGAGGCCAGGGCGCCCTTCTCCAGGTATTCCAGGACATTGACCTGCATCAAGCCGCCCCTTCCCTGCCGGCAGGATCAGCGCCGCCGGCGGATACCTGTCCCGCGCCCGAGGGGAGCGCGATCTCTTCGCGCACGTGATACTCCGAGAACGCGGTCTGGTTCTTCATGATGCGCTCCAGGTATTCCCCGACCATTCCGAAGCAGAACAAGGTCAAGCCGCCCGTGAACAGCACGGCGAGGATGATGCTTGTGTATCCGGGGACGCCAACGCCTCCGGCCAGGTATCTGCCGAGGTAATACAGCCCCGCGATGAAGCTGAGGAAGGAACTCCCGATCCCGAACCAGGTCATCATCCGCAGCGGCAAGACGCTGTAGTTCAGCACGCTGTCGAAGGTGTCCGCTACAAGCTTTCGGAGCGTGTACTGGGACCGCCCAACCAGGCGCGGCTCATGCCTAACGGTGACGTTTCCGATGCGGCTGGTCACCGACAGGACGATCAGACCGATGCGCGGGCGGGCGTAGTGGGTCTTGCGGACCTCATCGACAACGCACCGCCGGTAGATCGCGAAGCTCGTCAGCGTGACGCCAGGCGCCGTCCGGAACACCGCCCGCACAAGCCGCGTGTTCAGCGCCGACCCAAGGTTCCGGAAGCCCGAGTGCTTCTTGACGTCATAGACCCCGGAGACCACGTCCAGCTCGGGGTCCGCCTCGAGCGCCGCGATGAGCTTGGGGATCTCCTCAGGCGGGTGCTGGAGATCGTCGTCCATGGTGATGACGTACCGCCCCACGCAGTGGTCGAGGCCGCATTTGAGGGCGAAGTGCTGGCCATGGTTGCGCATGAACCGGAAGGCCCGGATCGGCTCGCCCCGTGCATGGAGGGCCTGGATGACCCGCCACGACCCATCCTGGCTGCAGTCGTCGGTGAGCACGATCTCGTAGGACCGCCCCACGTCGCGGAACACCTTCCCCAGGCGCTCCACCAGCGTCTCCAGGGTCCGCTCCGAGTTGTACACCGGGACCACGACGGAGAAATCCACGCCCAGCTCTAGGTTCGTGATGTTGAGTTCGGCTGCCATTTGGTGGCTCCTGAACAGGCCTGTGTTTACTCGCTAGGGGCCTGAAGCGGCGCACAAGCTCCGATACTGAACTGCGAGGCCTGGGGAGCCCTGAGACATCGGTTGCGGAGCCCGCCTCATGATGCCAACTTCTCCATCCAGCCCGTATGCCCTTCTCGCCTGGGCCTCTCCTCAAGGTGCGTGGGTGGACTGACAAGTAGCGACGAGAGTGTCCACCACCGGCTGGTCTGTTGGCGTCGCGGCCGGTGGACGCTTTCCCTGGCCTTGACCTGCCCCCTAGACGGTAGCATTCCCTAGAAGCTATTTCAAAACCCGGTTTACGATGAGCAGGATCCAGGCGATATGCAGGAAGCTTACATACATCTCAACATGGCGTTCCCACCGCGTCACCACCCGGCGGTAGTTGTGCAGCCAAGCGAAGGTGCGCTCGACTATCCAGCGGCGGTTGTACCGGCGCAACTTGCGCAGGTCCTGGGTCTTGTGCTTGCGGTGGCGTCTGTTGGGCGCGATGAAATCGATGCCCTGCTCCGCCATGCTCGCGCGAACCTTGTCGTCGTCGTAGCCTTTGTCGCCGATGATGCGTTGCACCTTTCCCTTGCCAAAGGCTCTCTCCAAAGTCGGCTCAACGAGGTGGCCCTCGTAGCGCGACGCCGAGCTCGTGAACAGGGACAAAGGCAGCCCCTTGCCGTCGACCAGCGTCATGATTTTCGTCCCTTTGCCCTTGCGGGTTGGGCCGATTTCGTCGCCCCTTTTTTCGCCGAAGCGAAGGTGGCGTCGGCGAAGCACTCCTCCCACTTGAGCTGGCCGCGTCGGTCCAGGTCCGCCAGGAGAGCGTCCCTGATCCGCAGCCACACTCCCTCCCGCTGCCACCGCCGAAGCCGTCGCCAGCAGGTGGAAGGGTTGGGGTACTCGCGAGGTAGCGCCCACCACGGAGCGCCCGTCTTGGTGATCCAGAGGATGCCCTCCAGCACCTTGCGGTCGTTGGCTCGCGGCCGTCCGCCGCGAGACATGTTCTGCGGGGGCAGCAAGGGTTGGATCAGTGCCCACTGCTCATCGGTTAGTAAGGTTCGCCTGAGGGCCATTGGTTAACACCTCCGGCCCTTCAATATTACACAGATAGCCAGCAAAATCTAGACCCTAAAGAGGTTTCGCAACAGCTTCTAGCCCGTGTTAGGTCCTAGAACCTGCCGCAGTGGGACGTCCAGAACCCGACCGGATCCGGGTTGCATGTCGACTCATGCAAACAGACCCGCATCGAGTGACGTGACTGTCAAGCCACCGACGAGCGCTCTGTCGGGCGCATGGGCCCTCCAAAGCGACCCGACTGGCGCTCTCGCTGGGAAGCCTGGCAGCCAGCATTGTTCTTCCCCAGAGATGCGCCGCGACCTTCGAGACGGCGGCCGAGGCGGATCAGCCTGCGAGGGAGGGATCACGCCAACAGCCGCCACCAGGGCGGGACACGAACGCTGTGGCGGCGATGACCTGCCCAGCGAGGAGAAGCAGGTCAAGGCGTTCGAGGAGCTGCGGCGCTCGATCGAGGCCGACGGCAAGTGGGGAACCCACCCAGCCGGGCCTCGCCTTCCCCGGCCCCGGCCTGCCTGATGACCTGCCCTGTTACGCTGGTGCGACCGACGGGGCTCCTGGATGGCCATCAACCCTTCGCCTTCCGCGTGAACCAAGACTCGGGGTTCAGCCCACCCAAGCGCTGCGGCAAAACGCGGGTGGCTTGGCCCTGGCGTGCAAGATACACGGCTTCTGGATGGAAGACTGCGCCTGCGGGTGGGCTGAACTAAGGGGCCGGAGCAGGCGTGCCCATGCTGATCTTCAACCTCAACCTCTTTTGGGCGAGGTCAGTAGACCCCCGTTATTGCCGCGGGGCCGATCTCATGGGGCCTTCACGACCTGGAAAGAAGGAGTCGGTGGCCCCAACGGTGAATCTACATGTCAGTTGTGGGCCTGCCGGCCCACTGTAGAATCGACATCCCCTTGCTAGGGGGAATCCCAGCTTGGTGGTGAAGTTGGAGTTCGAGGCCCTCTAGCGGGCCAGAGATGGAGTGCCCCGACCCGATGTACGCATCTCTGCTACGCTTGTCCTGTCTGGTACCCTTTGCCCTCGCCCTGGCGCCGATTGCCTCCCACGCCGCCGCCGCCAAGCCGCCCGAGTTCTTCGTGTCCCCGAGCGGTAACGACGCCTGGTCCGGCAAGCTGCCGGCTCCGAACGCCGCCGCGACCAACGGCCCGTTTCGCACACTGGACAAAGCCCGCGACGCGGTCCGCGCCCTTCGCCCCACGAACGGAGCAGTGGTCACGATCCGCCGTGGCGACTACCGCCTCGATCAGCCCTTCACCCTCGGTCCGGAAGACTCTGGATCTGAGGGGCATCCCATCGTCTACCGCGCCTACCCCGGCGAGAAGCCCCGCATCACCGGCGCCCGCGCCATCACCGGCTTCAAGCCCTGGAAGGGCGACATCCTGCAGTGCGACCTGCGCGCCCAGGGCTTCCCCGAGGTGCGCTTCCGCCAGCTCTTCTGCAACGGCCAGCGCCAGGTCCTCGCGCGCTACCCGAACCTCGACCGCGACGATCCCCACGCCGGGCAGTGGGCCTACATCGAGGCCCCGAGCAAGGATCCGGGCTTCAAGTTCCAGCCCTATGCGCCAGACCTCAAGGGCTGGACGGACGTGAGTCAGGCCGAAGTGTTCCTGTTTCACAAGTACAACTGGTACAACACGATCCTCCCGGTGGCCGGGATTGACAATGCCACGCGCACCGTCGCTCTCGGCGGGGCGCCGCTCGATGCCATCGTAGGCGACGGCGCGGAACGCTACTACTTCCAGAACGTGCTCGAAGCCCTCGACTCTCCAGGCGAGTGGTACCTCGACTACAAGACCGAGATCCTGTACTTCTGGCCGCCGGTTCCGCTGGATCAGGCTGAGGTCGAGGCCCCCGTCGCCGAGGACATCATCAAACTGTTGCCCGGCGCCTCGCATATCATCCTCCGCGGGCTCACGGTTGAGATGGGTGACGCTACCGGCCTTGACATGCGTGACACCGTCCACTGCCTGGCCGCCGGCTGCACGGTCCGCAACACCGGAGTCAGCCGCCAGATCGGGAGCCCGGGGCCGTGGGAGAGCCGCGCGGGCATCTGCATCGCCGGCGGCCACGACAATGGCGCCGTCGGCAACGACATCAGCGACACCGGCAGCCACGGCATCTTCATCGCGGGCGGCGACCAGAAGACGCTCACTCCGGGGCACAACTATGCCGAGAACAACGTCATCCATCACACCGGCGTGGTGTGGGCGCAGGGCTGCGGCGCACGCCTTGAGGGCGTCGGCAACCGCTTCTCACGCAACCTGATCTACGACTGCCCCCGCATCGGCATCATCTTCGGCGGCAACGACCAGGTCGTCGAGTACAACCACATCCACCATACGAACTCCCAGACCTGCGACACCGGCGCGATCTACACCGCCGGGCGCACCTGGCTCACTCCGCGCGGGTGTATCGTGCGCTACAACTACATCCACGACATCGGCGGCTACGGCCGCGAGGGCAAAGAGTGGAAGTACCCGTACTACTCCTGGGGCATCTACCTGGACGATCTCTCCTGCGGGGTGGATGTCATCGGCAACATCGTGGTGGGGGGGAAGCGCGGGGGCGTTCATCTGCACAACAGCCGCGATAACCTCGTGGCGAACAACATTTTCATCGAGGGCCTTGACCAGCAGATCGAGTGCAACGGCTGGGCGAACGGCGGCGAGTGGCAGCCGCAGTACGAGAAGAACTGGGACGAGTACAAGCTCCTCCCGGCCTGGGCGAAGTACCGCTATTTCCGCGAGACCGATCCGCGCACCGCCACGCAGATGGCGCACAACCAGTTTCTGCACAACATCTTCTACTACACGGGCGAGAAGGCGCGGCTGTTCAAAGGGAGCCGCCTGCCCCTCGATCAGACGGTGTCTGATTACAACCTCGTCTACCACCCCGGCGGCCCGATTCTCACCGGCGTCACCAGTGCCGACCCGCTGCCCGGTACGCCCGATCTCGCCCCGAACGGCGACTTCGAGCGCGGCAACCTCGGCGAGATGCCGGAAGACTGGAGCTGGCAGGTGCGCCCCACCGACAAGTCGCGCGCGCTCCTCACCGACGAGACCTCGCACTCAGGGGCGCGCTGCGTGCGCATCGAGGGCAGCGAGGCAAAGGATGCCGCGGCCAACGCTCACTTCACGATGATCCGCAGCCGCGACATTCCCATCAAGGCAGGGCACCCCTACATCCTCACGGCTTGGATCAAGACCGACAAGCCGGGCAGACCGGCGGACCTCGTGGTGGAGGCCTACAAAGCCAACGCGCATTACTGGGCCAGCGATTGCCCGATCCAGCCGACGGGTGAGTGGAAGCAGTATAGCAACGGATTCACGATCCCCGGCCCGAAGGACCCTGGCTATCAGCCGACGCTGAAGGACATCTACATCCGGCTGGACTTCCGCGTGCCGGAAGGGACGCTGTGGGTGGATGAGGTGCAGCTCCACGAGGCCAAACCGATAGATGAGTGGCGAGCATGGCAGGCGCAGGGCCTGGACATGCACTCGCTCCTCGCTGACCCGTTGTTCGTGGATATGAAGCGCGGTGACTATCGCCTCAAGCCCGGTTCTCCCGCGCTGAAACTCGGGTTCAAGCCGATAGCGGTGGACAGAATCGGCCCCTACAAGGATGAGTGGCGGGCGAGTTGGCCGGTGGTCGAACTGGACGGGGCCTGGCGCAAGGCGGGGAAGTAGGGCACTGCGCTGCCGCCCACCCTCGAATCCCAACGGCCACCCCCCTTCGAGGGTGGCCGTTGCCGTATCTGGAGTTCATCGGTCAGAGTCTTGCGTTCTGAGTTGCCGTCAGACCTTCTCCTACGTCCCCTCCGCCGCCTTGTACGCCGCCGCCATGATCTTCTGCACCGCCAGGCAGTCCTCCGCCGTCACCCGCAGGTTCCCCTTGCCCCCCATAACAGGTCCAAGCTGAAGGTCCTTGCAGACTCGACCTGGGCCCAATCCAAAGGGGGCATGAGGCCTGGCTACGAGGGGGCATACGCCAGATCGGAGTACGCAGAGAATGCGTGATGCGGAGGTCGAACTCACGGCGGACAGCGGGAGTCGAGTGGACGCGGGAGGGCCTGGTCTTGGCGAACCGGCTAGGGGAATCTGTCAGTACGGCCAGCAGCCGAGAAGCGGGGCGAAATACAACGTAGTCATATTATATGGCTCCCCTTGTCGCCCTGCCCACAACACAGGCCTAGATCGAGGCCTTCGGGCGGCTTCGGGGCGAACTTTGCTCGCTGAGGCCCCAGCAGCTGGCCAAGCCCACAGAACGGGTCCAGTAGCTTGGTGGCGGGGCTGCTGTCTTGATCGGTCCCCGGTCCGCTTGGCAGACCCCAGGCGCATACCAGACTAATCGGAGGGAACGCCTTAGCTGCGACAGGCCGCTAGTCGGGTCACGGTGAGCAAAGCCGAATCTCCGGGTTTACTGCGGGAATTGAAGTGAATGGCCTCCTATTCACTTCAGAATCTGAAATGAATAACCTGCTATTCACTTCAGACCTTGAAATGAATAGTCCCCTATTTGTTTCAAGAACTGAAATGAAAACCTGCAGGCGAACCAACAACGAGGTATAATGCCCAAGAGGAAGAGGCTATGAGCCAGTATATCTACGACCAACCAGGCTGGCCAGGTTTCCACTGGGAGAGAGAGCGAGTATGGCAGCAGCTCGCGGCCGTACGATACGACCAAGGCCGCCTGATCGGGTGGATGCAATCGCTGGGCTTCACCCTCCGCCGGGAGGCCGTACTCACATCACTCACCGACGACGTGCTCAAGAGCAGCAGTATCGAGGGTCAGGAACTGGACGCACTGCAGGTGCGCTGCTCAATTGCGAGACGCTTGGGGATGGATGTTGGTGCCTTGGCACCGGCAGACAGGGACGTTGAAGGGGTCGTCGAGATGGTGCTCGATGCCACCGGCAACTATGGGGAGCCGCTCACAGCCGAGAGGCTATTCGCTTGGCATCGGTCGCTGTTCCCTAGTGGAAGCAGTGGGATGAGGCCAATCGTCGTCGGTGCATGGCGCGACGACAGCACCGGTCCGATGCAGGTTGTATCCGGCCCGGTCGGCCGGGAGCATGTGCACTTTGAGGCCCCACCGGCCAGCAGAGTCGCTGGCGAGATGGCGGCGTTCCTGGACTGGTTCAACCTAGAGCCGGAAGCCGACTGGATCCTCAAGAGCTGTATTGCTCATTTATGGTTCGTTACTTTGCACCCCTTCGATGACGGGAACGGCCGCATAGCACGTGCCATCGCGGACATGGCGTTGGCTAGGAGCGAGCGAAGCGCCCAACGGTTCTACAGCCTGTCATCACAGATCCGCCAGGAGCGTAGTGCTTACTACGAAATCCTGGAACGTACATCAAAGGGAACTCTCGACATCACTGCGTGGATCGGCTGGTTTCTCGGGTGCTTGGGCCGGGCGCTCGAAGGGGCGCATTCCACCCTATCTACGGTCCTGGCCAAAACGCTCTACTGGGAAGCTGTGGGCTCTGCCTCGCTCAACGACCGCCAGCGCCTCGTGCTCAACCGTCTGGTGGAAGGCTTCGAGGGCAAACTCACTACCACCAAGTGGGCCAAGCTCGCCAAATGCTCCAGTGTCACCGCGTGGCGGGATATCCAGGATCTCGTGGAACGGGGCATGCTCAGGCCGAGCGCGGAGGGTGGCCGCAGCACGAGCTACGACCTCGTCATGCCAGAAGATCGGCCTGCGAGTTAGCCCGTGCTGTGTCCCCTCGATCCGGTGGGCCAAGGAACTGATGATCGAGCACCTCAGCCACCGAAACCGCCGGCACTTTCGCCAACTCCCTCGGCTCGAGCTTGCGCAGCCCCCCGCCGTAGACCCGGCTCTCGGCCAGCATGTCCTCCCCGCCGATCATGCGCAGAGCCAGCCACACCCTCCGAACTACGCCCCCACGACTGACTGTGAACCTTGCAGGAACGACCAGTGGGCCAGCCTAGTCGCCACAACTTCTGTGCGCGGTCGTCGCAACGCGGGTTGTCACGGACCGTGAATTGGCCGGGCGACCTTCTCTCACTTTCTGTCTGCTTGCGCCGCCTGCACAGCGCTAGAGCTGGTGACGGTGAGTCTACGTCTGAGCGCCATCCGCCATGTGCTCGAACCTCTGCCCAGCTACAAGAGGGACCGCAACTCCTCCATCCTCCGCTGAACTTCCGACCATGCTGGGTATGAGCCATAGCAGAGAACTCGGCACTGCTGCTCATACTCCTCCGAAATCGTAGCCGCCAGTTCCTCGGCAGGGAACAGGGCATCGCTATTGGCAAAGCTCATGTCCTCGGGAAAGAAGTAGCTCTTCTCGAAGTGTGCTCGGCTGATTCGGTCGTAGTCTTCCTTGATTGTTCTGTACTCGTCCGACCGAAGCATGTCCAGAACCTCCGCCTGTCCCGCCAGTTGATGGAGGTCGTAATAGTGACGGGCGTAGCCGCCGAGTGGTTGCCCATCCCGTTTCAGTAACTCCACCTTGGCATGGATGGCGAACATTTTCTCAACGAAGGTCCGACGGAAATGGAGCAAGCGGAGTAGGAAACCACTCTCGTCCTCGGCATCCAGGGAAGCGTCCGCCTCGGTGAGGAACTGGCCTAGAAACGAACGCAGTTCGACTTCGCAGGTCGGCTCCCGTCCGCTCGCAGTTCCGGCTTCCAGGAATACACTGCCAGCGATCTCGCCTACGCCGCCGAACCTCTGCGGGTAGGAGAACCGGTCGTTGCGCCCGATGCCGCCGATGGTCTGGCTTTCCTCTTCCAGGAACGCAAGAGCCGGGTGCTGCCCGATGGCGTCCCGGAGCTTCTTCAGTTCGCGGTCAATGCCTCTCTTGCCCAACGGAGGTGTGAAGCCTTGGGGATCGAGGAAGATGTCGATGTCTTCCGAGAATCGCTGGATCAGGTTCCAGCCTTTGGACAGACTCGTGCCGCCCTTGAAGATCACCTTATCGCCCGCAACCTGGGCGATGATGCGGAGTGCTTCGGTAACGTAGTAGTCCTTCTCAATGACGGCCGGGCGCAACCCTCGGTCGCGGAAGTGCTCCGCCGCCCGGATGATGGCCTGCTCGAAGTCGGCGTGCTCGAATAGCCTCATGTTACTTGCCCTCCTTGGCCTGCCATTCCCGTGCCTGAGGCATACCGCTGAAGATGCCAAAATCGAACCGGGACAGGGGATTGAGGGATTCCCGCAGTCTTCGCAGGACTGAGGGACTCTTCCCGAGCTGCTGCCCCCAGGCCCCCAATAGCGCTCTCACTCTCGGCGGTTCAGTGTCCGCCACTCTTAGCAGTCGGTCGAACCGCCCACGCTCCGCCAGTAGATCGATGGTTCTACGCATGGTGTCAGCGGGCGATAGCTCACTCGACTTACCAGCGTGGCGGAGAAAATCCAGGAGAGCGGCGTCGGCTGCGGAAAGGCTTGCCCACGCTTCTGGTCGCCGGGTGTGGATCACCGTGTCCGAACCGACAAGTCTGCGGGGCAGGCTCACCGCACTCGTCGCGATCTCACCGCGCTTGGCGTTCTGCGTGGTGAACCGGAGCAGGTTGGCGGCGGCGAGACCAGCGGGGAACATCGTCTTGCGTCGTCCAGCGAGTTCCTGGAGGGCACTCGGGTTCGGGCGGCTCTTGCCAAAGGCTGTCTGGCGACTTCGGTAGTAGACGCCCTTGCTGAGCCGCTCTAGCTCCCCTGAGCGAAAAAGTCGTGACAGTGCTTGCGCCGTGGCGGCAGAGGGGAGATCACGGAAGTCCTCCAACCGCCACAGATGCTCGCCCCCGCTCTCGATTCGTTGGCGGACTATGTGGCTCACGCAGCCTGGTCTAGTCTTGGACCTGCGGGATGTGGTCATGCGGCTATCATTGCCCGAGAAGAATCAATTGTCAAGTTTTACTGCAAAAAAACTTGACACGTATGGTGGGGTGCAAACGGCGAAAGCCTCGGGTGTGTTCCCCTGGCAGCTCTTCGGCGGCCCCTCGCCAACGTGCCGTCGCCCCCATCGACGCACCCCTACTCCTCCGCCAGCGATGGGGGGCGGTGCGCATCTAGTGGCTCCCGTCTTCATCGAATGCAGGGCCAAGGTGCAGATGTGCCAGCACCTCATCCACTGGGGTTGCAGGCACCCTCGCCAGTTCTCGCGGTTCGAGCTTGTGCAGCCCGCCGCCGTAGACCCGGCTCTCGCTCAGCATGTCCTCCTCGCCGATCATGCGCAGGGCCAACCACACCCTCCGTGCCAGGGCCGGGTCGGCGACGAGCGCCCGCTCGAGGGGCGGCTTGGGGTACAGCATGATGTACGAGTTGGTCGCCGTGGCCTTCGAGTGGTTCAGCACGAAGCGGAACGGACGGCCGTGCCCCGACCCCGCTCGGGCCATGTAGGTGCAGAGGAAGGGCGTGGGAGGACGTCGCTCCATGACGTACCACGGCGATCGGTCCCGGCAGAGGTAGCGCTCGCCGACGGTTGGCTTCCCGGACATGAGGTAGCGCCAAAGCGTGGGGTGGGCGGCCTCGATCTCGTACTCCGGCATTCGGCAGTCGACCAGGAAGAGCCGCCGGGACAGCAGCGGGTTGCCCAACTCGTCCGCCATGATCTCGTCGGCGTCCAGGTTCCTGGGCGGCGGCAGGATCGGCCGGAAGAGGTCCATCGGGATCTGCAGGAAGTCGATCTGGTCGGCCGTCAGGATGAAGAAGCGGTTGTCCCCGGTTGCCAGGCCACGCTTGGTCTGGAAGAAGTCCCCAAGGGTCGGGTCTGCGTCATGGCTCGCCCCATCCAACCTCACGGAACTCGGCCACCTTGACCGACCGCGAAGCACGGCTAGCGGTACCAAGCGCCTCGACACCGGATTGGCGGGGGTGCCACCGAAGCTGAACTCGACCCGGTGGTTATCGGGTGGCTCGCCCTTGCGGAACCAGACAACGGTAGACGCGACCAGAACGCCGTCGAAGTGCATGGCCTCGGGCTCGCAGGCATGGACCCGCAGGAGTGTGACCCGCTCAACGAGGTATCGCTTGACCGCCTCGCCGTAGGTCACGTCCGTGAGGTTGCTGGGCAAGAGCCAGCCGGCGATGCCGCTCGCCGCAAGCCATGCGTCGGCCAGGCCGAGGAAGTAGGCGTGCAGCCCCGCCAGGCCGGACAGATGCATGCCGCAGACCCGCTCGACCGCTCCCTGCAGGCGCTCCCTCTCCGCATCCGGGATGACGTGATGGCGGCTGTATGGCGGGTTACAGATGATGAGGTTGGGCTTCTGTTTTTCCGCCGTCGGAGGCGTAGCGAGGGTGAAGTCCTCGAGGCGGAGATCGAGCTTCGTGTCGGCCCAGAGGTCCCTCGCGGCCGCAGCGTACCTTGGGTCGACCTCGTAGCCCGTGGCCGATTCGATGCGCCCATCCGGGAACGCCCGCAGGAGCGCCGAGAGGAACGCTCCAGCACCGAAGGCCGGGTCCAGGAAGCGCACCGGCACGTCCGGCGGTAGCAGGCCCTTGGCGTACTCGGTCATGCCGAGCGCCAGGTCCATCGGCGTGGCGAACTGGCCCAGGCGATTGCGCTCGGCCGGCGTCGTCGAGGCATCCAAGACCGACTGGACCTGCAGCCGATTGGTCTCGAACTCGGGCAGGTCCTGATCCGCAGGAGCGCTCCGCACCGCTGGTTCCCTTGCGGGCCTGGGCTCCATCGGGACAGCGGCATCAAGGATGGGCGACGGCTCGATCCGGTCGATCTCCAGCACCGCCTCTCGGATCTTGGGGATCGCCTCAAGCTTCGAGCGGCGCATGGCTCCCTCGAGAGCTTCCGCCGCCACGTCCCTTGGGCTCGATCGCCCGGTGCCGTCGCCGGGCCGCAGGTGCAGGATGTCCTCGACCACGACCAGCCCGTGCCGGTTCACATAGCGGCGATCGGCCCTCGAGGCCAGGTCGAGGCCGACGCAGGAGATGGCCAGACGAGCGACGAGTTCGCCGTTCAGGATCCGGGTTCGCATCACCGACGACTCGACGCCCACCACCAGTACCATCCTGGCCGTCGGCTTGCAGACCCGGCGCATCTCNNGAGGGCGGCCGTCATGTCCAGGCAGTACTGCACCGCGATGCGGAACCGGTTGCGGCGGTGCTTGTGATTGGACCCGATCTCCGATGCGGCCCAGCCGAGCGCCTCGTAGCCCAGCGCCTCGACCGACCGGCGGTACCTCTGGTAGTAGTTGTGCACGTTTAGGTAGGGCGGCGAGGTGAGGACCAGGTCCACCGTCCCGGCCTCGAGGGGGAGCCGCCGGGCGTCGCAGTGCAGAGCGGTGACTGGTTCGGACGCCTCCGGCATGGAGTGGACGTAGCGCTGGAGCTTCTCCCAGACGGAGCGCACTCGCTCGACGTCGGCACCGTCTGCGTCGAAGTCCGACAGGACGATCAGGGCCGCCAGAAGGACCTTCTCCTGATCCGACTGGGCCCCCCGATGGAGATCAACAAGCTCGTGGGCCAGGTCGATGCCGTCCGATGAGGCCGACGCCAGGAGCCGGCTTAGCCCCGTGTCGAGGCGGTCGAGGAGCGCATCCCTCTCCTCCCGCCCAACGTTCATCAGCGTGTGGATGCGGGCGAGGATGTACGCCGCCGGGGTGATCTCCGATCCGATGGACCTCATGCCGAGGCGGGCAGCCTCGTGGAGGCTCGTTCCGCTCCCTGCGAAGGGGTCCAGGACGACATCGCCCGGCCGCCCGTAAGCCCGGAGGAGCGCCTCGACCAGCTTGGCGGTGAACTGCCCCCGCCAGCGCAGCAGATTGGGGTGCCCCCGGCCGCCGGCGTCCAAGAGCGCCTGCGGCACGGTGGTCGTGTCGAGGGGGACGCTCTCCAGCACCGGGCGGTCGGCGGCGGACCAGGGAGCAGGTGGCGGAGAGGGCTCGGTCATAGGCGGGCGGTCACAAGATGGCGGTTTCGCCACGTCGATCCCACGACCTCGTGGGAGCCCAACTGGGGACGAGTACCCAGTTGGCGGCGTCAGACGGGTCAGGCTCTCGGGTTCCCCTCGCTGCGGCGTTGATCAGGCTGACGCCGCCGGGGACACATGGCGATCATGCCGAGACCGGGCCGAAGCAGTCGCCATTCCCAGTCCCTCGAGGTCTCGGTGTCTCGGGTTGGGTGTCGGCGACGTCTCGGGTTCGGTCTCGGGAAATCCCCAGCCGTTCACAGGCAGGCCCTCGGGTGCGGGCGATCGTCAGCCGGACGGAACCAGCCCGCCTGTGGCCGTGGCAGCCATGCACACTCACAGAGCGGGGCCCAACCGGAAAATGACGGGGGTGTGGAGCGGTGCGTCAGGCCGGTTTCTAAGTAGTTCCGCACCTTGATA
>PMZA01000047.1 GCA_003170595.1 Armatimonadota bacterium
GCTCCTCCGCGAAGGATCTCATTTTGGCCTTGGAGCGACCGGAAGTGGTGCTATGACGGAAAAAAGGAGATCCTTCGGTCGGCGGAAAACGCCTCTCTCAGGATGACAGACGTGGGGGCCTCACGGTTTCCAGGGAAGGGAAAGGGCAGCCGCACTGGTCTGTCATCCTGAGAGCGCTGCGGTTCTTGCAACGCCGAAGGATCTCATTTTGGCCTTGGGGCAACCGGAAGTGGTGCCTTGACGGAAAGAAGGAGATCCTTCGGTCGGCAGAAAATGCCTCTCTCAGGATGACAGACGTTCCGAGGGGCTTTCTCTTTCCGGGGAACCGTGAGGCTCCGACGCTGTCATCCTGAGCGTTAGGAGCTTCGCTCCTCCGCGAGGAATCTCATTTTGGCTCGAGGCTTTCGCGAGGACGATGCGCAGATACTACGTCTACATCCTGACGAACGCATCGGGAACGCTGTATACCGGCGTGACCAACAGCTTGTGGCGGCGATGGCACGAACATAAACTGCACACCCGACCGGGCTTCACTTCCCGGTACCACATCGATAGGCTGGTGTACTTCGAGATCTTCGGCAGTATCCGGGCGGCAATACGCCGCGAGAAGCAGATCAAGGGCTGGCTGCGTGCGAAAAAGATCGAGCTGATCGAGTCGATGAACCCGGGATGGAAGGACCTGAGCCTGCTGTTCAAAGAACGTCGGGTTCCACCGGAGCCGTGAGGCGATGTCTTGACGGACAAAAGGAGATCCTTCGGTCGCGGCAAAGGGCGCCGCTCCCTCAGGATGACAGCGTGGTTTGGTCGTGCTTCACCCTTGAGGGAAGCGAACCGGCTCTCTAGGCTGTCATCCTGAGAGTCCAGCGTCCTCTGCTGGACCGAAGGATCTCCTTCTGGCTCTAGGCTGGCGCGAAGGGTGAGTGCCTTGGTACAAAAGGAGATCCTTCTGAGCAGCACGGACCGCTGCTCCTCAGGATGACAGACGTTCCGAGGGGCTTTCTCTTTCCGGGGAACCGTGAGGCTCCGACGCTGTCATCCTGAGCGTTAGGAGCTTCGCTCCTCCGCGAAGGATCTCATTCTGGCTCTAGGCTGTCCGGCCAGGTTAGTGCACCGGTACAAAAGGAGATCCTTCGCGGCGACAAAGAGCGTCGCTCGCTCAGGATGACAGCTCGTTAGGTCGTTTGTCTCTGGAAGTCTACACGCAGTCGTAAGCGAACGAGGACGGTGGCGATGGTAGCAACACCAAGACTGAGGCGGCTTTATGCCGATGCCCAGGCAGTCCGCGATGACTTCGCCGGGCATCCTTACATCAAAGTGACTCCCCTCTACGGCAACCCGCCGGAGGCCTACGAGATCGTCTACAACGTGCCCGGCGTCGTCCTCGAAGAGGGGACAAGCCGGCCCGTCATCCGCAATGAGCACCGCGCGCGCATCTACCTCCACAAGGACTATCCGCGCGAGAAGCCCAAGTGCGTCATGGAGACGCCGATCTTCCACCCGAACTTCGGCTCGTACATCTGCATCGATGACTACTGGGCGGCGGGGGAAACCCTCGTTGACATAATAATCCATATCGGACAGATGATCCAATACCAGAACTACAACCCCAAGAGCCCGCTGAATCCGGTGGCGGCGCGCTGGGCGACGCAGCACGCGGACCTGTTCCCGGTGGGCAAGCTCGACCTCTACCAGGCCGACCTCGACATCGATCTGGATATCGGCCTCGGCGATAAGGCGACGGCTCCCGGAGCGCAACCGGTCGATCTGATGGACGCGGGACACCCGGCCTCGACCTCGGTCGCGCCGGCTACGCCCAAGGACGACCTTGACATTGAGCTGATGTGACGTAGCTGAGGCTGCTCGCCGAGCAGCCTCTAGATGGAAGGAAAGCTGAATGCGGTGTCCGTTTTGTCATGGCAACTTTGAACTCCAGGGCCCCTTCTGTCCTCTGTGCGGGCGGCGGATAATCGGGTCGTCGCGTCAGGATGCCGACGAGCAGGCAAGTGATGGAACTCCTCGTCCCCCCAGCGGCGGGACCGGGGCGGCTGCGCCTTCGAGGCCCCTGACGCCAGCGCCTCCGACGCCCAGCGATGGCGTGCTGGTCGTCGAGCTTGAGCCCGAAGGGCCGAGGTCATCCGGACCTCCGCGGCCGGCGGCGCCGTCGCCCTTCGGTGGGGCGGCTCAGCAGCAGGCTCCGCGCCAACCGGCCGATGGCCAGCCTCTGAGCGCTGCTCCTCACACGGAGCCCGCGCGGGATCCGTACGTGGGGCGCACCTGCCCCTACTGCCGGTTCCCGATGAAGCTGAAGGAAGACATGACGCTGTGTCCGGCGTGCGGGGTTGCGCATCACTCGGACTGCTGGGGCGAGAACGGCGGCTGCACGACTTACGCATGCAGCTACTCGCCGGAGTCGCATCCGCCCGAGCCGGCGGGGCCTCCACTGGGGATGCCGCGTGGGGCGGCGCAGCTTCACCCGATGCCGACGCCGGGCGGGATGGGCACGCTCCTGCCGCCCGAGCATGCGTCGACCGCGGCGCGACTTCATGGGAAGGCGACGAATGCGCTGGTCCTGTCGCTGATGGGCATCTTCTGCTTCGGGGTCCTGTCGCTGGCGGGGCTGGTGATGGGGATCTCGGTCTTGATCCAGATGAAGACGCTGGGGATCGACGTGCCGACGGCGCGGATGCGGGCAGTGTGGGCGATCATCCTGGGCGCCGCCGTGCCGATCTTCATGGCGATCGTCTTCTCAGCGATGAACCATTCGATGGCGGGCATGGGCGGGCACAATTTCTGATGGCGCGGTTCCTGCAAGGCGGAGGTGGTCAGCCTTGAGCGACGATGCAACCAAAGATCAGGAGGCGCCTGGCGCCTCAGAAAATATCCTGGATATCTCCGCCGAGGACCTCGACGAAGAGCCGGAGCCGGCGGCGGCTGGACCATCCGAGCCAAAGGCCGGGCCGGATGGGGGCCCCGTCGCCCCGGCGAACGTTCCGTTCGCTGGCGGCCCCTCCACAAGCCAGGCCGATCTGCCTGCGCCTCCATTGCCGTCGGTGGCGGGGGGGGCGTCGAGTGGGGCGGTGGATATCGACCTCGACCTCAGCGATCTCGACGTTGAGCCCCTGGCCGGGCCGACGAAGCCTCTGCCGGCCGCACCTTTCGGGATGCCGCTGAGCGGCCCTGTGACCGCGCTGCCGGGCGATTTCACCAAGGGCAAGAAGCAGACGATGGGTGAGGCCGTGATCACGGCGACGCTCAATATCCTGCCGCTGGCCGTGGCGGGCGGGCTGGGCGGCGTGCTCGCCTGGGGCCTGACCGAACCCTTCACGAAGGACATCCAGGTCCAGGGCACCCTCGTGCAGACCATGCGGTCGATGGCGCTCTTCGGCGGGACGGTCGGCGCATGCGTCGCCATGGCCATCGGCGCGGTCGAGGGCATCACCGCCTCGGATGTGCAGCGGGCGGCGCGTGGGGCGGGGCTGGGACTGGGGATCGGCCTCGTCGGTGGTGGGCTGGGCGGCGTGCTCGCGCAAGTGGTGTATGGCGCGATGCACGGGGGCGAGCAGGGCCAGGGGATCATGCTGCAGATCCTCGCCCGGTCGATTGGCTGGGCCTTGGTCGGGATCTTCATCGGCCTCGCGCCGGGGATCATCGCGCGGGCGAAGGGGCGGCTGGTGAATGGGATCGTCGGCGGCCTCATCGGTGGGGCGATCGGTGGCTTCCTCTTCGACCCGATAGCGCTCGTGGTGGGTGGGGGAGGGCTGAGCCGCCTGGTCGCCCTGGGAGCGCTGGGCGTGGCGTCGGGAATGGCCATCGCGGTCGTCGAGCAGGTGCGCAAAGAGGCGTGGCTGGTCATCAGCGCCGGGCCGCTGACCGGCAAGCAGTTCATCCTCTACAACCAGACGACCAACATCGGGCGCTCGCCGGATGCCGACATTCCGCTGATGAAGGAGATGGGCGCGACCGCGCAGCACTGCCGGATCGTGGGCGGGCACGCCGACTACACGCTCGAGAACCTCAGCGGCGGGTCGACGCTGGTGAACGGGCGAGTCGTGAGCCGGCAGAGATTGGGCAGCGGCGATGTCATACAGATAGGGAATACGGGGCTGACGTTCTACGAGAAGGCGGCAGGGAAGGCGCCGCAAGGCGTCGGCTAGCGCAACGGCGAACCTTGCGCCCGCGGCGCATCGTTCCGCAAGCGACCACCCCTCGTCGCGAGAAAGCCGCCGCTTTGT
>PMZA01000389.1 GCA_003170595.1 Armatimonadota bacterium
TACACACCTATTGACGAAAGCTCGACCTCCCTTCCTGTTCTGAGACCTGGATCGTGAGCCGCCTGCCGTGAGGACGCTGGGATGGCTGCGCCGGACCCAGAAGGGCTGCATCGTCGGCGCGGAACACTTACACCGAACCTGCCTTAGGTTGCACCACGTTTGGGGCGCTGTGCCTGACACGCGCTGCTGCGTCAGTATCCGTGTCGGGACTGGCCGGCTGCATCTCCCTCGGTCTGACCGGCCGGCCGCGACCCTCTACCACGCTGCTCTGATGACCGGCGCCGCGAACTGGCTCTGGCCGGTGATGGTGAGCCGCTGCTCCGCATGCCAGACCGTCCCGTCGCGCTGCGGCAAGGCGAACAAGCCCGCCCACGAGCCGCCCTCCTCGGCCGCGAGTCGCTGGCGGCAGTCGACGCGGAACTGGATGTACCCGTTGTCGAGGGTCGCCAGGTGGCCGGGAAGCGGCTGGTCTTGCCACTCCAGGGGGCTCGACGTGCCGGCGTTCTCGCCGACCATGAGCACCGCCGGCCGGTAGTCGGGAAAGCCGCGCGTCCGCATCCGCACGCCGCACAGCCGCACCGACGTGACCGCCGCGGCCTCCTCGGCGGAGGGGGCGATGAGCTGCGCCGTGGCGTCGATCGTGACGGGTGTGCCGGCGTGAACGAGAGCCGTACGCCTCAGTCGCCAGCCGGGCCGGGGCTCCAGCTCCCAGGTGAGGCGGACGCCGTCGGGCGTATGGTCCACCCGGGTCAGCGCAGGCGCCTGAGCGCTATCGAAGCGCCAGCCGCGCGCCTCGACGACGTCCGCCGCGGAATCCAGAGTGTCGAACAGGTCGGGATGATCGCCCGTGTACGCCCAGTCGAGATCACACCCCTGGGCGAGCCCGAACTGGGCGACGACCACCGGTCCCCGGAACACCAGCACCCGCCGTGCGTCGACGGGCGCGGCGCCGTCCACCGACACCTTCGCCGGCGGCAGTGTGTCCCACGCCGAGTCGAGGACCACGCGCAAGGGCAGGTCGAAGTGCACGTCCACCCGGTCGCCGGGTCGCCATCGACGGGCCATTGCGATGTAGCCGGCCTCCGCCTCGACCGCCAACGGCGCGCCGTTCACCGTGACGCCCTCCAGCTTCGCCCAGCCGGGTACGCGGATTTTCAGCGTGAACTCCGACACGCCCCGGGGGCTGAGCGTCATGCGCACGTCGCCCGATCGCGGCAGGTCGGCCTGCATGTCGACATCGACCGTCCCGCCCGCCAATCGCACCTTCGCCGACGAGGGCATGAAGCCGTTGATCCAGACGGCGGTCGGCGAGGAAGCGTAGAGGTGCCGCGCGACCTCGTACATCGCCTTTCCGCCCCACCACCCGCAGCAGAACCATGCATCGCCCCCGCGCTGAGGGCCGGGCAGGCGGTTGAAGGCCGTGAAGTCGCCCTGGTGGAGCTGCATGTAGCGGATGTGGTTCCAGTAGATCTCCTCGGCGCGGTCGAAGAACCGTCCCTGGCCGGTGAAGTCGCCCAGGAGGTAGCTGAGCTGCAACTCGTCCGAGGTCTGGCAGGTCTCGTCGTGGGGATCGGGATCGCGCGACCACGGTATCTGCTCGAGCACGCCACCGGTGCCCCACGTCGCCCGGTCGAAGACACGATCGCACCCGGCGACGGCGTCGTCGAGGTAACTGCGATCGCCGGTCGCGGCGTACAGCCAGGGAAAGCCGCGGAGGGTCGTCAGGTTGGCGTGGATGTGCCAGCCCTCCAGCTCCGGGCGCTCGTTGGGGATGTCGCCGTGGATCATCCACGCGACTCCGCCCCACTTGCGGTTCAGGTCGGCGACCTCCTTCGCGGTAGCCAGGACGGAGGGGTCGTGCGTGCGCCAGTAGAGGTACATCAGACCCTCCAGGCCACCCTTGCCGAGCTGCCCCACCGTCGCCCCCTCGCGCGAGAACTTGCCTCCCTGCGTGAAGTAGTTGGCCGCCGCGAGGTCGCCGTTGTGCAGGTAGCTGTCGTACCAGGTCGAGAGGCGGCGGCCAGCATCGAGGAGCCGGGCGTCGCCGGTGCGATCGTAGGACGACATGATCGCGCCGAGGGCCATGCCCTGGCTCCAAAGGAAGGCTGTGCGCCGAGGTGTGCCGCCGACGAAGGAGCCCGGGAAGGGGCTGGTCCGGTCCTGGGTGGCGAGGAGCGCCCGGGTCGATGGGTCGAGGTCGAGGTCAACGTGCATCAACCGCGATAGCTGCGAGTAGGTGTTCAGGAAACGGCTGGCCGTCTCCCAACCGGAGTCGCTGAGGAAGTCGGCAACGAGAAGCTGGTCGCGTCCGGCGTAGCCCCAGCGGTCCATGTAAGCATGGATGCGATCGGCAAGGTCCCCTCGGATGTCTACGTCCAGGGGATCGACCGGCTGAGGCCAGTCGGGGTCGCGGCCGAACACCACCGGGGGCAGCGGGACCATCTTCGCCCGCGCGGCGGGGCTGATGGGCGGATAGCCCACGTGCCCGCGCAGTCCCTCCTCGCGTCCGCAGCGCACGTAGTATATCGGCGCAACCGGGCACTCGCCTCGCGCCAACTGTGCCGCATCGAGCCGCCCCGCGTCCTCATCCTGGAAGATCCAGACGATGCTCATCGTGGCGCAGCGCCCGGATTCCTCGCCATGGTGGAAGCACGTGACCTCGAGGAAGCCGTCGCGATTGAGGTCGGAGGCCCGATAGATGCGCACGAAGGGCTTGCCCTTTCCCACATCCCCCACGTCCAGGCGGTCGACCCGTCGCCCGTCGATGACCACGTCCTGCACGCGCTCGCCCGGCTTAGGCGACGGCTCATAGAAGCCGACTGCGACGGCGTACTTTCCACCCGGCTTCACCGCAAAGTGGTAGCCGATGGGCGGCCCACCGTTCAGAATTGCGGCCTCGAGGAGCGCCCACTCGAACCCGCGGTCATGCGGTCCGGGCGGTGGCGGCTCGCGCCGAGGCAGGCCGACGCAGGCTCGCGTGAAGAAGTACGTGTAGCCCTCAGGCTTGAGGACGACCGGGGCGTCCCCGGCGTGCTTGCGCAACTCGGGCGTGACGGCCGTGCCCGGGGTCACGAAGTCCGGCGACGGGACGGCGGCCGCCTCCTCCACCGGCCGCGTGCCGGCTAGCAGGAAGTCCTTCGGGCCGAGCACCCGGGGCGTGAAGCGAAACTCGTCGATCGCACCGAAGAACGGAAGCTGGCCGCCTGGGTAGGACCCGAGGAACAGGTCGGTGGCGCTCGTATCCTGGAGCGCCGGTCCGGACACAGCGTCGCGCGGATGGCCGTTCACGAAGGTCCGGATGCGCATCCGCCCGTTGCCGATGTCCTCGTAGACGGCGGCCAGGTGGTACCACTCGCCGGCCACCGGCCCGCCGCTGGCCTCGTCGAAAAGGTAGGACTGCATCGCGCCGAAGACGTTCGCGCGGACGGTGCCGTCGGTCTGATAAATAATGTGCCAGTTCCCCGGGCCGGGCGTCCCCTTCGACGCGAGGACCTGGGCGTCGGGGGTGACGGGGCCGAAGCGCGCCCATAGCTCGACAGTGAAGTTGCGGGTCGTGTTGAGGAGCGGGCAAGACTTGACCTGGAGCCAGCCACCGCCGAGGTCGAGCGCTGTGTGGTTGGGCGCCGAGGTCGCGGGGATCACAGCCATCGGCACGTCGGCGGTGAAGACCGGGGCCTTCGTCTCAGCCCGCGCGACCAGGGCGCCACTCGCGTCCTTGGCTGAGGGGCAGGGCTGGCCCGCCTGTCCGCCCTCGAAGCGCCAGTAGGCGGACTCGGGCTCGGCGGCCAGAAGAGCCGACGAAAGGAGGACAGCGGCGATTAGCAGGCAGGCTCGGTGTGACGTGCGATCACTCCTGGGCGACGAACTCGACGGCCCGGGTCTCGAGGTTCTTCATCTTCGCCGCCACGAACTTCTGCGCGCCGGCGGCGGTGTGCACGACGGCGGCCGGGTGGCCGTCAGCGTCGTAGGCATGCACGGTGTAGCGCCCCGAGGCGGACGCCACCCACGGCGAGACGTCGTAGTGCAGCGTCACATCGGCGTCGGCGCCTTCGTTGGTGAGAAGCACCAGCACGCGCCCCGGCAGGACCCGCGCCGCCACGTGAGCGCCGGGACACTCCTCGGTCAGGATGCACCCGCCGATGAACGTGCCCTCCGCGAAGTAGTCGACGAACCGCTCCCGCAGCTTCGCGCATTCCTTCAAGGCCCGGCTCAGCGCGGCGTTGTTGCGGATCCAGTCCGACCCGTTCACCCCGCCCGGTTTCGTAGGCCACACGTTCAGGTAGAGGCCGTCGAGGAACCCACGCTTCACCTCCCACACCGAGCGGTTGATGTTGATGTTGTGGCGCGGCGCCGGGAAGACGCTCGTGTACGCCTGGCAGTCGCGGTAACCGCCCCAATTCCACGTGTAGTCGAGGTAGTCGCAGTCCACCTCGATGTTCCACAACTCCTCGCCGGAGAAGGTCGACTGCGCGTCCCTCGCGCGCGAGTAGGCTCTGATCTGCGCGGTGAGGGTCTGGATGTTAGGCTCCTTCTGCGACGCCCAGAACTGGTCCCAGCTCACCGACGGGATGCCCAGGTCGACCAGGTGCTTGCAGAAGCCCAGCACGTCCGCCTGCCACTGGGCGTTGGCGGTGTCCACCTGCGCGCACGCGTAGTTGCCCGCATAGGGCGGGTTGAAGGGCGGGATCAGGTCGGTGTGGTAGGTCCACCCGCCGGTCTCAGGCACAGCCAGGCCGTACCGCGGACCGGTCGCCTTGTTGGCCTGGAGGACGCTGATGAAGGGCGCCACATTCACCCCGAGCTTGCGGCAGTCGGCCACCGCCTTCGCGAACTCGGCCTCCGTGCCCACGTGCGGAAAGGGCTTGGGCGTCGGCAGCGAGAAGCCCGGATGCGTCCCCCACAACACCATCTCGTCGAGGCCATTCTCCTTGGCCTCGCGGGCGAGAGATGGCAGATCGCTGAACTTCCAGATCGCGTCACCGGCGGGGTCGTCCGGCTGGTTCTGGCACATCCACACCGACCGGAACCCGAGCCCCTTGCGCACGTGATTCGGTACCGTCGCCACGCGTTTGATGTGCTCGCGGGCGAACTCGCGATAGGGCTCGATACCCTTGGCCCACCCGCTGCGGTGCGGCGTCAGCACCCACTCCTCGCTCGTCCATGTCTGCCCGGGCTCGATGCGGATATCGTGCAGGCACATCAGCCGCAGCTTCTGCGTCGTTGGCGAAAGGTGGATCAGCAGGCTGCTGCGCGCGTCCCAACCCCATAGCCGGGGGAACATGCTCAGGCCGCCGTTGAGGCCGCCGAGGTCCATCCAGCGCATCCACATCTCGCTGAACATCCCGCCGGACTTGTACTCGCGATAGGCGTTGGTCTGCCCGTAGAACTCGTCGCTATCGGAGAGCTTCAATTCGCGGAAGGGCGCGCTGCCGAAGCCTCCGGTCTTGAGGTAGGTGTGGTCGACGCCCGCGATGGGGAGCAGTCCGTTGAGGTCGGGGAACAGCAGCTGCCGCACCGGGCGGTCCGACCCGTTGTGGATCTCGCACGACACTAGCACCGAGCGTCCGTCGGGCGCCGCGTCGAGGCGCACCTTGGCCGACACGGCGCCTTTCGCCTCGATGCTTCGGCTCGCCCCAAGCCGCGGCCACGAGATAGTCAGGCTGTTGCCCAAGTGCGATATCTCCGCGCCGCGGGAGAAGCGCGTCGCTAGCCGCAGCGGTTCGAAGGTGGGCACAGGGTAGGCGAGGTCGATCAGCCCGGCGCCCTCCCGGTCGGTCTCGAGCAAGGTCCCCGGGCCGTCGTAGGATAGCTTCACCACGCCGCCGGTCTGCGCGTCGAGACTGATGTGCAGTCCGTTAAGCGTCACGTCGAGCGTGCTCTCTGCCGCTTGCACGTTAGATGCCCCCATTGCTGTCAGCAGCGCCAGGAGCGCCGCCCCGTGATAGAGCGATCTCATCTTTGCCCCGCCCCCCAGCGAGCATCGGGGCGCCTACGACGCCCTGGGGCTCACGGCTTGATGGGTTATATCCGCCGATAGCGGCCGCTGCCCGCGCCGGCGAGGACAGCAGACATCCCTAGCGTCATCTGCCTAGCCCCATCAGAAGCGAGCACCTGTCTGTTAGCGAGGTTCGCCCTGTGCGCGCGGATACATTCTTTCCGGGCGCGTGGCGCCGCAGTGTCTGTGGACAACGCGGCAGGGCCCGAGCCGTGACGGCCGAGGTCATGGGCGGCGCGTGACGTAAGCCCTCCTCTCTACTGCTTTACGCCGCCCGGGATGACCGTTGGGAGTCAACCTATCTTCCTGCCTGACGAAAGCTATTCCTGCCTCTCCCGACCCACCTTGCGCCTGAAGCCCAGGAGGTTGTCGATAAGGAGGGCGAGAAACCGCCCAGGTCTGGTGGCGAGGTGGCCGGTCTGTGACAGACGCTGTGACCCGATCGTCCGCGGAGAGATCGCCATGATGCCCAACCTGTTCGGTCCGATGATTGCCGGCGCGCTCCTGGCCGTGCTCGCGGTGCAGGCGAACGCCCAGCCCAAAGTCTGGGTGGCCGATCCGATGACGAAGGTGTTCCGCGAGGATGAGCCCCCTGCCAACCCACCCGCCGGGATCACGATCCACGCGGCACGCGGGGAGTACGAGTCGGCTCAGGTGTGCCTCCGCACGACGGCGGCGGTGCGACAGGTGCAGGTAGTCGCATCGGACCTGCAGGGCAAGGCCGGCACGATCCCCGCCGCGGCCGTGACGTGGAACCCGGTCGGCTACGTCCCGCTTGCGAAGAACACCTCTGACACGCCCGCTGCGGAGCTGTGCTGCAAGGCGCCGGTGGAGGTGCCGGACCCGCTGCTTCCCCCCGCGCCGGTCGACGTCGAGGCGGGCCGCACTCAGCCCCTGTGGATCACCGTCCACGTGCCGCGCGAGGCGGCGGCCGGCGGCTACACAGGGAAGCTGACCGTGCGGTGGGAGGGCGGCGAGGCCGAGGTGCCTCTGGCGCTGACAGTCTGGCCCTTCGCGATCCCGGAGACCCAGCACCTGAGCTTCACGAACTGGATCAGCCCGGAGGCCCTGGCGAAATACTACAAGGTCGCGGTCTACTCGGACGCGTTCTTCGGCATCCTCGGCAGGTACGCCCGCGCCTGCGCCGAGCATCATCAAAACATCCTATGGATCGGCCTCGGTGTGGTTGGGATAACCCAGCAGGCGGACGGGACCTTCGCGTATGACTGGGGCACCTTCGACCGCTGGGTCGAGGTCGTGTCGGCGAACGGCTGCGGGCGGTCGATCGAGATACAACAACTCGGCGGATGGAAGGACGGGAACTGGGACAACAGCGAGATCGTGCTGCACGGCTACGGGGTGAAGCTCCCCTCGGGTGAGACCAAGACGCTGCCCGCCGAGGAGGTCCTGCCGAAGCTGCTGCCCGCCCTCGAGGCGCACTTGCAGGCGCGTGGCTGGATGGGGAAGACGCTCATCCATATCGCCGACGAGCCGGCCGTGCACCATGTCGCCTCATACGCGAAGGTGTCCGACTGGGTCCACTCCCTGGCGCCACACCTCCGGCGGATCGATGCCATCGAGGCGCCGGACTTCACCGGCCACCTGGAGGTCTGGGTGCCGAAGCTGAACCATCTCTACAACTGGCTGCCCCACTACGAGAAGGCTCGCGACGGCGGGGCGGAGATATGGTTCTACACGTGCTGCCATCCGATGGGCGCGTTCCCGAACCGCTTCCTCGACTTCCCGCTCATCAAGACGCGCATCCTGCAGTGGTACAACTGGCGGTTCGGGCTGTCGGGCTATCTGCACTGGGGGCTCAACTTCTGGGACGACGACCCGCTCCACAGCACAGGCAACCCGCAACTGCCGCCCGGCGACAGCTGGATCGTGTACCCGGGACCGGACGGGCCGCTGTCGTCGATTCGCTGGGAGGCCCTGCGCGATGGCTTCGAGGACTACGAGTACCTCTGGCTCCTGGCCGACCGGTCTCGGCAGGTGGCGCACGATCTAGGCGTCCCGGCCGAGGCCTTCCCGCCTGGTCAGCGGAGCGATGAGCTTGCCCACCGGCTCGTCCGCACCATGATCGACTATGCCCACGACCCGGCGGCACTGCGCGCGGTCCGCGAGGAGATCGCGGCGGAGATCATGCAGCTCGACGCATCCCCCCGTGAGGTGGCTGCTGTCGATCCGCCCACCTGGCATCAACTGGCCCAGGGGCCGATCGTCGTCGAGACGAAGGTCTGGGCCGAGGACGGGGCGGAGGTCACGGTCAATGGCGCGGCCACGCATCGCCAACCGGACGGCTCCTGGGCGCAGCACACCTTCCTGGGCCAGCCGACCTCGGAGGTCAAGATCGAGGTGCGCAAGGCCGGCGCGACGAAGATGATCGTGCGCCGATATGCGGGGTAAGCCGAAGGAGTGCGGGCCGGCTGCGGGGATAGTTGATCTGTCAGGCAGGAGGCCAGTGGCCCCCCTTCCAGCATCGCACCAAGCGCAGAAGCAGGACAGAAACTGCGTTCCGTGGCCTCCGTCCAGCCCGCTGCTGTCGGGGCTCCCCGCAGCTCAGTGGTGTGCGCACAGCACCACTGGCTCCAGGGACGGCCAGCATTACCCATCCCGGTGGACTCGGCTTCGAGGCTGTCGTACTGCCTGGTGCCATCCAGGTGGCCGGCATCGCCGTAAGCCCGGTTACATGCACACGTCCAGAGTCGGCAGAGAGCACCCTCGAAGGTGCTTCCATCTGCTCGGGCAGGAGTGCTCTCTGGAGCGGCATCGAGCCATCAGCGGAGCCGTCGCCCAGTATACGGATCCTATCCTCAAGTGCCTGCCCGAGCAGGTCTCGGCGCCAAGGTCAGGGAACCCTCCGGCGCCCGCTAGCCAGGCACCTCGAAGGCAGGTCAAAGAACAGGGCTCGGCGAAGCCCTCACAGGCGCTGTCGAATAAGCGCCGGGAGAAGCCAAGGTGAGATCGAGTCATGGTGCGGCGGTGGCTCAGCAAAGCGAGGGGCGCAACCCGCCGTCAGCGCCTGCGCTGAAGGGGAGCCGCACTCAGGCGGAGGCGAACCGCCAGTACTTCCGGGAAGCCTACCGGACGGGCGAACACGGCTGGGAGCAGAGCGAAGCTTCGCCTCACGTCCTGCGCTTGCTGCGTCGTGTGCACGAGGCGGTCCCGGGAGAGAGGCTGCTGGACCTGGGCTGCGGTGAGGGGCGCCACTGTCTGATCGCCGCACGGTTGGGCTTCGAGACGGTAGGTGTCGACTACGAGCCGCTGGCAGTCGAGCGCGCGCGCCGACTCGCCTCATCCGCGGGCCAGGGCGAGATCGCCTTCTGCGTCGGCGACGCCCTGAGCCTGCCCTTCGCCGTGGCTTCCTTCGATGTGGTCGTCGACTACGGGTGTCTTCATCACCAGCGCAAGGCCGACTGGCCGACATACAAGGCCAACCTGCTGCGAGTGCTCAGGCCCCGGGGCTTCTACGTGCTGTCGGTCTTCAGCCCGCGTTTCCGGCTGTTCCGCGGCAGCAGCAGGCGATGGCATCTGGCGCACGGTGCATATCGGCGCTGCTTCACCAGGGAAGAGATGGTGCGCCTCTGGGAAAGTGACTTCAGCTTCCTCGACCTGGTCGAGGAGCGCGGGAAAGACCGCGGTATGTGGCATGCCTTGCTGCAGCGTCGGGCCTTGGCCACGAAGGACGAGAAGCCATGATCCAAGGGGCAGCGACACGGACTGCGGTCATCCTCGCCTTCGCAGCCATGGTGGCGGCCTGTCGGCCGGATGGTNNGATGGTGGGTCTGACCAGAGCCGGTGGCTGCGGGTCGAGGGGCGGTTCATCGTGGACGCCGCCGGGCACCCCTTCCGACTGGTCGGGATGGGGCGCTACCAACCGGAGGCCGGCATCGCCAACAAGCTCGTCGGCTCCCTTGACGAGATCTGCCTGCACTACCAGCAACTCGGCATGAACGCCCTCCGTGTGGCTGTCGGCGGCAGGAATGACTGGCTGCCCGACTGCGACGTGACCCCCTACGGCGGCTTCGACGGCTACGTCGAGCAGGTCGTCGATCCGGACGTCCGCGCCTGCGAGCGCAACGGCATGTACGTGCTCCTCGACCTGCACGTCGGCGACGCCGACGAGGACACGGCCTACAAGTGGTTCCTTCCCTTCTGGCAGGCGGCGGCGCGCAAATACAAAGACGACCCCTGGATCGCGGCCTACGAGCTGTGGAAGGAGCCGAACCTCAAGCCGAACGCGCTGAAGCCGGCGTCGGCGGAACCGCTGCGGAAGTGGTACGCGGCCTGCATCAAGGCCATCCGCGACATCGACCGCCGCCACATCATCCTCGTTAGCGACTGGAACGCCGGGTGGGGTTCGGCCACGGAGAGCCAGTGGGAGCCGGTGAAGTTCGACCCCGGAGACCCGGTCCACCAGATCGCCTTCAGCAAGCACGTCGCGAAGGACCACTGCACCCGCGAAGGGTTGGAGTCGGTTCGTGGCGTATCCATCGTCTGCCAGATGAAGTCACTGCAGGTGGCGAAGACACTGACGCAGGAGCGTCGCGTCCCCGTGTCGTCCGTCTCGAGGATCATGACCCGCGCCGTCGCGTCGACGGCTTCGCTGAAGCGCAGGAAGTACCAGGTGTCCTGGCGCCCGTAGACCTGCTGCTGCGCCTCCAGGATAGCCCGGGCGTAGTCGGCCTCGACGTCTTGCCCGAAGGCCCAGGGCGAGGTCACGCCGGTGGCATCGAACCCGGCCTGCTTCAGTTCGCCAAGCGCGAACGCGACGTAGGGCCGCAAGGTCTCGGTCGTCTGGCGCTGCGACCAGTCGTGCTCGTTCTCGGCCAGCGGCTGCATGGTGGCCAGGTCTACCGCCCAGTCGTGGGTGATCATCTCCGGGGTGATGTCGAACCGCGGGACCACGCGGCGGCGGGCCAGGTCGAGCCAGACGTGCATCTCCTCGACCGGCACGCCCTCGATCTGGGAGTTGATCGAGCCGGCGGCTCCAGGGCGCGGCACAATCGAGAACTTGCCGCGCAGGTCAAACTCATCGGCGAGGTCGCAGAAGCGCGCGAGCATCGCGTTGGGGATCGTTCTGAGCAGCGGCCTACCGTCGCCCGTCAGAGCACGCGGATTCCTACGCGCGGCATGGAGGTAGTACATGTGCATGCCCGGGCTGGAGTCGTCCACGATCAGGGAGATCGGGATCGGGTTCATCGGATGCCTCCGAAGGCGCTGGATGGCGACTGCTTGGGCACAGGTCTGGCGTCAGTGTTCAGTATAGCCCCCGCCGTGGCCCAGCCCAAAGGCGAAGCGCCGCTTTGAGGGAAAGGTATACGTGGTGCCAACGACGAAACCCGGTGCCAGCCAAGTGGGTCCCGGAGGAAAGGCCTTGAGCCGCAGCCTGAAACGACCACTCCTCACGCACATCGCTCTTCTGGCCTTCGTGCTGTGTCTTCAGCCCTGTAGGGCTGCCACTCCCACCGTTCTCAGCGACGGCCAGATCTCGCTCGCAGCCGATCCCACGAGCGGCGCTCTGCTCCGCATCGAGGGCCCGGCTGCGATCACTCCCCTCGCCCCTCCGGACGGGATGGCCGAGAGCTTCCGGCTCGTCCTCGCCCTGCCCGGCGGGACCTATGCCACTATCCTGGGCAAGGACCAGCAGGTTACCTCCTCCCGGACTGAGGGCACGACCCTTACGCTCTCGTGGACAGGGCCGCTGCGGGATACGACCGGGGCCGCGCACGACCTCGGCGTCCAGATGCACATCACCGCGGCCGACGGCGCCCTCACCTTCACTCTTCACGTCGACAACCGCACCCAGGGCAAACTGCAGGAGGCCATGTACCCGTTCGTCGGCGGCCTGACCAAGCTCGCCGCGAAGGGGTCACCGGGCGACGGGTCGCTGTGGGTTCCTACCTCGACGCCAACGGAGAAGCCTCTCGCGTTGCCCTCCGGACCTGCGGTCCGGCTCGGCGAGGCGGCCTTCGGCTACCCCGGGCAGATGGTCATGTCCTTCGCCTGCGTCCAGAGCAAGTCGACGGGCCAGTCCCTCTACTTCGGCTGCCACGACCCCATCGCCCGGCACAAGAACTTCCGCTTTCTGGAGGTGGCCGGCGCGGGAGGCAAGGACGTGTTCGCCTGCATCCAGCACACTCCGCTTACGCCGCCCGGCGGCACCTTCGACGGCTCACCGGTGGTTGTCCGCTTCGTGGAGGGCGGGTGGCGCGCAGCCGGTCAGGTCTACCGCGAGTGGTTCATCAAGACCTTCGGCCTCGCCGACCCGCGGAGGGACTGGATCCGGCGCCAGTCCTTCTTCCTGATGACGATGTTCATGCTCCCCGAGGGGACGATCAACTATACCTTCAAGGACATCCCGAAGTGGGCAAAGGCGGCGAAGGAGGCCGGGCTCGGGGCCGTGCAGATAAGCGGCTGGCAGATGGGCGGCCACGACAACGGCTATCCCGACTACGTGCCGGACCCGCGCCTGGGCACCTGGCAAGAGCTTGCGGACGGCCTTCGGTTCTGCCACAAGCTGGGGCTCAAGGTCTACTTCTTCGCCAACTACCAGCCGATCATGCTCGACTCGGACTGGTACAAGCGGGAGCTGAGCAAGTACCGCGAGATGAACCCCGATGGCAGCCTCACGTGGAACGCCGGCTGGGGGATGGGCACGCTCTGGGCGCGCATGGGCCATCCCAAGCTCATGACCTGGGCCGACCTGGGCTTCCCGCAGTTCCGCAAGATCATCGTGGACAAGTTCGCCAAGCTGGCCCAGATCGGCGCCGACGGAGTGCACATCGACAAGATGTTCCCCTCCGCGATCGACTACAACCCCGACATCCCTCTCGCCCCGGACACGTCGACCTGGGAGGGGGCGATCCTCCTCAGCCAGGAAATCTTCCGCGAGTGCCGCAAGTACAACCCCGACTGGGCGATGTCCTTCGAGTGCAACTGGGACCGGATGCTGCAGTTCGGCGGGGCGACGTGGTGGGTGGGCAACCAGCTCATCACGCGGCAAGGTCTTCCCCGAGAACGTCGAGACGCTGGCGATCACCCAGGCCTACGACTACCTGGGCGTGAACAATGCTGTGCGTGATGGCCAGGCGGTGATGCTGGCGCCGATGAGCTTCAGCCGCGGGCTGGACTGGGCGCCGGTCTGGGGTCTCGCCCGCTATGTCAGGGAAGTCAAGCGCCTTCGCGATAGCCTCCAGGAGACGGTGTTCCTGGGCGAACCCCTGGGTGCGACGCAGGTTGTTCTGCGCGATGTGCCGAGCGATGGCGTCCAGTACGCCACCTTCCGCAACAGGTGCACAGGACTGCGCGTGTGCATCTTGACCAACAGCAGGAACGAGCCACGCACGCTCACCTTCGAAGGCTTCGAGGGGACGCAAGCAGCCTCGGTCCGCGTGTACGCGCCCTTCGCGAAGGCCCGGGACGTGAAGCTGCCGGCCGTCATCACGATACCCCCCGAGCGCCTGGCCTTCGTCGAAGAGCTAGGAGACGCGCGATGAGATCGGCGCCTCCCTCTCACCACGCCAAGCTCTATCGGGTCGCCTGCCTCGCCGCGCTGGCGCTGCTCCTAGTGGGCCTGACCATGGCCTACGCGGACCTGACGAACGGCGGTTTCGAGAGCGGCAGCTTCTCAGGCTGGGTCGCCGACCCGAACTGGGTGGTGGTGGACAACTCCTGCGGCTACTACTCCGGCTGGGCCGGCAAGTACTGGGCATGGAGCGGCGGGAAAGGCGAGGCTGCGATGGGCAAGCTCACGTCCCTCCCCTTCGTCCTCGACAAGCCGGCTGTGCACCTGCTCATCTCCGGCTGGGGTTCGATCCGCGGCACGGGCCAGCCCCGGCACTGGAACTATGTCACGCTCAACCTCGAGGACGGCACCGAGATCGACCGCGTCTGGGCGCCGGACACTACCGCCTTCGTCCCGGCTTACCTCGACGGCTCCAAGTACCGCGGTCGCAAGGTCTACATCCAGGCCGTCGATGACGCCGACGAGCCTACCTTCTCGATGCTGTGCATCGACGACGTGCACACCGCCGACCTGCCGCCCGAGATGACGCGTCCGGCCCCGGCGCTGCCGCCCTTCGATCCCGCGAAGTCCGTCAAGCTGGAGGACGCCGCCTACCTCGTGGAGGTCAGTCGCGCCAACGGTTCGATCACGCGCGTCCGTGACAAGACCGCTGGCCTCGATCTCATCCTCGAGCCCCGCCTGGCCGGCAGCTTCACCTTCGCCCTGCCGATCCCGGGCAGGGAGCCGTGGCAGACGATCGAGGCCAACTGGATCCACGGGCGCGACCAGCGCCTCTCCTCCTGCCGCCTCGAGGGCAACNNGGCAACCGGCTGACGCTGCGCTGGGACGGCCCGCTCCGCAACTACCTCGGCCAGGAGTTCGCCGCCGCGGCCACCATGACCATCGAGCTGCGGGACGGCGGCGTCCTGTTCAGCTTCCACATCAGCAACCGCTCGCAGTATCCGGTGGGCGAGGTCTACTTCCCAGTCCTCGGGGGCCTGCAGGGGCTGGGCAAGACCTGGGGGCAGCTGAAGGCCACGCAGTTCCTTCGCCCTGCCGGCCCGACGGGGCGCAGACGTCAGCCCGCGGCCGGGCAGCCTCCGGCCGAGCCCCTCAGTTGCGTCGCGGCCACCATCTTCCAGGTGTTCGGAAACATGGCCCCCTTCGGCGACCAGGGGCCCGAGCAGTTCTACGCCTATCCAGCCGCGCAGCCCGAACCGTGGGTCGGCTTCACCGCGCCCAAGCTGGGCCGCTCCGCCCTCCTTGGAGTGCGTGACCCCGAGGATCGCGATCTCGTCGTCCGCCTGATGCTCAGCCCCTCCAGTTCGGGCACGCCGCGCGATGACGGTAACTGGCCGCGGCCTGAGGAGTTGGGCGGCCTGCCGGTCGGAGTGGAGCTGTCCTTCGTGGACACTGTGGGCGGCCCGGCGGGCAAGGACTACAGCGCGGCACCGGTCTTCCTGCAGTTCCTGGATGGCGCCGGCTCGGAGATGCTGAAGGCCTTCTCGGCCTGGGGCGAGGCGCAAGCGGACAAGGCACGTTGACCTGCCCTGGCGCCTCGCCGCCAGTCGGCGAGGCAGAGCAGTTGGGGGTGGGCCAGACCCGGTGGTGACTCTCCTCGTCATCGTAGGCTCTGCTGTAGTGGCTGCCGGGTGTGAGACAATGCTCCGGGTGGCATCGCGGCAAAGCTGGTGGGGGTGTAGGGGCCGCGTACCGGGGTATCCGGCTACAGCGAGGGGACCGGTAGCGGGAGAGGAAGCTGGCGAGTGGCGGCCTGGGGCATCGCTTCCTAGCGTCCCATGAGCTTGTGCCCCGAGCGGCGGTCCCGTCTAGGCTTGGCTCCGGTATAGCCAGCCGATGGGGGCCTTCCCGGGAGATGCCCCGGAAGTGCGATCGCACCCATAAGCCCAGTTACATGCACGCGTTTGGTGCCCGGAAGCTCCCCGCGCAGCCGCTCACGGGCTGGCGTCCTCGCCCACCCGCACGAGCGCGCAGTCATCATAGGTCACATGGCCCTGGTCGAAGGGTCCGCCGATCAACGTGTCGAGGATGAAGCGAACGCTGACGGTATTGGCACCTGTGGTGAAGATCTGCGACAGCTCGGTGTACGGGCCGGCCTGCGTCACGGCGACCTTGCCGTGATCGACGAGCACCTTGCCCAGCCTGCACAGCTCCTGGATGCACAGGCCGGCCGAGTCGCCCGGAACGTGGCCGAAGCCGCGACCGTGCAGGTCCACGGCGCGGACGAAGACCGACGCCCGGTACCGAGTCTTCGGCGCGACCGGGCAGTCCTGGTACACGATCGTGTGGCCGCTGCCGTCGGTATGGGTGCGCAGGGCCTCCTTCCCACCGTGGATCTCCGGGAGCCCCCAGTCCGGGTGGATGGAGTAGCCGGACTCCATCCAGATGTAGCTCTGGGACGGGCTCGCGTATAGGTATTTCCAGCCGGCGACGTCGAGCGCATCGCCCATCCGGCCGAGCGTGCCGATCGTCGTCTCCTCGAAGCCGGGGTTCGCCAGAAGGTTCGACGCCTCGCGGCCGGACGGCTGCCAGATCACGGGCCTCGATCCGGCGCCGCCATCGCCGGGCCCGATCTCGACCGCCTGCACCATCGCCTCGCCACGGTAGGTTGCCAGAAAGCGGAGGGAGATGACGCCGCTGGCGGGGCTGATGCCGTTGAAGACCAGGTCGGCCGCCTTGCCGGGGCCGCCCGCGGTGGCCTGAACGTCCAGCCCGGTGACTGCCTCCTTGCCGTTGATGAAGATCGTCTCGGCGCGTTGGTCCGGCGTAAGGGCGCGCGTCTCGGCGAACTTGAGCCGCACATGATACCTGCCGGGGCCGACGGTAAAGATGGCTGTGAAGTCCCGCGCGTGGACGCCGTGACGGTACAGCTCGGGGTCGGCCGTGCCGGTGATGGAGTACCGGCGCGGTAGCTGCCACCAGGTGGTGGCGACCACGTCGGTGAGATCGCCGGTGCGGCAAGTGAACTCCGTGGCGGGCCGCCAACTTTGCCCCGCCGAGTCCACGTAGTCGGCGCGCGTGCCATCGCCGGGGTACCCGAAGATTACGCGCTGAGCCCCGGTCGATCCGCCACCCTCGCCGAAGCCGCCGTCACCGGAGGCGGAGGACGACTGGACGCCTTCCAGGGCGACCCTGTTCCCCCGCGACTGGCCATCGCGCTCGCCAAGAACCACCACGCGGATGGTGTGCCTGCCCGGAAGCAGCCCGTTCCTGTAGTAGAGAACGCCGTCCGTCTGCATCGACGGGCACCAGGAGTCGATCCCGACGAGCTGCCTCGCGCCGTCCACGTAGACGTCCGCCTTCCCGCCGTCCGGCCCGGCGGCGCCGATCACGCGGACCTGATTGCCCGTGAAGCTCCATGTCATGGCGGCTCCCGGCGAGGCGGATACTCGCGACTCCCCGCCGTTGACGGGTGCCCAGTCGCCGCTAAACCGAAGCGCCGTCGCGCGGGCCTCCTCCTGAGGATCGTCGCCCTCGACGCGAACCGTCCGCAGGCCGTCGTGGCGGATCGTGACGATGCAGTCGCCGCACGCCAGCCGCCGCAGCGCGTAGCCGTTCCCTTCGAGGTCCGTGCACAGGCGGAGCGGCTTGCCGTCGGCCACGATCGCTCCCGGCGCAAAGGCAAGACGCAGCACATCGACGCACGGGATCGGGGCGTCGAAGGTGCGGTATTCCACTCGCCCCTTGCCGTAGCGAACCTGCCCGACGATGGCGCTGCTGCGCAGGATGTGGTTCTCGCGGGCGGGACCGAAGGTCGCCGGCAGCCAGCCCATCACCGCGAGGACATGCTTGAGGGCCATGGGGTGGGCGATCTTGAACCAGTCGCCGGCGACGATCTGCCCGCCGTCGATGTTGTCCTCGACGACGCCCGTCTCGTGGATGTCGTAGGTCGCCAGGATGATCTGCCGGCGAGCCATCTCCTGCGCCCACTCGCTGTCGGCGAGGACGCCGTACTGGGCGTAGACGGTCGCCAGCTCCATCGGCCCGTACCACAGCGACCGCCCGCAGCAGCCGGACGACTCGGGGTAGGCCCACGCGCCCGAGTACACGTCGCCCCGGGACGACGTCGCGACCCCGGTCCGGCACAGGAACAGCGACATGATGTTGCGGCAGTCGGTGCGCCAGGCAGGAAACTCGCGCGGGTTCTCCATCATGTACCTGACGACGAACTCGGTGACGTTCTCGGCCTGGACGGGATCGGGCCAGTCCCAGTAGTTGCGCCCCCAGGTGTCGTCCACCGTCCAGCGGGGCAGGAGTACATCGCGCAGATAGGCCCTCCCTGCGTCGCGAGCCTTGACGATCTCGCCGCCAGGGCCGGTGTGGCCGACGCGGATCAGCTCGTCGAGGAACGAGAGAATGAAGACCACGCCGCCGGTCTGCAGGTCCTCCCAGGGCACATCCTCCGGGTTGGCATATCGGCCCCAGGGGGCGCTGCCCGGCTGGCGGCTGCGCTTCGCGGCGAGGAGATCGCCCCAGTGCGCCGCGGCCTCGAGCCAGCGCCGGTTGCCGGTGAGTTCGTAGGCATGGAGGAGAGCCAGGCCCGTCTCCGCGACGATGTCCAACTGGATGAAGCCGTGTGGGTCGGAGTCGCGGTAGGTTTTCCCCTTCGTGGGCACGCTGATGAGGAAGCGGGGCCACGGGTGGAGGGAACCGGTCTGCGAGTGCTGCACGAGGTAGTCGGCCATGAGAGTGATGTGAGCGATGGCGGCGGGATCGCCGGAGTAGCGGTAGTAGTCCACCAGGCCGGAGAGGATGTAAGCCGCGCGCTGCGCGAGGTCGCCGTCGGCCCAGTCTCCGGCAGGCGGGACGGTGATCGTGCCGTCGGGGGTGATGTGCCAGGCGCCGCTGAAGACATAGCGCGGCGCGGCCATGACCGCCTCCGGAGGCGCGGCCCACGGGTAGCGCTTGAGGGTCTCGGCGGCGATGCGCACGCGCAGGTCGAGTTGTCCGTTCTGGCCGCGGTACCATGGCGCGATGACGCCTTGCCGGTCGAGGGCCGCGTCGTGAGCGTAGTAGAGGAGTGGCGGCGTGGCATCCGCGGCGTGGGCAGGCACCGTCCCGAGGAGCGCCAGGAGGACCGCGATCCCTGACGCAAGTGACAGCATCGATAGCACGCCCTGCATAGTTCGGTACCTCCAGATGCGACCGCCCAGCGCGGGCAGATGAACAGGCCTGGGGCTTCAACTCAAGGTACGAACCTCACGCGGCCGGCCTCCGGGACGAGCCAAGTGCAGCCGCCCGTGCCGCGCCACATGACCCAGGGCTCGTCCCCTTGCTTGCGGACGGAAAGGTTGAAGGGGACGAGGGCGTCGGCTCTCGGGTCGATGCCCAGCGACGCGAGCGGGATCCTCATCTCGGCGACCCAGCGAGCGGGGCTGATGACCTTCGCGGCGTACAGCACTCCCTGGCCCGCCTTGCGAGCCACGTCGGGCGGCGCGCCTGCCTCCTCGCTGGAGACGAACGTACCGTTGGCGAAGCCGCGTAGTACCAGGATCGGCGCCTTCGCGCCCAGCCTCGGGTTGCTTAGAGACACCTCCACGGCGTCGTTGATGCCCCAGGCGTCCCCCATCCCCATGGGGAGACTCGGATCGACGGCGTTGTCGAAGGCGACGTACAGCGCTTGGTCATCCCAGCCCAACCAGGCGAGGGTCCGGAGCTTGCACTTCTCGCCGTCCACGCCCTCCTGCAAGACGAGCCCCTTGGCGGGGCTGAGGCCGAACCATTCCTCCGGTGTGAGGTTCCCGTCCGCCGTGACCGCGCCGCGCAGGCGAGGTACGTCGAACCTGGGCGGCGGGCCGGCCTTGCGCACCGGCTTCGGCTTGGCGGCCGGAGGCACGGGATCACGGCGCAGCTCCGAAGTCACAGGCCAGGAGGCGCGGTCGGGGCTCTTGTAGACGCCAATCCGGCTGAGGGGGATGGGCCTGAACCCAAGCTTCAGCGCCGGCGAGTCCGCCGCGAGGCCGAAATCGAGGGGTGGCTTGCCTGCGAACCGGGGGTCCACGTCGACCAGGTTGTCCTCGAACTTGATGTACTTCTGCGCGGCGGGCTCGGTCCACCCCCACTTCCCGCCCCAGCAGATGTTCCTGGCGACCACGTTGCCCTTCGGCGCCAGCGGCTCATCTTCCAGGATGTTGAGCAGCTCGGGATATCTGATCGACCACGGCGGCTCCTTGTAGTTCAGATCGAGGAGTTCTCTGGTCGCGAAGTCGCCCACGCTCTTCGCCCAACCCAGGCCGCGGGCATCGATGCTGAAGGCCTGCCCGCAGTTGAGGAACAGGTTGTTGGTCATTAGGTTGTCGCGCCCGCCGCCTATCAGGATCGCATTCGCGACGTCGTAGAAGATGTTGCCCGAGATGTCCGCGGAGGAGAAGCAGTCGTCGAGATAGACGCCATTGCACCCACGACCCTCGAAGCCGTGGATGTTGTGGAGATAGTTGAAGCGGATCTTGTGGCCGCGCATGGACCACGTCTCATCCGGCGGAGAGGTGTAGATCGCACCCGCGTCGTTCGACTGGAAGACCGCGCTGTGGATCTCGTTGTACTCCATTGTCTGGTCGTTGCCGCTGAAATCGATGGCTACGTGAGGCACGTTGTCGATCAGATTGTGCGTGGCGGTGTTGCCGACTCCGTGGAGGAAGATGCCGGGCTGGTAGACCGGGTCCCACCGCGACGTGTGGTGGATATGGTTGTTGTCGGCGACATGGCCCGCGGGCGTGAGGGTCTTGCGGTCGCCGGCCTCGAAGGTGATGCCGCCCTGGCCGGTCTGGTAGATGTCGCAGCCGATAACGCTGTGGTTCGTGCCGCCGTTGACGAGCGCGGCCCAGTTGCCCATGTTGCGGAGGGTGCAGGCGACGATGCGCAGGTGCGAGCCGCCGCTGATGATGACCGCGCTGCCGCGCCCGGCCTCAATAGTCAGGCCCCGGAGCGTGACGTACGAGACGTCCGTCAGCCGCACCAGGTCGCGCACCGTGGAGACCACGGCCTCCCCCGAACGCAGCGGGCTGGGCGGCCAGAAGTAGAGGAGCGAGGTTTCGCGATCGAGGTACCACTCGCCCGGGCTGTCCAGCTCAGCGAGGACGTTCTCGGCATAGAACCACATGCCCTTGCGGACCTCGCCGCCACCGGCCAGGGTGATCGCGTGCTGGGACGGATCCACGCTGCCGAGTCGCACGCGTAGATCGGACCAGTCCCAGACCCAGAACCCGTGGAGCCAGACGTCCTTCTCCTGGGCCCAGCGCTCTGGCCGGGGGTCGTCGCAGACGAATCGCCCGGTGGACGTTGTTGCCTGGGGTGCCTTGATGACGGCTCCCTGAGCGTCGAGTACGTCGGCGATCTTCATGTAGCCCTGGTTGGGGTACCTGGCGAGGGTCATGGGCCTGAGTTCGCCTGAGCTCGCTCCGCGAGCTCCCGAACTCGCCCTGAAAAACAGCTCCAGGCCCGGGTCGGAGCTGTAGGATTGCGCGCTGTTGATGCCCTGCAGGTCGGTCACGCCTGCGGCCCTCAGGTCGGCCTGGAAGACCTTGCCGCGGGCCGAGGGGTCGAGTCGCGCGAGAAGGGCCGGGTCCTTGACGGGCGCCCATCCAGAGACGGTCCGGCCGCCGAGGAGCCGGACCTCCTCGCCCTTCCGAGCACGGTACTCGATCGGGCAATCTGCCGTGCCCGAGTCTTCAGCGGTGAACTCGAGCGGGGCGGCTAGCTGGTAGGCCCCGCCCGCGATCTCGACGCGCACACCGCCCGGTGGTACCCCTGCCTTCTGCTTGCGGATCTCGTCGCGGGCCCGCTGAAGCGTGGCGAAGGGCCCGTCGGTCCTGGTGCGGTTCGGCTCGGACAGTTTCCCCGACCAAGCATCGTTGCCCCTGGTGTCCACGTAGAGAGACAATCCGGCGGGCGCCCCGAGGGCAGTGCCTGCCGTCCAACTGATGAGGAGCGCGAGAGCGCCTACGAAGCTGCACAAGTTCATGCTGACCTCACCCCGGTAGCGATTTCAGTTGAACCCCACTGCGGCCTGACCTTGGAGTGCGGGACACACCGCGGCAACCTGAGCATCACGTCGGACCGCGTCTACCCTTTCACCGGCCGGAGCACGATGGCATCGAACCAGAGAGCGTAGTAGTGGTC
>PMZA01000543.1 GCA_003170595.1 Armatimonadota bacterium
CTAAGGCGATTCCATGGCCTCTTCGCCGTCCGTCAACCGGCAATTCTAATTGTCGTCAGCGACAACTAACGCTCCTTTCGCCACCCCTCGACCGGCAATTCTGCGTGTCGCTAGCCGGCAGTTCTGATTGTCGCTCATCAGGCGGGATGCCCTGGGATAAACCAGGGCCACCGCAGTGAGCGTGATGAAGGTAACGCTGACCCTTTGGAGACGAGCGGGCACTGGGCGGCAGACAATGTGGAAGACGGCGACGGAGCCGACGGTTGATGATCTTGTAGCAGGGGCGACTTCATCTGCAGTGCTTGATGAGCCAGCTCGGTAGTATCTGTTTGCCCAGCCACTGGTCCCGACCCGCTCGATGGGAGGGGTGACAAGCTTGGCCCGGAACCCGCTGGCTGTGTGTTCGTGGGAATCGGAAGTTGAGGATGCCGTGCCTGACCTAGCGGTTGGCACCGTTCATGTGGGTGGGGCATGCCTGACCCGTTCTGGAGATGCCCCGAAAGGGCAGCGATGTCCAGAGGGGGGCACTACCGCCCATCGTAGCACCAGACCATCTGTCACACGGGTTCAGGTGGGAGAGTATAAGTACTCTGGGTCGGACGCAGTCGGCGTGGCCAACAGGAGGGATATCGTGCTCAAGTTCATCCATGCGGCGGATCTGCACCTTGACAGCCCATTGCGAGGCTTACGCGGCGACGAGGGGGCGCCAGTGGAGACAGCCAGAACCGCGACGCGAAGAGCTCTGGAAAAGCTCGTGCAACTTGCGGTTCAGGAGGAGGTCGACTTCGTTTTGGTGGCAGGTGACTGCTACGACGGAGACTGGCGCGACTTCAACACAGGCCTGTTCTTCATCAGGCAGATGACCTACCTGAGAGAAGCCAAGATACCTGTGGTGCTTGTCAAAGGTAACCATGATGCCGCCAGCGTGATCACCAGGTCGCTGCCACTGCCAGAAAACGTCAAGTGGCTGTCGGAGACGGAACCCGAGACGTTCGTTCTCGAGCTGGAAGACCTACCCGTCGCCATACATGGGCAGAGCTTCGCGAGGGGAGCGATCAGCGCCAACTTGGCTGCCGGCTACCCGTCGCCCCTGCCTGGCTGCTTCAACATCGGCATGCTGCACACAAGTCTGGACGGCAGAGCGGGGCATGACACCTACGCACCGTGCTCGCTGAGAGACCTTCAGTCCAAGGGTTACGACTACTGGGCTCTCGGCCACGTTCACTCCCGAGAGGTCATGTCCGAGGACCCTTGGATTGTCTTCTCAGGGAACACGCAAGGGCGTCATGTCAGGGAAGGTGGGGCGAAGGGCTGCACGCTGGTGACCGTGGAAGGCGGACGTGTGGAGGGAGTCGAGCCCCGCGAACTGGACGTGCTCCGCTGGGCTGTCTGCACTGTTGATGTTTCGGGTCTGCACACGTCCAGCGAAGTTGTTGACCGAGCAGTAGGCGTCATCGAAGAGCAGATGGCACAGAACGACGGGTACGAGATGGCAATCCGACTGGAGCTCACCGGCCCCTGCGAAGCGCACAACTCCATCGCCGGTGACCTGGAGCAGACCCGGAGCGACCTCCGAGCGACGGTCACGGACGTGAGCGGCGGGCTGATCTGGATCGAAGACGTGCGCCTCCGGACCGAGCCGCCTTCCAGACTCACCAAAGAGCAGACCGATGCGCTTAGCCGCCTGACGCTCGCAGTCGAAGATCTCGATGTGAAGGATCTGGTCGAAGCGAGTGCCCTATGGCAGCGCTTGCCCCAGCAACTGAGGAACAACCCCGATAGCTTCGACTTCGAGGAACTGAAGAAGCTGGCTCAAGCGGAACTGGTTGAGCGCTTGCGCAGGGAGGGAAGCCAAAGATGAAGATACTGCGGGTCGACCTGAAGGCGTACGGTCCCTTCACGGAGTTCGGTCTTGATCTCGAGGGTGGCAGCCAGGGCCTGCACATCGTCTATGGGGATAACGAAGCCGGCAAGTCTACGGCGCTCCGGGCCCTGCGCGCTCTGCTGTACGGCATAGATACCACTACCACGGACAACTTCCTCCACGCCAACGACAAGCTGCGGATAGGCGGCCTCGTCAGGGGAACCGCCGGCGAGATGTGCTTCGTCCGGCGCAAGGGCAACAAGAATACGTTGCTCGACGAGAAGGGGCAGTCAATCGGAGACGATGCGCTGGTGCCGTTCCTTGGCGGCGTCGGACGCGAGGAGTTCTTCGGTGCGTGGGCCATTGACCTGGATGATTTGACGACCGGCAGCAAGCAACTCCTGGCTGGACAGGGAGAGGTCGGGCAGGCTCTGTTTGCCGCGGCCTTCAGCGGGTTGAGGCTGGAGGGAGCCAGGACGGGCTTGACGGATGAAGCGGACCGTCTCTTCAGGCCCAGGGGCAGGAACCAGGATGTGAACAGGGGGTTAGGGGAGTACGACGCCCTCATACGGCAATGCAATACCGCCGCAGTATCGGCCGAAGCGTGGCTCAGGTTCCAGCGCGAACTGGAACAAAAGCGGCAAAGGCGAGAAGAGCTGATCGAGCAGATGGGTGCCTTGCGAAGGCGAGAGGCGCAGCTCGAGCGCCTTCAAGCCACGCTGCCTGTGCTCGCGGAGCTACAGCGTGTTGTCGTGCGGCGTCTGGAGGAGATGGGGGATGTGCCCCCTCTCCCGGATGATTTCCACGACGGTCGCCTGGGCGCCAGCGAAGGGCTGCGACAAGCCTGGGACGAGTTGCGCAGACTCGGCAGAGAACGCATGCAGCTCAAGCGGATGATCATGGACCTGAACACGCCGGTGACCTTACTTGACCATGAGGACGCCATCATGAGCCTCCATCAACGGCTCGGTGCCGTGGTCAAGGCGCAGGAGGACAAGCCAGGGCTGTGCGATCAGCTCGCGAACACCAGGAAGGACGAGAGGGACCTTTTTGCCGGACTGCCTCCAGAGGTCGCGCCGGACGCCGTCAAAGCAGACCGTGTAGACCTGCGGGCTTCCGTGGACGCGCTTACCAGCGAATACCGGCAGGCCCTGGGAAGAATTGAGACGGCTAGAGGCCGCGTCGGTGAGTGCGAGGAGGCGCTGCGCCAATTGGGCCTGGACCCGACCGACGAACATGCAGGTAGAGACGCCTCAAAGTTGCAGAAAGCGCGCGACCGAGCATCTGCCAAAGGCGACGCTGAGGACGCCCTGGCAAAGCTTGATCGGGATGCAAAGACAGTCGGCGGGCAGTGCAGCTCAGCGCTCGATGCCCTCGGCCTGTGGAAGGGAACGCTCGAGGAGATGGAGCGGCTGCCGGTGCCCGTGGACGCTACCCTTGCGCGGTTCGACCGCGATCTTCGCGCTTCGCACAAGCGCCTTGAGGAAGCCACGGCAGCAGTTGCGGGACTCGACAAGCAGATAGACGACGAGACGGACAAACTCACCGCCACTAGCCTGTCCGGGAATGTGCCCACGGAGGAGCAACTCGCGGAGGCTCGAGGCAGCCGTGACCAGGGGTGGAGACTGATCCGGCGGGCTTGGTTGGAAGAGGAAGACGTCACCGAGGAAGCCCGACTCTACGACCCCAGTAACGATCTGCCAAGCGCTTACGAGAAACGGGTGCAGCGGGCTGATGTGACAGCGGACGGTATGCTGAAAGAGGCGGACCAGATCGCGCGACGCAAGGACCTTCGCGAGAGACTCGACCGTCTTGCGGCTGACCGTAGTCCTGCAGCGGAAGAATTGGAGACGGCGCGGGGCGAAGACGATGCCCTTCTGTCGGACTGGCGTGCTGCGTGGGCGCCGGCAGAGATCGAGCCGTTGAGTCCGGATGAGATGCAGGATTGGGTAGTGAGGCGCCGAGGGATACTCGACCGCCTTGAGGACCTCCGAAGGGCTCAGAGCGATGCCGAAGGTCTCCGCGAGTGGATCGCGCAACAGCGGCAAGAGTTGTCTGCATGCCTGGAGGAGCTTGGCGAGCCGGCAGCAGTCGCGACTGAGACGCTTGCGGCACTCCTGGACAGAGCCGGCAGCCTTGTGGCTGGCGTACATGATGAGGACAGGCGCTGGGAAGACCTGGGCAAGGCCAGGCAGGGTCTCGGTGCCCTCCAGGCGAACCTTGAGCAGTGGGAAGTGCGCTGGGCGGAGGCAGCAAGCGCAACCGGCCTGCCGCAGGGCACCATGCCGGAGCAAGCGTCGGCCATTCTGACAACTCTCGATAAGGCGAAGAGCCTTGGGCGCGATGCCCTCAAGTTCGAGGAGCGTCTCAAAGGGATTGAGCGCGACGAGGCTGCGTTCCGTGCAGATGCTCGCTCCTTGGCGGATGCGACGGCCCCGTGGATGAAGGACCTTCCGGCAGAGGATGCTGTCAGCGGGCTGGTCGCCGCACTAAGGCGCGCCGCCGACGTCCGCAAGGCGCAGCAGGATCTGGGTGGTTCCGCCCGGGTAATCGCGGGGCAAGCCACAGCTGTCCGTCAGCACAAGCGCCAGCTCCGCAAACTTTGCGGCGTCGCCGGCTGTGATCGCCCGGCTGAACTCGAGGATGTAGAGCGGCGGTCGCTCGAACACAGGGGGCTCACTGAACGGCGCTCGGCCCTCGAAGAGCAACTGGCGATGCTGAACCCCGGCAAGTCGCTCGAGGAGGTCGCCACCGAGGCATCCGGTTATGACGTCGATGCCTTGCCTGCGGAGATACTGGAGACGCAAGCCCGGATCGATGAACTCGACGCAGATCGCAACGCGGTCGCCGAAGCTATAGGAGCGATGGAGAAGGAGATGGAGGCATCCATGAGTGGAGGTGACGTGGCGGCCCAGGCAGCGGCCCAGGGGCAGGAGAAGCTCGCCGAGATACGTGACGCTGCCGAGCGCTACCTCGTCCTTTATCTGGCGAAACACGCTCTTGAGCAGCAGATACAGGAATACCGCACATCCCAGCACTCGCCGGTGCTCGACCGGGCGAGCAAGATCTTCTCCAGGCTGGCCTGCGGGGCCTTCGCCGGGATAGTCACGGACTTTGCCGAGAACGACACGCAGATCTTCGTCGGCGTGCGGCCCGGGCCAGGAGGTGGAGAGGAGGGGGAGCGGGTCTCGGTCAAGGACATGAGCGCGGGCACGCGAGACCAACTCTACCTGGCGCTCAGGCTCGCGATGCTGGATCAGCAGCTCTCCGTGGGGGACTTTGAGCCGCTACCCTTCATCGTGGACGACATCCTCATCCGCTTCGACGACCACAGGGCTGCTGAGGCGCTCCGGGAGCTGGCGAACATCTCCGAGAAGACCCAGGTCATCTTCTTCACGCACCACCGCAGACTTGTGGAACTCGCGAAGGATCCGCAGCTGACCGGCAAAGTGTTTGTGCACGCGCTCGCACCATGCAAGTGGGAGCAGCAACACAGACCATGATGCTCTGCTCGGCAGGGCTGGCTCACGCTACGGATGCCTGCACAGCGCGGGCGTTGTCGACCCGAGGGACACAAGGGGCAGGACGAGGAGGGCATCTCAGACTGGGGACTGTCTGATCTTGCCCTAGATTGACGAGGAACTCCGAGATCCTCCCGGGTCGCCGGATGGGAAGGGGCGCGGAGACGGCACGAGTGAGAAGAATCACAGGCTGACACAAGCCAGCCCATCCCATGTTGGATCACCGGGGAACATCCGGGGAGGGCTTGGGAGGAGGCTCCCAAGTCCCTCACGGGCGAGCACAGGAAGAGGGGTGCTTGACGAAGAATCTCGAACCCAAGGAGAAGAATCGGAGGTGCTGAGCCAGACTCGGTGTTGATGTGTTGACGTGATGTTGACGGGGCTCTGTCTACATCCTCTAAGTCCCGTTTCCCCTTATTTCTCTAGGGCTTCTAGTAGTATATATAGTAGTTGTAGACATGTAGACAGACTAGATCGAAAGAGACGAGAGAGCTGGGAGAAGAGGATCTCAATCTCTACCCCGTCAACATGTCAACAAATGCCTTCGTGAATGGATTAGCCCTTGAGAAACAAGGAGAAGATGGGCTCGAGTAATGTTGACACAAGGCATGACAACTTCTGCGGTTCGTCTACACGCGTGAAGAGGCCCGCTCGAGGATCCCGACCGCGGGCAGGATTCACGCTTCCTGTCAGAAGAAGAGAGAAGAGAGAGATAGGAAGGTGGTCTCTGCTCGGTCAACACGCCAACAACTCCTCCTAGAAAGGACCTGACCCTTTGACGGTCAAGCAAGGAACTACTCACCAGGATGTTGACAATGAAGTTCCTTTCCCCTGTCTCTTTTGTCCCCTCCCGTGGCTCGGGTTCGGCATCGCAGACACCTGCCCCGTGCGTGAACGAGGCCGGAGTATGCACGCGAGCCGTCCCTGTGTACCGGCGGCTCGTTCCGGAAGCCTCCCGAAACAACTACCCGTCTCCCCCCCCCTGCTGTGGTTCAGTGCCAGAAGGAGGCGTCGCACCAGATCCCGTGCCGTCCCGCCCTGCGTTCTTGTTCGAGAGCAGGTCCGATACCACAAGGATCGCCCTCTGCTGCGCCTCGGTGAGCGTTCCGAAGGGCACGTAGATGTCTGCCTTCATCCATTGAACCATTCCAGCCTCGGACAAGCCCCTGAGCGCCGTGTCGAGTGCTTTGCTAGGCGTCATCCCGTAGGGAAGGCCGGAAGGAAGACGTAGATTCTGCTGCAGGGCGCGGCGCTTGATGTGAATGTGCCCCGGTCTATCGAGCAGCCCCTGCAGCTTGGTCTGGTCGCCTGTGGCCTCATCGATGGCCTTGTCAATGGTTGCACCTATCCGAGCAAGGATGCGCTCCTCGAGACGCTGTTCCCAGTCCTGTAGGAGCCTGCGCAGGAGCTTCAACATGTCCCGGGCGTAACAGACGGTCGCAACCATGGCGTAGTAGAGAGACGCTGGATCGATCTCCGTGCAACGAGGATCCTTGGCCAGGCTAAGCAGCAGCGCGATCTTGAGTGTTGCCGTGAGCAGGCGTCCCCGAAAGGCCCCCATCGTGTCGATGTTCTCTTGATCCACTGGTATCCACTTCTGGAGGCCGTCGAGCCAGGCTTCGACCGCGCGCTCCACGCCCTTGAGGGACATGGATTGCTCTTCTTCTTCCCTTACTACGATTTGGACCATCTCGCCGTGGGGGTTGGAGATGGTTCTGTCGATGCTCCTCAGGCTCTCCACTAAGGACGTCGTATCCAGCGACCCCTTGGGCAACGAGTCACGCGTGTTGGCGTCAGCCGGACTCACCGCAACAAGGAACCTTGAGATCAGACCATCCTCAACCATCTCGTCAGTTGTGAATCGTTCCAGGGACCTGGTGGGAGCCGCGACGAGCACACTGAGGAACGTGTGCTCCGCGAGGACCGAGTCCCTCTCCTGCTTTCGGTCCAATCCACACTCGCCGCAGGTGTACAGGTCCCGTAGAACGGTGTCCAGCCCGGCGTTGTAGGTTCCCCGTTTTATTGCATCAAGCATCTTGCCGACCTCCGTGTTGACCCACACTCGGATCCCATGCTCCGCCAAGCGAGCTACCAGAGCCTGGGGCGTCGTATCCCCACTAACCAGCCAGTCCCTTCCCAGTGCCTGTCGGACTATCCCTCTTGCCGTCTCCGCTGTCTGGTTCTTGCGTGAGACATGAGGATGGCCAACGAGCATGGCGTAGATGTTCCCAAACAGCTTGCCGAAGTACTCGATGTACCGCTTGCGGCCGACGGCCATGCTAAGGTCCACGAGAGCCGAGGAAAGCGTGAAGCCCGGGTAGGCGTCGCTCCCTGAAGCCTCGACCACGCCAAAATACTCGTGGACGAAGCCCACCGGAGGTATTGCGTCTGTGAAAGAGAGGCGAAAGCTGTGGATGCTCTCGGGAAGCCCGTTCATCCAGGCAAAGAGTTCAGCCTCGTTTGTTGGCGCGGTTTGGAGAGCGTGAGAAGCCGGGAGAGCTACGGCAGACGGTGGTTCGGGACCCCGCTCGTAAGCAGGTGAGGCTGCCTTCACAACCACGCCTTCGCCGGCGGCATCGAGCGCCCTCTGGATCGTGAGCTGGAAGTAGTCAAGCCGGTCGAGTTTGAACTCGTCACCGCGGGCCTTGCGCCGGCAGATCAAGAGGTCCGCGATCTCCTGGGGTGACCAGCCCGACTTTGCGGCGCTGACCGCCACCACCATATCCAAACCCGAGGCCGATGTGTCGCCGCCGGGGTTCTGGCCCTGCCATGCCATGGAGAAGCGCGGATCGAGCATCAACTGGGCGAGGTTGCCCGCGGGCGGGTTGGCGTCGGGGTCGAGATTGATCTGGAGGGCGGGAGCGGTGAGGACACGGGTGGGTGCCGTGTTTGAACTTACCGGGCTGTTGCCATCAAGAGCGGCAAGAGCCTTTGAGCCTGAGTTTCCGGTTTTTCCCGTCTTGTGGGCCTCGCAAGCATCCCACAGGTAGCTAGGCTCGTACCTGACCTCAGGATTGAACTGGATGATTTCCGCGCGCACGGGCGGGCAGTCGGGTTTGCTGTTCCAGGTCCCAGGCACACGTAGGATGCGAGCCAGGTCCATGGTCGAGTCGATGTCCCAGCCTCGCTGTCTGCCGCGGTCGATGAACATGCGTTGCCAGACCTCGATCAACTGAGCGGCTCGAATGTGGCGTGGGTCGCTTTGCTCCCCTAATTCCCTCACGGTTGGAAATAGCCAGTAGGCATGTAGACCGTGGCCGCTGTCGACAATCATGGACGGCGGTGGCAAGTCGGGAGGCTGAAGGAACGCCAGGGCCTCGTCTCTGCCTGCTGGCATCTTCTCAGGGGCCTTCTTATGGGCCGTGGGGTTCACGGGGTCTGCGTAGTCGAGGTCAAGCCAGAGACCTCCCAGCGCACACACTGAGTCCTTGTTCGCTCGTCCACCTCGTCCGGGCTTCTCTGCTACGAGGCCCATCCCCATGTAGAGATTGACCTTACAGATTGGCCAATCACCCACAAAACGGCTGACGTACTCCACGACCTCGTCGGTTGTCTGCCCCCAGGAACTGGCCTTGTCATAAGGGCCAACGCCTTTCGGGTCCAGCGTGAAGACGTTCACAAATAGCCCGTTCGGCTTATCCAGCATGATCGCCTCAACATACGTTCTGACCTGCTCTATTGGTTGCATTGCCCATCCTCCTGTGGGCGCTCTCGAAACGCATCGAACGTAACTTCGATGCTTCCTCGATCACACCCCACCCTTCGGCGACGGGATGCCAGGCAAAGCTGGTGCTCCCGTTCGAGGAGGAGGGACAAGTCATGACCGCGGGGCACACAGCACCGCGCGCACGCCCCGGGGCCACGACCGATATGCAGAGAACTCAAACTACCAAGGGACCAGGTACAGGTAAGTCCGGGGCGGTGTGCTGCCGCAGAGCACCCGCAAAGGCAAAGGCACTGGACATTCCGGATTGCGGCCCAAACCGCATCCAGGGCCAGCCAGAGCGAACTCTGAAGAACATTAGTTCGCCCCGACAGAGGCGCCCGCAGGTCAACCCCTAGTAACCAGCGTCCCAGCGCAAGGCAGGGCCCGCCGAACGCCGGGTCCGACCATCCTCAGGACCTTGACCCCCGGGGAACCTCGCCGTGGGACCACAGGGGCGAGTTTGGTGCGCCGGGCCCTGCCATCCAAAGCCAAATCGTGTACAGACGTTTCATCAGAGTTAGTTTGGCTATTTACGACCTCCGGACCGGGGAGACCCAAGCGGCGGCATGGTTTGAAGTCGCGAATTGCCAGACGTTTCCCCCTCGGCCCGACCGGAAATTTTCGGGCGCGCAGGATCCTCCGTCGCGGACCTTCGTGGCTGCGGTTTCAGTCGTTCCATGCGAGGCAAGTCGGCTGGGAGAGCCCTAGGACGGCAGCGATGCGGCAGCAATGCAACGGCTGACGGGCCTTTTCCAACAAGCTTTCAGATCATCGCATCGTGTCACCGGCGCGACTTGTCGGGCTGGTCAAGGCGGGGTCAGGGCTCGTCCCACCCGCCAGGATCAGAACGACAAGGAGTGGACCAACATGCAGCAGCATCAAACGAAGGACAAGGATTTGGGCACCGAGATGGAACAGACCGGATTAGGCTGCCAACCGGCTGCGCAGAGCCCGGTTGCCCAGAGCACCGAGCGCCGGGAGCCTGAATGGGAAGCCGACGCCCTGCAGGTTGACAGCATCCGCGTCGGTGAGAGGGCGCGGAAGGACCTCGGGGACACCGATGCGCTTGCTCGAAGCATCGACAAGGTTGGTTTACTACACCCAATCGTAGTAACCTCCGACCTTCTACTTGTGGCAGGACAGCGGCGGCTGGCGGCTGTTCGGCAGTTGGGATGGACGCATGTTCCCGCCAACATAGCCGCGGATCTCAACGACGCGCTTCGCTTCGAGCTGGCGAGCCGCGACGAGAACACACAGCGCAAGGACCTTCTGCCCTCCGAGATGTATGCGCAGGCCCAGCGGTTGGAGCCCCTAGAGCAGGAGGCGGCGCACGGGCGGCACAACGAGCAGGCTAAGGTCAATCTCGGTCTGACCGACAACGCAAACTTTGCGCCGTCGGAGAAGGGCGAGTCTAGAGCCAAGATCGCTCAGGCCGTGGGGACCAGCCACGGCACCCTCAGGAAGATCGAAACGGTCGTGAAGGCTGCGGAAGAAGACCCCGAGACCTTCGATCCCATGGTTGCCGAGATGAACAAGACTGGCAAGGTAGACCGAGTCTACAAGAGAGTGCTGAGGTTCCAATCCAGGGAAAAAGCCCTGGCCAAGGTAGAGGATGGAACGCTACTCGACATGGTGGACCTGCGGGAAGGCGATTTCCGGGAGGTCCTTGTCGACTTGCCCGACGAATCGGTCGCCCTGATCTTCACTGACCCGCCCTACGACAAGGCGAGCGTCCCCCTATACGGCGACTTAGCTGAACTGGCTGCCCGGGTGTTGGTGCCTGGCGGCAGTCTCATCACGTATTCCGGCAGATGTGCCCTGGAAGAGGTCATGCGCCTGCTGGGCCGTCACCTCACCTATTGGTGGCTGGCGGCGGCGAAGCACAATGGGGCGTCCACCCGGATGCCTGGAAAAAGCGTGTTTGCCGAATGGAAGCCGTTGCTCTGGTATGTCAAAGGGAGCCGGCGCGATCAAGAGTTCGTCTCGGACTTCGTGACTTGCGGGCCGCCTGGTGAGGGCTTCAAAAAGTACCATGACTGGCAGCAGGACATTATCCCGGCCCAGTATTACGTGGAGCGTCTCACGCAGGAAGGAGAAACGGTGCTGGACCCATTCGTGGGATCGGGCACGACGCTTCTGGCAGCCGTTCGGGCAAATAGGTGCGCCGTCGGCGCCGAGATCGATCCGAAGGCAGCCAAGCTGGCCCGGGTGAGACTCTCCGAGGCCCTCAGTTGACAAGGTGGCCTTCGCCTACGGACTGAGGTCTCTGGGCGCGGACTGCGAGCCGGCTGCTGTACATACGACCTCTGCAATGCTTGCCCGGGCGGCTGGGATGATTATCTGTTAGGGCCGCCCGGGCAAGCTGCCGGGGTGCGGGTGGAGAGCTTCGAAGCACCGGCCAATAGCGCTGGCCGGTCGACCGCGCCATTCGACAGGGAAATGCGGCTTGGCGGTGTGGGTTGTCGATGATAGTTCTTGCTCTTGCTAACGCTGGTGCCCCCGGTTGAGATAGGAACGCATAAGTCCCTCGGTCGGAAGCCAAACCATGCTGGTACCGACCTGCCCGAGCGGATTTGGCGAACTTGTGCAGATCCACCGTAAGTGCTCGGGCAACGGCACCCAGGTAATCCTGGATCATTGGCGTAGTCTGTCGGCTCCGGCTGGGAGTTAAGCCGGCAATGGTCCTCTTGCGTCCTCGATGTCGGTGAGCAGTGTCGCTACTCGTTCCATGTCCCAGGCGCTGTACGGGGGGCGGCCGCGTTGCAGTGGCGGATCGGAAGACTGGAGCCGAGCAGAGCGTGAGGGAAGCGGGGAAGGGTTTCATTCCAGTTATGTACACCCTAGAATCCTTGCTGGGCAAAAACATGCGTCCTCGGGGAGGGAATTTTTGCTGTCGAACACAAGAGCCTGAAGAAAGTCTGGTGGCGGGGAGGGAGTTTCCCAAGGCGGGCTTGGCTTTCCCGTCCGTTGGGCTGCCGACCAAGAGACGGCCGCGCGATTGAGTATAATGGAAGGTTGCTCCGCGCTGATCGAGGAGATCTGCGAAGCAATGACCGCGGAGCTACAGCGGAAAGCAGTCCTGGAAGCGGCGCCGTAGAGGGCGTCTGGAAGAAAGTTTCGGATGAGGCAGGAGGCTGGGAAGGCGCTGGCGTAGTTGCAGATCCAGTAGCGAGCGCCCCGATGGTTGGAGCGCCGCAGAGCAGAAGCAGCTTGTTCGTCGTGCCAGCGCGGGCGCGGCGGGGCATCACAGGGGGACGACGGGGCGGGTGCTGAGCGTGCTGAGCGCCAGCGGCCCAAAGCCTCGGGTCTAAAGGCTCGCCCCAAGCCCCCCTGAACCTTTAGATAGGAGGCGTTTGCATGAGCACGACCCTTGAGGACTTGCCTGTCCGGCAGGACGAGCTTGACGAGATCGAGCAGTACTGGCGTGAGGATCCGGTGCAGTTTCTCCGCGATCTAGGCCACGACCCCGCCCCTGAAAACGCAGGTGGCGACTCCATCCTCGGCTGGTGTCCGGCGCATGCCGAGCACAACACCAAGAGCCTGCAGATCAACCTGGCCAGTCACAAACTGCCAGGCTGGTGGACCTGCTACGGCGCCTGTGATCGGCAGGGGAAAGGTGCCGTTGATCTTGTTCGCGCCATGCTCGAATGGCACGGAGCCAGCGCGGAAGAAGCGACCATCGAGGCCGCCGTCCAGTACATCCGCGACCACGTGAGTCTTGGCCAGCCGTTCGTCTCCGACCGAGCCGAAGAGGAACCACAAACTGTCGAAAGGCCGAGCCGCAACCATGATCCTCTGGAGGACGACCACTACATCCCGCCGTGTGCAGGCGATGGGTCCAGTCCCACGGGGCGCGCCGTGTGGGATGCCCATCTCGACCTGATGGAGCACGCCAAGGGTGGCGGCTTGATCGACGGCATGACGGTACTGGAATACGCTCGCGAACACCGATGCTGGTCAGACGAAGTGATGAAGCGCGCGCTGGTCGGGGTGAAGGACGGCGATCCCATGCGCATCCTGTTTCCGGTGCCGGCACTGGACAGCATCTGGCCGCCGGCTGATGCGTATCCTTCGCTTGGACCCAAACCTTCCCCGATGGAAAGACGAGACGTACACCCAGTGGCTTGGGGAGATGGACAAGGCGCAGCTTGTCGACTGCCGGCGGCACCGGTGCGACGGCAACCCGACCGACAAGAGCATGCCCTGGAAGAAAGATGTCCATGCGGTGTGGTACGGCAGGCATCTATGGCGCTCCCCGGAGCCGGACACGATCATCTGGACGGCTGGCGAACCAGACCTGCTCGCGCTCGTCTCCGCCGGGCTCCCCGAGGGCGTGGAAGCGATCACGAACACATGCGGCGAGGGCACGCTCCCACAAGGCAAGGTGCCCTGGAGCTGGCGGGGCAAGACAGTGGTGGTCGTCACCGACTGCGATGACGCGGGGCGCAAAGCCATGAGGAAACGGGCAGATTTCCTTTTCAAGCAGGGCGTAGCCCAGGTGCAATGGGCACGGCTTGAACCCGACCGCGTGGACAAGTTCGACCTCACCGATTTCATACGCGAGCTCCCCGACCGCTCCGAAGCCTTCGACGCGATGATGAGCACGGCAACGCGCCTTTACTCCGATGCCCAGAGCGACAACGCGGACATTCCCCTGGCGATCCGCAACCTGGAAGAGGAGAGAGACATCGAGTACCTAGACGAGCCCTGGCTAGCCCGAGGGTATCTCAACATCATCGGCGGACCCAGTTCTCAGGGGAAATCGTGGATTGTGCAGCGGAGCGCCACTGCCTGTCTGGGGTACACCGATTTCCCTTCGGGCCATCCGTCGACCGTCAAGGGGAGGGTGCTATGGTTCGACACTGAGATGAGGTTGCCGGTAATGAAGCAGCGCTTGCTGGACGCCGGACTCCCTCTTGACGATCCCAACCTGATCTGCCTGGAGGTGCCTGTTCTGGCGGTTGAAGACAAAGGATTACGGTCAGATACGGGCAGCACCGAGCCGCTTCTGCTTTACAACAAGTGGCATCGGCAGTACGTGAGTAGCATCGTCCGGCAGATTAGGCCCGTCCTAGTCGTCATCGACACCTTCACGGCCGCGATGGGCGAGTACGAAGGCAAGAACGACAAAGTAGCCGAGGCCATACGCTGGCTCGCGATGCTGGCTCGCGAGTTCAACATTGCCATCATCATCGTCCAGCACGTGAGGAAGCTCGGCGCCGACGAGGCTGCCGAGGCCGGTGGCGACGAGGACTGGGTCGCACCCCGCCGACCGATGAGGGAGGATCTGCGCGGCTCTGCGACCATCTACACCATCACGCCGGTGGTCGTACTGATGTACCAGCCCGTCAAGGACTTTGCCAGGGTTTGGTTGGATAAGGCAACGACGGGCGGGGCTGGCGTCGCGTACGGCGTGGACTTTCGGACAGGCAAGGGCAAGCCGCCAATCTTCGGGACTGCGGCGCCCTCTCCATCAGCCGGGGCTCACAACGCCCAGGCAAAGGCCGCGGCTTGGGTCATTGAACGGCTGAGCCAGCTGGCAGACGGCGAGTGGATCTGGAACGGGGATCTCAAGCGGGAATTCCTGGCGACAGGCATCTGCGGGGAGAGAAACTACGACGGCGCTCTCGCCGACCTCAAGCGCCAGAAGATCGTGGAGGAAGGCAAGCCAGATCTTCGAGAGAGGCGCGTATTCCTCCGGCTCACCGAAGCCCACCAAACGAACACCACAGCGTTGCCGGCGAGCGTCGACCAAGAGAAAGGTGGGGGAGATGAAAGCCAACCCCCGGCGGATCCCGAGAAGATAGTTCGGACGGAAACCACTGGGGTACCCGCCGACTCTGGACCAAGAGAAGAAGTAGTCATGGAAGAACAACAAATCCCTGAACTGCTTGAGGGTCTCACAGAAGGCTTCCTCGAGATCTCTGGTGAAGACGGACCCGAGAAGGATGAAGGCACCTCGATCCTCTCCGCTCAGGGAGTCCTGTGATATGACTGCAGAGTGTGCAGACCAAGGTCTTCTGATCTTCATTCTCCTTGATATTTCAAGGGATTCAACTCTGCAACCCCTCCTTGCAGACCATTGCAGAGCTTGCAGACCATCTCATCTCTCTTCCTTGATGGTCTGCAATCTAGGACCTAGATCTGCAAAGGTCTGCAAGACCGATTGCAGACCGGAATTGCCATGCAGGACAAGGGAATTCGGGATGGTCTGCAGGTCTGCAGCTGATTCTTCCAGATCCTCGATCAGATGCTCCTCTCTTCGGATCCGACTCCCGGCTCGAGTCCACTAGTTGCGCGAACCCATCAGGGAGTCTAGACACGGGCCCTTCTCGTCAACATTCCTCTCCCGGCCACTCACTGCTGTGCCTCGGAGCATTCGTGACCACGATCATCTTCGAAGATCCCAGAGGAGGACCATCTCAGGCTTGAAGGATTTGGTCTGTCTCCCCATGTTCTTCTCTTGGTCCCACTCGGGCTGTACAGCGGTGGTTTTCGTCGGTGCGCCACATAGCCAAAGGGGGCTCCGCGGTTCCTACGATACGGCCGTAGGCCCCTCCCTACACACTCGCAGGGGGCCAATCCCTATGTCCTCCAGCAGGCTACCTCACCGCCCTCAGCCTGACGAAATCCCCGCTGTCCGGCAACCACACACCGGCGAGGACCATGCCGTCAAACTCGACGGTGACTCGGTGTGCCTTACGTACACCAAACAGCTGGAACTGGGGTCCGAGTCTTGCCGCCGGCAGGAACTGGTCGCCGGTCCATGTCGTCATCATCGCGCCTCCACCTGGTGTGGGCTGGACGTAGGGATTGGCGGCACGGTATTCCCGGGTGAGTTCTTGCTCCAGTGCCACCGCGTGTTCGCGACAGAGGTGGACGGTGCTGCCGATGAGTCCCTTAGATGATGGCACGCCGATCCGCTCCAGGCAGGCGTTGGTCCGCTGGTCGGTGTTGGCGAAGTAGGCGACATTGCTGCTGCACGGGCTGGGCCTCTCCACTGTGCCACACACATCGCAGGGCGGGCCGCACTTAACTTTGCTCATGCTTGCCTAGACAAGTCGCCCGCTACGCTCGGCCAAGGTGCTCGACCGTCTCGTCCGGTCGGTGTGTCACAAGAACTGCCCTCAGGAGCCGGTGCTTTCGCCGTGGCCGTTGGCTGGTGACTTGTATAGTAAACCGTGACCACGAACGGAAGAGCCCCGATCCCAGACGAGAAGAAAGCCCAGCGCAAGGCCAGGGTTGACGCCATTCACGCGACGGTCCTACAGCTCGCCGAGGCCATTGCCGACCCCAACCAGGGCGACGAGACGTTCGACCAGTACCTCCGCTTCGTCTCGCAGTTCCACCACTATAGCTACAACAATGTCTGTAGCGTCCTTGCTCACCGCCCGACGGCCAGCCGCATTGCCGGGTTCAGGGCGTGGCTCAAAGTCGGCCGCCATGTCAAGAAGGGCGAAAAGGGCATCCCGATCCTCATCCCTCTCCACAGCAAGACCAAGACCGTCCTCGATGAGGTGACGGGCGAAGAGACCGAGGAGCCTGGACGCGTCTACTTCGGCTTGGGCCACGTGTTCGATGTGAGCCAGACCGAAGGGGACCCGCTGCCGAACTTCAAGGCGGACCTGGGCGAGGACGGGAAATCGCTTCTCGCCGCCGCCGTTCGAGCCGCTCAGGGACTTGGGTTTTCCGTCACCTTCGAGCCCATCTTCGGCGACGTCAATGGCTACAGCAACGCACTCACTGGCGCCATCACCCTCAACTCGGAGCGCAGCGCGGGCGTCTTGTGCCAGACAGCTGTACATGAGCTCGTCCATAGCATTTGTCACCGTCGGGCTATGGGCGAGAAGCAAGACCTCCAGGCCCATGCCCTGATCGAAGGTGAGGCGGAAGCTGTCAGTGTCGCGGTCATGCACTGGCTGGGACACGACACGCTGAGCAACGGTTCGCAGTACATCAAGAGCCATCGAGCCACCGCTGAAGTTATCAAACGCTCACTTTCCAGAATAGCTAACTGCGCCCGCCTGATAATCGACGGCATGGAGTCCGAGTTGGCGGCGATGGGGATCAGGGTCGGGGATGAAGTCCAGGAGAACGCCGAAGGTGGGGAAGAGGCGGTCGAAGTGGCGGCCTAGCGCGATGATGGTTGGCGGATGTGCTCGCGGTTGTCTGTGGTGGGTGCGCCGGCGTGAGAAGCAACGGCGACCGCGGTGTTCAGGTTCATCGACTCGGAGGAAACCAACATGACGAGATACGCCTTCATCAGCGATTGTGGTGCGTCCGGATTACCGCAGGTGCTCGTGGTGAGGGACACGCGTGAGGAGATCGTCGCGGCTGCGCTCACGGTATACAACAGAAGGTACGGCCCCGAGCGTGAGCACAGCATCTCTCCTGATGAGGACTGGAGCCTATGGATCGACGACGAGGGCCGCGGCGAGTTCGAGCGGCTAGGCAACGTCCAGAGCCGCGAGGAGATCGAGTGCTTCTTTGAGCGCGGCGCCGAGGTCTAGCAGGCGACTTGTCCTCGGTGGCATGAGCGTCAGTCTCAGCTTGATGGCGGCAATGACGAATGAAGAGAACCTCGAGCGGGAGCGAGAACGGGGAGCCGAAGTGCCAATCTTCGCCGTTCTCCCTGCATCCCACCTTCACTCCCTGCGAGATGTGCAGAAGCCTCTGGGTTTGGGAGCCCTCCACGTGCCTACCTGCCTTGAGCCCCTCGAGGACGGCGAGACCGGTGAACGCTCGTTCACGATGGACGCCTACAACCAACCCCTTCAGTACATCACCACGGATGAGCTACTCGCGGCCATCAAGAGGCTGAAGACCGTCCCGCCGCTCGTCGCCGGTGTTAGGGCCTTCGTGCAGGGCTACCGCGAGTGCTACGGGGACGTGTGGGACGTGTGGATCTTGTACTGGTGCTAGTCGCAAGGCCGGATGAACGGTCGTTCACTCCTGGACGCCCGCCCGATCTGGCTGAAGGCGTTGCGGCATGACATGAATGGCGTTGCCCCCGTGAGAACACCATGGAAACCAAGAGAACTACGCCAGTGATCTTCCGGAAGTGGAAGGACCCTGACGGCGGCATCATCGCCCTTCTCGTCTGCGAGCCGTGCAGCTATGACCGTGCGGAATTGGTGACCTCCTACGAGCATCTTGGTCAGCACGGCGCCGCTCTGTACACCGGTGTCATCGCTTCCACGTTCCCCGCCAAACCCGAGGAATACGCCGACCTGCTCCAGGAGTTGGTGAAGATCGGCTACACAGACCTGAAACCATATCGCCGGACACAACCCTGGATGCGGGAAGAGCGGGCGAGGACGATCCAGCGCTGGCGGGAGGCTGACCGGCGGCAGGCAGAGACGACGGAGCGGTTGGGCTTGGAGGCGAGATCGTGATGGGGAAGCCTCCGGCAGGGCTCAGCGGCTGTCGCTACCGTTGCCTTGACTGTGGGCTCCACCTGCACGGCAGGCGGGAGTGCATCGGCCACGCCGCCATTTCACAGTGCCGGCAGTTCGCCACAGTGAAGTCCGGGCGGGTCCTTGTCGCCAGGCGAGATGGGCGCGGCAGGTTGGAACTCGTGGCGGCGGGGCATCTCCCGTAGTCGGGCAGCTGGTAGATCGGCACCAACCGGCACGGTGGGGGCTAGGTGGAGGTATGCCGCGGCATCCTTCTGCGGACGCCTGAAGTGCTCACGGTCGCCTCACGTACAGCCGGATTTCGACGGGATTCGCGGGCCGACACAAACTGCGTTTTGGGAAACCGAACCTTTTCCTGAAACACGCCACGCTCCAAACGACACAGGAGGCGATGAGAACGGCACGACCGAGGGGCTCAAAGCAAGCGCGAGACCAACATGCGAGGCTCCAGACGGGGGCCGGCAAGGTCATCGGCTACGTCAGGGTGAGCACCGCGGGGCAAGCCATCAACGGCCACTCACTCGATGGGCAGCGGCGCCGGCTTCAAGAGGTTGCGGAAAGGGAAGGGCTCCTGGTCACTGACATCGTGGAGGAAGTGGAGAGCGGGGCGAAGGAGCGTGAGGCGCTGGCAGAGGTACAGCGCCGCATCCTGGCGGGCGAGGCGCAAGGGATCCTCTTCCCTAAGGTCGACCGCCTGGGGCGCAGCCTGCTTCATCTTCTAAAGATCGTCGAGTGGGCCGTCTCTAACCGCGTTGACCTCATCTCCGCGGACGAAGGCTGGCAGGTGAAGGCGGGGGAGAAGGTCGACCGAATGCTGCCCTTCCGGCTCGCCATGGCGGAGGTGGAGCTGGAGCGCATAAGGGAGAGGACCCGCGAAGGCCTCAAAGCGGCGAGGCAAAAGGGCATCAGGCTGGGACGCCCGGTCGAGAACACGGGCGAGTTGGCGGAGCGCGCTGTTGCGATGAGACGCCAGGGCATGACGCTCCAATCCATCGCGGACACGTTCAACGGCGAGGGGACAACGACAGCAAGGGGAAAGCAATGGTCCGCGACAACGGTTTACGACATGATCAACCGCGTGGATCCCAAAGCCAATCCTGTGGGTGGGTATAGAGGAAGAAGGGGTGCCGCCGCGTGAGGAGCAGTGAGCAAAGGGCTTCGCCTGGACGATAGGAGACGTGCTGACTCGCCTTCGTGTCTCCAGCCGCTCCAGACCGCGACACCGAACAGCTGCCTTAGTCGGTGACTTGTCGGGGAGATTGCGATGGCGGCAGACAACGACGCAGGGGGAACGCATCTACCGGCCTCGAGCTTCACGCTCTTCGACCCCGATGACCCCGCGCTGTAGCCTGGCGACATCCAGCCAGGGATATACCGTCGAGCGGGCGTTGTGGCGCTGGTCCGCAACCACAAGGACAACCCGGAGGTGATTCAGTTCATCGCTGACATGATGGAGTAGGCGCGGGAGGGGCGTTCTCCCGGGGAAGATCGTCGAGCATGAGGCATCATCACGGCCACCGACGGCCTGCGTTGACTTCTACGCCGCTGTGAGCCCCAACCGCCCCCACACAACTTGCTCCGCCGAGCCGGCCCAGATGCCCGTTGCTGCGTTCTCGGCCAAATCTGGGCGCATTTCCCTCGTCCGGCAGCGACGACCCGCCCGGAGCCATGGCGCGGTGCTGTAGGCGCGTGCGGTGTTCAGAGCGGTAATGCGCCATGTCGAGACCACCAAAGGATAGCCGGTGGCGGAGGCAGAGCATCGGTCTGTGGGAGCGGCTCGCCCCCGTTCGTTAGGCATGCTCGTCGCGCGCAGCTACCGGGCCGAGAACAGTGCCGGGCCGGGCGAAAGCCGCAGATCTCCAGAGCCAACAAGCAAGCCCTATGAACAGGGACTGCCGCCGGCTACTTCGTGCCAAGGTCGAGTGGTGAAACGCACATGGCCTGAGCCGCGTCCAGGGCCGTTTTCTCGGTAGGGGCAATGTCTGCTCATCCAACGACGATTACGCTTTTGGATTCGATTGACGAGGTCGATTCATGACCGCCGCAAAATCCTTCAAGAAAGTAGAGCATTGTTTGGGCATTAGACACAGTTTCGGCTCGAAGACTGAGTTTTTCCAGCTTGCGCGAAGCCGATGGGAGAGCCCGCCAGACCATCGCGGAATGCAATGTATGGGCCGCCAAAGCATGCCACGGAGGCAGCAGGCAGGCAGAGCCGCCAGTTCTTCGAGCTGTCCTACTCTTCGTTTCCAAAACCGTATATCGATTCCAAAACTGGATTTGGATTCGCGATTACATATATCACTGATGCCCTGGATCCTCATGCTCGACTAGAAACCCCCAAAACCGTTCTCCTAGCCCCGGGGTTCTTCTTGGGTTCTCCGTAGCCACATGGTAGGGAATAGGACCAGCCTACCCGGGAACGCGGGATGGACGATTACAGGGGACCATCGCACGTCGCCCTATGGAGATGGCAGGACGAGATCGCAACGGACGTAGTGTGGCCACCGCGGCGCCCAGCTGGCATCTTCTTACCGCGCTGCGCCTTGCTTGTCGCCTGGGGTGGAAACCGCGCTGCATCACCTGCCCCTTGGGTGTCGCGGTTCAGACCATCCAGAGCACCACGACCACCAGCAGAATAGGGGGCTTCGGGTTGGCGCTACCTGAAACGCGAGGTGTTCTTGGTCCAAGGGCGAATCTGTACATCAGATGGGTGGCTGAACAGCGGATGAAGAAACGACACCCCTTTGCTATGGGTAAGCCCGGTCAGAACCGCCAGAGCGTGATAGGGCAACTTGAAGGTGCAGGCAAGGAGGGGAAGCCCATGAGCGAGCAGGTGGTGAGCTACAACGCGGAGATGGAGGGCTTCATTGAGTACCTGGTGATGGAGAGGTCGAGTTCGGCAAATACCGTCGCGGCCTACAAGCAGGACCTGGTGGATTACTCGCGCTGGCTGAGCAGTCAGGGCAAGAGCAGCTTTGCCCAGGCTGAGACCGAGGACGTGAGGGAGTACTTGGACCAGCTTCAGAAGGTCCATAAGCGAACACGGGCGACGGCTGCACGGCGGCTGAGTGCGATACGGAGGCTTTACCGATACCTCCTGCGCGAGGGACAGGCCCAGCGCGACCCCACGGTGAAGGTCGAGTCCCCCCGAAGCTCGGCCGTCGGCCACCGCCCTTGTTGAGTGTGGAAAAGGGTCTGAACCTCGGATCGTGGTCCACGTCCAATGCGAGTTTCCACGCCTGACCAGGGATCAACCTACAGCCTTGGGAGAAGCATCGTTCCGCACGCCACGGTCAAGCCGCCAGTGTCCAGCCCCACCACCAGCCGCATGACGGAGCGGTACACGCATGTGCATCCTCTGGCGGTGGCGCAGGCGATGGGAGCAATAGAGGAAGGGTGATGGGGGAAAGAACTCCGGGAGCGGTGGGTGACCTGTAGCTGCGATGGCCGACGATGAGACATGAGGATCAAAGTCGGGGGCAGGACCAAGTAGAAGTCTTCACCAAGATCCAACTTGGCACTGCTTTCGGGGGCAAGGTCACCGGCTCGTCCCTGCCGGCCGAAGAGGCGGCTTAGCAGAGCGTCCTGGTCGCCCAACCTCGGCGCGACAACGGGCCGATCTTCTTCGCCACTCGCGTCTTAGGCAGAAAGTCGCCTGAGAAGAACCTTTGGCTATCCAACGTTGACGGCACCGGCCTTCGCCTTGTCCGACGCGAGAGCCACTCCTGGCTGGGCGTGGCGGCCACCGGCCAGCTGGTGCTTTGGGAATGGAGCCACTCGGCCCCGGCGCCCTCGGGCTCATCGGCCGGGCGAAACAAGGTTACCCTCCTGAACCCGGGCACCGGCCGCGAACGGGTCCTCTTCTCCGACCTCTGAGCCCCGGCCCCCGAGCCGCGCCTCCGTACCGAGTGGCGGCGGCCACCCCGGCCCGCCGGAAACATCTTCGCCTACGTGTCAACCAAAGGCGCGCCGGAAGCGTATATCTAGCAGGGCAACCCCACTGACCTGAGTGATCTCGATGGTCGTAGGCAGACATCCGACCATGCTTATGGGTGACGCCGAACTTGCCCGTCGGAGCCGAGATGGCGATGTGGGAGCCTACGAGGAACTGGTGCGCAGGCATCGCGGTTCCGCCTACCGGGTCGCGCACGCGATCCTCGGCAGCCCCGACGACGCCGAGGACGTGGCTCAGGAGGCCTTCCTCCGGGCCTTCGGGGCGCTGGGCACCTATGACCACCGACGCGAGTTCTCGGCCTGGCTCAGCCGCATCACTGTCAACTGCGCTATTTCTCGGCTGCGCGGTCGCGAGCGGAACCAGAGGCGCGAGCAGGCGGTGGACGACCCGCCGGGTCCCACGACGCCCGAGCGAGAACTCGTCACCGGCGAACTCCGAACCCGTGTGCGCGAGGCCATCGACGTTCTGCCGGTCAAGCAACGGGTCGCCATGATGCTCTTCGCCCTCGAGGATATGGGCATCGCCGAGACGGCCTACGCGATGGGCTGCTCGGCCGGAACCGTGAAGGCGCATCTGCACCGGGCCCGTCACAAGCTGGCGGCCGATCTGTCCGCTTACATGGAGGAAGACGAATGACTACCTGCCGCAAGGCTAACGGATGGATGCACTCGCTCCTCGACGGCACGCTGACCGACCGGTCGGCGCTCGACGCCCACGTCCAGGGCTGCCCGGCGTGCAGGAGCCGCCTGGCGCTCCTCGAGCGTGTGCATGAAGCCGTAGTGGCGGAGGCTGCCTCGAACGTGCCTGACGCACGGGTCGAGGGCATCACGAAGGGCGTCCTGCGCAAGGTCAGGGCGGGGATCCTGCCCGGGCCGCTTCCCTCACGTCTGCCCGCCTGGGCGCCCCTCGCCGCGGCCGCGGCACTGCTAGCCGCCTTCTGCCTGGGAGGACTCGCCGGCGGGGCGATAGTCGAGAGGCGGGGGCCTGCGCCGGCCGTCACTGCTGCGCCTCGGGTGGTGGAACGAGTCGTCGAGAGGAAGGTGCCGGTGATGCGAGAGCGCGTGGTCGAGCGCATCTTGCGCGTACCGGTGGTGCAAAGGCGGGTGATCTACCGCGACCATATGCGAGCAGCCCGGACCCCCTCGCCGGGGGAGCCGGCCGCACCGCTCGTGACGCATGCCGAGCGTGTCGTGGCTGCCGATCCGTCGCTGGAGATACAGTATACGCAGTCCTTCCATCTTGCTCGCGCAGTTGAGCCCCAAGGGGAGAGGTGAGATCGAGATGACCCCGCTGCAGGCAGGAGCCCTGATCCTCGTCGTCAAGATGGTACTGGTCACGGGCGACGCCCATGTCGCCCTCGCTGTGAGCGGCCCAGGCGCTTCCGTCAGCTACGACAGCGCCTCGCGGCTTCTGATCGCCAGGCAGCCTACCAGGGAGACCCTCGAGAAGCTGTGCTTCCAGCCGAATCCGCCGAAGCAGATCAATCTGCCGCATGGGTACTTGCACTGGTCGACTACCGACTGGCCTTTGCCCTCCCGTGGGACCTACTCGATAGTCAACCAGTTCCCAGCCGAGGGCGGCAACGGGGCCTTCTACCTGGAGGAGGTCGGGCAGGGGATCTATCGCAAGATGCGAGTCCAGGAGACGCCGGGTTTCGACGTCAGCCTGAAATCCACGTCCTTGCCCAACGGACCCGCGGGTCCCGCGTCGCCGCAGATCGTGCTGACCTACCAGGAGTTCACCGGCGGGAAATACGACCCAGACCTGGGCGCCTACGTCGGCCGGCCTACCGTGGAGCGCAAGGAGGTCTCGGTCGCCCCCTCGCTCAAGGTGGGTGAGAGTGCGCTGCTCGTCTGGCAGCCGTCAGCCGCAGGAAACATGGGCGTGGATCTGGCCGGTGGCATGTCGATCTCGACGGCCGGGAGAATGCCCGAGGCCGAGAAGCCGCGAGTCGGCGACGCCGGCCTGCCAAGCGGCGCGCCGATGGACATGCCTGTCGAGGGCGAGTCGCGCCCGTCGGGACCTTTTTCGCCGCCGCTGCACAATCCGAGGCTCGTGGTCTTCCTGGAGGTGGCCACCAGGGAGGCGCTGGAGAAGCTCGCGGCGGGCGGTGCCGCGACGGCTCAAGAGCCGGCGACCACCGATATGCCCGGACTCGGCTCGCGCATACTGCCACCCGTCGCGGTGAAACCCTCGGTTGAGGTGGCGCCACTAGACCGCGAGGTCCTCGAGGCGCGCGTGCGGGAGTTGGAGGCGCAGGTGGATGCGGCCAAAATCCGCCTCCGGCAGGCCGAGCGGAGGTTCGCCCTGGGCGAGGGCCAGTATAAGGCCGAACTGATGACCCAGGGCGATTACTCTGACCTAAAGGACGCCGTTCCTCTGGCGCAGGCCGAGCTCGCGCGTGTCACAGCCGAGCTCGACGTGGAGCGCATACTGCTCAGGCGCGCCATCGAAGCCTCGCCGCAGACGTCCGTAACCGTCGTGGCCGTCGGGGAGGTCAAGCAGCCCGGAGTCTACCTGCTGCCGCTCAACAGCACGCTGCTGGACCTGCTGGTCAAGGCGGGCGGTCCAACTGAGAACGCGGACCAGGCCCACGCCACGCTCATGCGCACCGCCGCCGAAGGACCTGCGGTGCAGGAAGTGGACCTGAGCGGGTGGAAAGCTGGCACGCCGGGCCTGACGGGCTTTGGCGGGATGACCTCGTTGCATTCGCAGCTCAGGCCCGGCGATGTCCTGGTGGTGCCGGCGAAGGGCACGACGGGCGGATGAGTCGTCTGGCGAACCTGTTGTGGTTCTGAGCGCGCGACGTTTTCCGGTACGCGAGGGGGAGCGTCGTCCGCAGAGATCCTACTTCTCGCTGTTCGGGAGGTTATCATGCCGTCTCGCGCCTTAGCCTTTCTGCTCTTCCTCGCCTTCGCCGGATTCACTGTCGTACGCCTTTTCGCCGATCCACCCAAACCCCTGCCCGGACCACCTCTCGGGCCCGATAAGTTCACGATCCACTCCTCCGGCACCCTCCGGGACATGGTTGACGCCCTCGGCAAGCTCACCCACCGCCAGATCTGGCTCAACACGGGCCTCGGCCGGGGCGCCCCGCCTCCGCCTACGCCCAAGGGCCTTGAGGACATGCCCGTCTCCCTCAACTTCGACAACGCCACCCTCGGCGACATCCTCGCGTCCCTCTGCAAGCAGGCCGGCATCGTCTACGAATCCCAACAGGGCTCCTGGGGCTCCCAGTATCCGCCCATCATCCTCCGCCCAGGCGATCCCGCCGTCGATGGCCGCCCGGTCTGCGTCCTCGACGACTACATCCTGCGGCTCATCATGATCAGCGCCAGCCAGAGCCGCTCGGCCACCTTCCGCTGGGGCGCCGCCACGCCCGAAAGACCCGACCCGCAGAGCCAGCTTCAGGTCACCCTCGAAGTTCTCCCACGCACGCCCGAGGCCGACGTCACGTCGGAGTCGCCCGAGTGCCAGGCGGTTCGGCAGGAGGAACACGAACGGCTGCTGGCCGGCATCGCAGAACTCCCCGAGGACCTGCGCGCGGTCGTCAGTCTGAGGGCGGTCGAGGAGCTTGGCTTCGCGGAGATTGGTGAGATCGTGGGCGCGACTGAGGGCGCGTGTCGGGTTCGCTATCACCGGGCCAGGGAGCTGCTGAAAGCGGCCCTCGGCGCGCCCGCCCAGGCCGCCAAGGAGACAGCATGAACGACTACGAATTGGACCGGGCACTCAACTGCCTGAGCATCGAGCCGGGTGTCGGCTTCTCGGAGACGGTGATGGCCGACCTCGCGGAGCTGGATGCCCTGCGCGAACTGGCAGATCGGCAGGCGCGAACTGGGCGTGGGGTGTGGCTGGCGGCCGGTGTCGTAGCCATAGTCGTGGCGGGATTGGTGGCTTTCCCCGTCCTGGTGCCACCGGCCTGGTTGGTGCAGACAGGCCAGTCCGCCCTTCTCGCCCTGGCCGCGGTCGACTGGGAGCGCTGGGCCCCCGTAGCACTGCTTGCCGCGGCAGCAGGAATTGTGGCCTCAAGCCCAGGGGTCTGGAGCCGCCCACGACGAGGCGAAGCGGCGGGCTGACGCCCTGCTACTGCCGAAGGCTGTATGTAGATCGTCCTCTGCCCAGTGTCCATCCCAGGATCGGCCGGTTGGATACCATCGCGTAGTCGCCGCGTGACCTTGCCCCGAGACCAGGTCCAGGTTGAATGTCATTGTAGGCCTACCTTGTGGTGCTCCCCGAGTTTGGTCCACCTGCAATGAGAGTCAACAGACTAGTGCAGCGCACCCCGTTCTTGATCCACCTGCGATAGCTGCCTTCCAGTCCCGTAGCCCGTTTCCTGCAGATGGGGGAAGAGAAACTGGCGCTAACTGACAGAGCCGAACGCTGACGCCGCCTAAGCGCAGCTATGTTGGGCGAGGTAGATCACTCGGGCGGCAGGGCTTCCCCCCACCGACTCCAAGCCGTAGGAGGAGTCCTGCCTTGTAGCCTAAAAACTCGCATTGTAGGTGGATCAAACTCGGGGGCAGTTGCAGGGGTGCTTACTCCAACGGGGCAAGTGGTGCCGTTTGCGGGGGCAGGTCCTTGGACGTCTGCGCTGCAGGGAATCGACTGGAGACGTTGAGATCCCGCCGCCTGGCTGAGGATGAGCGCCTGGTCTGCATGGAACGGGCCCTGATCCTTGACGCCGCACGCAGCCGGTATGGTCACCTGACCCGCATCGAGCGTCAGGCGGCAGTGATACGCGACCTGTGCGAGCAGATCACGCCAGTGATCCAGCCGGAGGACGTGCTCTTGGGATGCATGCCCCAGGTCCTACCGACCGGGGAGCAGGAAGGGTTCGTGGCCGGACACCCGGAGCTCTTCGTGGAGCCCGGCGCACCGGGGGTCCTGGATAGCCTCTCCATCTACATCCCTGACTGGGACTGGCTTCTGGAGAGCGGCCTGGGCGGCATCGTGGACGAGGTCCTCCCGCAGTTGTCCGAAGTCCCGGCCACAGCCCCTGACGGGGCTGCCCAACGCGAGTTCCTGGGGGCAGCGCTGGTCGCGCTGAGGGCACTCTCCCGCCTGTGCCGGCGCTATGCCGAGGCCGCGAGACGTGAGGCAGCTCAGGTGACCTGCCAGGCACGACAAGCCGAACTTGCCGAGGCAGCGGCCCGGTGCGACCGCGTAGCCGGCCAGCCTCCCGAGACCTTCATGGAAGCTCTGCAACTCCTGCAGATCACCCACATGGCTTTGTCATGCCTCGTGGGCGGCCGAGATGTGACCCCGGGGCGTCTGGACCAGTACCTTTGGCGGTTCTACCAGGATGATGTCATCCACGGGAGGCTGAGTCGCGACGAAGCCGTGGTACTTCTGGCGCAGTTCATGCTCCGCCTGTCGCAGATGACGGGAAACGGCACCGACTTCGACGACAACCGGCGGCGGTCCCCCTGTATGTACAGCCACCTGTACGTGACGGTCGGCGGCACGGACGAGCAGGGGGGTTCGGCCTGCAACGCCCTTACCTCGGTGATCCTGGACGCGGTTGACCTGCTCAGCTACAAGGAGCCAACTCTCCTGGTTCGTTGGCGCAGAGACATGGACGAGAGCCTGCGATGGCGCGTCGCCGAGTTGGTGAGTCGGCGGCGGCCAGTCACCATCTACAACGATGACGTGGTCATGCAAGCTCTGGTGTCGCAGGGCGTGCCGTTAGAGTGGGCGCGTGGATATGCCCATGGCGCCTGCCACAACGTTCTTGTCGCCGGCCACGAAGCCGCTAGCGGGCCGGCGGCCTTCTACAACGTCCCCAGCCTACTGCTCGACACGATGGCCGATGGAGAGGTCGTGAGCTTCCAGGCCTTTGTGGAGGCCCTCCGACAGCGGGTGCGCCGCGTGCTTGAGGGCGCGCGGAGCGATGCCGAGAGGCTCTGGTCCACGCAGCTTGAGCCCGCGTGCCCGGTATTGCAGTCAGCCCTGATGCGGGAAAGCGTCACTCGACGGCGGCCGTGCTGGCAGGCGGCCTCGATCAGCCATTTCAACCACTACTTCATGGGGCTGGCGACGGTTGTCGATTCCCTGGTCGCCCTTCGGGAACTGGTCTTCGAGCAGCGCCGGCTGTCTCTGAGTGAGTTCATGGGGATCCTCGACAGCAACTGGGAAGGGCACGAAGGGTTGCGGGCCGAGGTGCGCCGACGCCTCCCCCGCTATGGCCGGGACTGCCCTGAAACGCGGGCCTTGACCGCTGCCGTGGGGCAGATGTGGGCCGAGGAGGTGGAGGCAGCGTCGCTGGGCCTCAACCGGGCAGCGATGTGGCCGGGGTTCTACTCCCACATGACGCACTTGCACGAGGGCCGCCACACAGGTGCCACGCCCGACGGACGGGCCGCCGGTGACCCCCTGAGCGAAAGCCTGAGTCCCTCGTTGGGAACGTCAGCCTGCTCTCCGACCGCTCTGCTCAGCACGATGTCGGTCCTACCCTTTGCGCACACTCCGTCAGGCGCGGCGAGTCTATCCCTGCCGGTCGCTGCCGACGGGAGCCCGCAGGACCCTGAGCCGATCCGAGGGCTGATCGACGGCTACTTTGGCCTGGGTGGACTGCATCTGCACGTCAACGTGTTGAGCGCGGAGACCCTCCTCGAGGCACTTCGGGCACCGGAGCTGTACGCCGATCTGATGGTGCGCGTTGCGGGCTTCAGCGCTCTCTTCGTGCGGCTGAACCCAGCGGTGCAGCAGGACATTGTGAGGCGCTTCCAGGACGGCGGCTGAGAGGACTGCAAGACGCTTGCTGACCCGCGAGCACTTGGTGTGGGGCCTGAAGGGCCCCTCTACCTGAGGCAAGCGCCCCCCTGGGCTCGCACGCTCCGACTTCGCATAACTGCGCTTAGGCGACGCCGACGGCTTCCGCTGGGCTTGTCCCTCGTCGGGCATGTCTCGGAGCCAGACCTGACTTTGAGTTCCAATACAGCAAGCTGCCGGAGGCCATCCTGCCTCTTCAGCGGCGCCACTGGTCCAGGTTGTTACGAGCGTGCTGGAGCAAAGACGTAACGCTCACGCAGACCGTTCAACTGCGCGTGTCCGAGTTTACCCTCGTGCTGAAGTCGGCCTACGACGATCCCTGGGTGTACCTCGGCAATCCGCGCGAACTCTCTGATCGAGCCTTCCGAGAAGGAGCGGTCTCGCACGAAGACTCGGTATGCAGCTGCCGGTAGAAGTGCGTCGGCCGCGAAACGGTCCGCCTCTTCTTCCTCGGGAGTATTCGATCCGTCTTCAAGCTCGACGAACATCTGGCGTTTGCCATGACGCAGGATGTGCCCCAGTTCGTGAAAGAGGCTGAACCAGAAGATGTCGGCCCATCGCCCCCGGAGGCTGAGCTGTACCAGGGCCTTGGATGGTGACAGCCAACGTGTAGCACCGTGGGCGTAGGTATTTGGAAGGTGAGGAACGAACACAAGGGCCACGCCGCAGGACGCCAGAAGGTCACGAAGCTCGCCACAGAACTGGTCAGGCTGGCTGCGGGTCATCCGGCGGACAGTGTCGAGAGAGCGCATCAAGCAGCTTGGATCGTAGGGCGCGACCTCGATGCCGGCGGCAATGCGTTCGCCTCCGCGCAACCAAGCGGCCAGTGACTGCCACGACGGCGAGTGCGTCCCCGATACGCGGTGCAGTGCGTCCGCGTACATGTTCTTCACGGCCTCACAAGAGCCAGCCTCGAAGAACTGCAGCAGATTGCGCACCTTTTCCAAAGGATCTCGGGTCTGAGGAACCCAACCAAGACGGGCGATTGCGGCATACGGGAAGTCGGGCAAGCACCGGGCCTCATCTCTGAGTCGGTCCAGCTCCGATCGCCGCGCTCTGTTGTACTGGTAGTTCTGCTCAAGCCGGAGCCAGAACCGCGCTGGCGTTCCAAGGACACGCTCCAGTTGGAAGGCCGTCGCGGGCTCGATAGCCTTCGAGCCCCTGATGATCTCATTAATGGCCTGAGACGGCCGCTCCATGCGCCTGGCCAGTTCGGCCTGAGTCATGCCTCTCGCCTTGAGCAGATCCGCTAAGGTCTCGCCGGGCGGGATCGCGATGTCGGACCACGGGCCTACAAGTGCGTCACTCATAGTGCTCTGTCTCCACCTCCTCTATGAACGCAACGACGTCGCTGCCTTGCTGTGAGAGCGTGAGGATTAGCCTGTGACGGAGTGCAAGATCCATCGAGTGCTGGCCGGCCCGGTCTTCACGCAAGGGATGGAAGTGGAACTGCGCAAGAGTGAAGATGACCTCGGCAGTGTCGGCAGCTTTGAGCGCCTCGATTGCCTTCACGTACGTTCGACCTACCTGCGGCCCCCACTCCCGGACTGCCATCCGGTGGTTCGTGAAGCAGCGCTCCAGCTTGTTTGTGCGGAACTCGACCCTCACATCGGCTAAGTCTAACAGGCTTCACCCTTTGGATGAAGCCTTTTCCAGGAATAGTTTACCTAAATGGGCGTCTTTCAAGAGCGTGGCCCGGCTTCGCCGCCTAAGGGTAGTTATGTACGAATGGATCCGAAGCACTTGCTACCCCGCTCTGGCTAAGTCCCCTCATTGATCCAAGCTAACCACCATTAGGGCGTCAAGACAAAGCGGACCGGGGCGGCGTCGCGGCAGGCATCGGCGAGGCGGAGGACCCGTTCGCGGCTGGTCTCGGAGTTGTGTATATCGGCGAGGGCGAGTATGCGCATGGCTAGGGTAGCGGTATGTTCTCGATGACGAAGGGGAGTGTTTTGTCAGCGGTGCCGAAGCGGTGAACGGTCAGAATGAGCTCCTTCGGTTCGAGGGGCGGCGGCGGCGCCCCCGGCGTCGCGGGTTGCAGTTGGAACATGAAGCCTACCTCATTTGTGTCTCGGCCGGAGAAGCTCTGTCGCGTGAAAGCGCCCTGAGCGCGCCGGCCGTCCGCGCCGACAAGCACAGCCAGGAATCGCTCGTGCGGCACCCACCCAAGCGCGTCGTTGTGCGGGAGGGGCGGGCATTGGCACTCGATGCTGACCGTGAGGACAGTGTCGTTGCGCCTCCAGTCGCGGACCGTGACAGTGACATCATCCTGGGTAAAAGCCTTGCCCTGGCTATCGGGCGGGATATGAATCTCGGCGGTCTTGATCTGCGAGAAGAGGGCAAGGCTGCCCTCGAGCCGGGTGATGGCCTTCGGCAGGGGGTCGGGGGCGGGCAGGAGCAGGGAAATGGGCAGGAAGAGCGTTCCGGTGGGATCGTGCATGGCAGAGTTGAAGTTGGTGCCAGGCGGGCCGGTTGCCGAACCGGCACGCCTGTCGGCGTCGGGAAGGTTCGCGGCCCGGGCCTGAACGCCGGCCAGGCGAAGGGCGGCGTCGGGCGAGAGGGCGATAATCTCAATCGCCAGGTCCAGGTTGTCCCTCGAAGGGGGACAGTCGGGGGCGGTCGCGCCCCAGCGGAGGTTCTCCTCGCGCGTGCGCGTAACCATCACGTGGGTGACGCGGAGGATGTAGTCGTCGAGGCGGCATGTAGGGCGGGCGTCGACCTTGGGGTCGCCCGGGCGGATCGTGATTGGCGGGCCCTGGAAAAGGGGGCCGCCCTGCGGTACCTCGTAGACGACCGGGGCCTGGGCGACGAGGGAGGAGAGGATGTCACCAAACGTGGCGTTGTCGAGGTTCAGGACGACAGGGGTCTCCTCGACGGGCTTGGGCGGAGCGGCACCCGTCCTGGGTAGCGGAACGAACATGATCTGACGCCCGGTGATCCTTGCGAGGGCCGAGATGACGTCGACGAGCGCCCCTGAGGCGTGGACCGTGTACTTCTCCGGGCCGAGGTCGGGCGCCGGGGATGGCCGGACCGGCTCGGCGCGAAGGCATGGTGAAAAAGCGAGGGCCAGAAGGCAGAGGCCGAGCATGCGGATCGACATAACGTTCCCTCCCCGAGAAGTGGATGCCTCGCGAGGGAAAGGATGACACCTTCGCCCCGCCGCGGCAAGGCGCATCACGGGAGGGGGACGTTCTCGAAGACGAAGGGAATGATCTTATCCGCCGCGCCACAGCGGACGAAGGTCAGCTGCAAGCCGGTCGGCACCAGCGGCGTCGCCACTTCGCCCTGTTGCTGTGGCTGCACGTTCAGCGGGAAGGTGGCGCCGATCTCTATCTTGCCGTTGGTATTGCCCTCGCTCGTCGAGTTCGGCAGGCAGGGGCGGCCGTCCGCCGTCAGCAGCGTCACCTTCTGCCAGTCGCGCCCGTACCACGACTGGCGCTGATCGTGGGCGATGGGCGGGGCGGTCGCGTCGAGGGCGATCTCGAGGTTGTCCCCCTGGGGCGACCCTGCGGGTCCGCCGCTCCTCTTCCACGTGCGGACCGTGACCGAGACGTCGTCCTGGGTGAAGGTCTTGCCCTCAGAATCCGCCGGGATCTTGATATCGACGACCTTCACCTCGGAGAAGCAGGTGATGCTGCCCTCGAGGCGGGTGAGGACCGTGGCCCCGGGGTCGGGGATGGGGAGCGTGAGCCAGAGAGGCTGGCGGCCCATGCGTCCCCAGGAGTCGCGCTGAAGGGGCTGGAGCCCGCCGTACATGCGCGTGTCGGTCTCGATGGGCTTGCCCACGTCAGGGACGGCGGTGACGTGAGACTGGAGGCCCGCGAAGCGGAGCTCGGCCTCGGGCGTGCGAGGGAGAAATTCGAGGTTGAGCTGAAGCTGGCTCGTTGGAGCCTGCCTCTCGGGCATGGCGGAGCCCCAGTGGAACATGGCGGTGCGGTTCTGGCTGGCGCTGATCATGGTGACGCGGAGGATGTAGTCATCGAGGACGCAGACCGGGCGGCCATCGACGGCGGGATCGCCCGGGCGGAGGGTGATGGGCGGATACTGGGAGCCCCAGGAGCCCTG
>PMZA01000527.1 GCA_003170595.1 Armatimonadota bacterium
GCCCGGGACGCGGGACCCGGCGCCAACGCGGGACCCGGCGCCAACGCGGGACCCGGCGCCAACGCGGGACCGGCCGTCGACGCGGGACCGGCCGTCGACGCGGACAACGTTGTCGTTCTCGACTTCGGCAGCCAGTACAGCCAGCTGATCGCACGTCGCATTCGCGAGCTCCACGTCTACTCGGAGCTGCTCCCGTTCGACACGTCCTGGGCCGAAATCGCGGCGCGCAAGCCCAAGGCCGTGATCCTCTCCGGCGGGCCGGCCAGCGTTTATGAGGCGGACTCGCCACATCCTGATCCGGCCATCTGGACAGCGGGCGTGCCGGTCCTGGGCATCTGCTACGGGCACCAGCTCATGGCCTATCTGCTCGGCGGCGATGTTCAGCCCGGCGATCAGCGCGAGTTCGGCCACACTGATCTGACCGTCGATGATCAAGATACGCTGTTCAACGATCTGCCCGCCGATCTTTCCGTCTGGATGAGCCACGGCGACTCGGTCGCCAAGCCGCCCGAGGGGTTCCGCGGTCTGGCCCATACGCCCTTCACCCGCGTCGCCGCCATGGCCGATCCCGAGCGCAAGCTCTTCGGCGTCCAGTTCCATCCCGAGGTCCAGCACACGCCCGACGGACCGACGATCCTTCGCAACTTCCTCTTCGACGCTTGCGGCTGCAGCGGCACCTGGGAGCCCGGCAGCTTCATCGAGCAGACCGTGGCCGCCCTCCGCGAGAAGGTCGGCTCCGGGCGTGCGCTCTGCGCGCTTTCCGGCGGGATCGACTCGGCCGTCTCCTCGATGCTCATGCACCGCGCGGTCGGCGAGCAGGTCACGGCGATGTTCATCGACCACGGCCTGATGCGCAAGAACGAGCCGGCCCAGGTCATCAGCACCTTCCGCCATCTGCTCGGCGACTCGTTCATCGCCATCGATGCCCGCGAGGAGTTCATCCGCAAGCTCGCCGGCGTCACCGATCCCGAGCAGAAGCGCATCATCATCGGCGACACTTTCATCCGCGTCTTCGAGCGGGAGTCGGCCAAGCTGGGCGACTTCGAGTTCATCGTCCATGGCACGCTCTACCCCGACGTCATCGAAAGCGGTGGCTCGGCCGGGACGACGGCGCGCATCAAGACGCACCACAACGTCGGCGGTCTGCCTGCCGACATGAGGTTTGAAAACCTGGAGCCGCTGCGCCTCCTCTTCAAGGACGAGGTGCGCGAGTTGGGCCGCCAGTTGGGCCTGCCCGATGAGATCGTTCACCGCCAGCCCTTCCCCGGCCCGGGCCTCGCCGTGCGCATCCTTGGCGATGTGACCACCGAGCGCCTCGATATCCTCCGCGAGGCCGACGCCATCGTCCGCGAGGAGCTTGCCGCCGCCGGGCTCGAGCGCATGATCGCCCAGAGCTTCGCTGCGCTGCTGACCTTGCAGTCGGTGGGCGTCATGGGCGACGGCCGCACCTACGCCTATCCCATCGTCGTCCGCGCGGTTGTGACCGACGATTTCATGACCGCCGACTGGGCGCGTATTCCCGATGACGTTCTGGCGCGCATATCAAACCGCATCGTCAATGAAGTCCGCGGCATCAACCGCGTCGTGTACGACATCACATCCAAGCCGCCGGCTACCATCGAGTGGGAGTAGTCCGATGGGTAGCGACTGCAACTCCTGCCAACCGGATTGGCCCGCCGAGGTCGTCGAGGTCCTCCTCACGGCCGAGCAGATCGACGAGCGAGTCCGGGGTCTGGCTGCCGAATTGCAGGACGATTACGCTGGCGCCAATCCGCTGCTCGTCGGAGTGCTGACCGGCGCGGTGGTTTTCCTGAGCGACCTGATGCGCCACCTGCAGATGCCGGTCCGGGTCGAGCTGATGGGCCTGCGATCCTACGGCGATGCTCACGTTCCGGGCGAGCTGTGCCTGACGAAAGACCTTGGCTGCGAGATCGAGGGCGCCGACGTGATCCTGGTGGAGGACATAGTGGATACCGGCCGCAGCCTGGCCTGGCTCCTTGAAGAACTGCGCAAGCGCAATCCAAGATCCCTGAAGCTTTGCGCGTTCCTGAATAAGCCGAGCCGGCGGCAGGTGCCGGTTCAGATTGACTACCTGGGCTTTGAGATACCCGACCATTTCGTGGTCGGCTACGGTTTGGATTACGCAGGACGGTACCGCAATCTGCCTTACGTAGCGGTGCTGAACCCCGAGGCTTACGGTGAGAAGAAGCATGGAAACTGAAGCGCCAGTGCAGCAATACGAGCTGGAACAGTTGGAGAACATGACGGTGGATGACCTCCGCAAGGTCGCCGGCACGATCGGCATCGCGGGCTATTCGACTCTGCGCAAGGCCGAGCTATGCATGACGATTCTCGCCAAGCAGAGCGAAAAGGCCGGCCACGTCTATCGGATGGGCATCCTCGAGGTCATGGCCGACGGTCGCGGCATCATGCACATCGACGGGTACAACTACAACCCGCAGCTCGATGTGTACGTCGCCGACACGCAGATCCGACGGTTTGCCCTGCGCACCGGCGATCTCATCGGCGGCCCCGTCCGTCCGCCCAAGGACAACAGCGCCGAGCGCTTCTGGTCGCTCCTGCGCGTCCAGACGGTGAACGGTCGTTCACCCGAGAAGGCCCGCCTCCGCCCCAAGTTCGAGGATCTGACCCCGATCTACCCCAACCAGCGCCTCCGCCTCGAGACGGACAATCCCGCGGACACGACCGGTCGCCTCCTCGACATCGTCACCCCCGTTGGCCGGGGCCAGCGCGGCCTCATCATCTCGCCGCCGAAGGCCGGCAAGACGACGATGCTCAAGCACATCGCCAACTGCATCACGAAGAACTTCGACGACGTGCGCATCATGGTCCTGCTCATCGACGAGCGCCCCGAGGAAGTCACCGACATCCAGCGCTCGGTAGACGGCGAGGTCGTCTCCTCGACCTTCGACATGCCCGCTGAGAATCACATGCGCGTCGCCGACCTCTGCCTCGCCCGGGCCAAGCGCCTGGTCGAGCATGGCGAGGACGTCGTCATCCTCCTCGACAGCATGACCCGCATGGCTCGCGCCTCGAACCTCACCGTCGAGCCCAGCGGTCGCACCCTTTCCGGCGGTCTCGATCCGACGGCCCTCTATCGCCCGAAGCACTTCTTCGGCGCCGCCCGCAAGCTTGAGGAAAGCGGCAGCCTCACGGTCCTCGCCACGATCCTCATCGACACCGGCAGCCGGATGGATGAAATGATCTACGAAGAGTTCAAGGCCACGGGCAACATGGACCTGGTCCTCACGCGCGAACTGGCCGAGCGGGGCGTCTTCCCGGCCGTGGACATCCACAAGTCGTCCACCCGTCACCAGGAGCTTCTCTTCAACGACGAGGAGATGCAGGGGGTCTGGCAGCTTCGCCGCGCGCTGGCTGCGATGGAGACGGCCGACGCCGCCGAGACCCTCATCACCGGCATGCGCAAGACCGCGACGAACAAGGAATTCTTCGACATGGCGCTCAAGGCCTTCGGCCAGAAGCGCTAAGCCGGCTTCTTCGCGAGCAGGCAGACCCACTCGCCAGCGTCGTATCGCCGGACAATCTCGAACTTCGCACTAACCAGCGCCTCGGCGACTTCGGTCTCCGAGGCGCCTGTAAATCCGGTCATCGCCATCCAGCCGCCCGGCTTGATCCACTCGGCAGCCACCGGCGCCAGGGCCGCATCCGCCGCCGGCGTGATGTTGGCGACGATGCCATCCAGCCCCTTCGGCACGCCCGCCAGGAACTCGCCCTGCAGGACCTTCACCCTCTCCCCCACACCATTCGCCTGCGAGTTCTCCATCGCCGACGCCACCGCTATCGGATCATTGTCCGTCGCCCACACCCGCGCCGCTCCGAGCAGCGCCGCCGCGATCGCAAGGATGCCCGAGCCCGTGCCCACGTCCGCCAGTTCGTCGCGCTCATGCACGACCTCCTGCAGCGCACGGAGCATCAACTGCGTCGTCTCATGGGTGCCGGTGCCGAAGGCCATCTTGGGGTCAAGCTCGATGAGGACGGCCTCCGCGGGGACGTTCCTCGGAGGGTCGAGCCACGACGGTTTGATGACCACGCGGCCGACGATCACCGGCTTGTAGTGCTGCTTCCAGGCCTCGGCCCAGTCTTCTTCGGCAATGGGCTTCGGCTCCGGGGCACCGATGGCGCCCTCGTCGAACATCGGCCGGATGGCCGCGAGTTGGTCGGCAAGCTCGGCCATCTTCCGCGCCCAGTCGTCGTCGGCGGGCACGTACACCGTCAGCCACGCCCAGCCCTCGCGTCCTTCCTCGCTCGTCCCACGCCCACCCGACAGCTCGAGCAGCCTCAGCCGCACGGCCTCAGCCGCATCGTCACTCGCGCGCACGGTGATGGCCATCCAATTCCCCGATGCGTCCCCCATATTCTCGCCGCCTCACTGCTAGCGCTACTTCTCGCGCTTGTGCCAGAGCTCTTCCAGTTCGTGGAGCAGTTCGCGCTCGCGCTTGCTCTTGGCCGGTGGCACGTGGACCTTCGCCCGCAGGTGCAGGCTGCCGCGTCTCTTGCTCCCATGCTTGGGCAGACCCGCGCCATGCACGACGATCTCCGCCCCGGGCTGAGTGCCCGCATCGACCTTCACGTGCACCGTATCTTCGAGGCCCTCGAACTCAAGCTCCGCACCCAGAGCGGCCTGCGCCGCGTTCATCGGCAGGTCGGCATGCAGCTCCGGTCCGTCGCGACGGAAGCGCGGGTCGGGCTTGACGCGCACGAAGAGGATGAGGTCGCCCGGCCGCCCCTGCCCACCGGACGCGAAGTCGCCGTAGCCCTCCACGCGCAGCATGGAGCCATCTTCGATGCCGGGAGGGACCTCGGCCTCGACCTTCTGCTCCTCACGCACCTGACCGGCGCCGCCGCACTTCTTGCACGGATCGGTGATGACCTGCCCGCGCCCGTGGCAGGTGGGACATTCGGTGACGGTGCTCACCTGCCCGAAGAGGGAGTTCTGCACGTACCGCACCTGCCCGTGGCCGTCGCAGGTAGCGCATTTCTGGGCCTGCGATCCCGGCGCCGACCCGCTGCCGCTGCATTCGTGGCAGGGCACGATCCGCTCGTAGGTCACCTCGCGCGTCGCGCCGTGGAGGACATCGAGGAGTGTGATGACGATCTCGGACTGGAGGTCACGCCCACGGGCCTCAGCCCACTGACCTCTTCCCCCACGCCGCCCGGTGAGGCCGCCGAACATGACGTCCACCAGGTCGAAGAGGTCGCCCATCCCGCCGCTCTGCCCGAAGGGGAATCCGGACGACGACGCGCCGCCGTGGTCGTAGGACGCGCGACGTTGGGGGTCGGACAAGGTCTGGTAGGCTTCGGTGACGAGCTTGAACCGGTCTTCCGCTTCGGGGTTATCCTGGTTCACGTCGGGATGCCACTGGCGGGCCAGACTGCGGTATGCGCGCTTGATATCTTCCTGCGACGCAGAGGGCTCGACACCGAGGACGGTGTAGTAGTCGGGGCGGTCACTCATGAATCCTCAAGCGGCGCCATCGGTCCCGGCACGCCTGTCCCGGGCCACGACCGGCCGCAACTCCTGTCACTCTGCGGCTTCCTCGGCTCCCTCAGCCTCGGTCGCCTTTTCCTCTTCTTCCTCCGTCGGCAGGGGAGCCTCCGGATGGATCATGCCCGCCGCCAGCTCGGTCAGAGCGATGGTCAGCGGGTTCTTGGAGTCCACCTCAACCAGCGGCTCCGAGCCTTCTCTTATACGCATGGCCCTACGCGCAGCCACCACTACGACCGCGTAGCGCGAGCCGAACAGCTTCTCGAAAGTCTCAACCGGGAACAAACGCACCTTTGCACCACTCCTGTCCGGGGCCCTAGCACACGAAAACAGGCGACCACACCGCAGGCAGTCTGGTCGCCCGTATACTCTAACTTCTCTGGCTTACCCTGTCAAAGGCACGCCCCACGCCTTGCGGCGATCGGGCACGCCCGAGAACTTCCGACCGATCAGAAGCCGCTGGGCGGGGAGGGCGGGGTCAGATCGCCCGAGCCTCCGCTGCCTGTGCTACCGCTGCCGGTGNNCCGCTGCCGCTCGAACCACCAGTGCCGGTGCTGGGAGGAGCAGGAGGCGTAAGACCGCCGGTGCCGCCGCCACTGAAGGGAGGTGACGGGGGCGATACCCCACCCGTGCCGCCTGTAGTTCCACCTGTGGTTCCGCCGGTGGTGCCGCCGAAGTTATTGCCGCCGGTGCTGGTGCTGCCGCCGGAGGTGCCCGTAAGGCTCACTCCGCCGCCACCGCCACCACAGGCTCCGCAGGCGAACACCACGAGCATCAACAGAACTGCGAGAATGAGGATACGCGTCACGGGATTACCTCCCTGGGCTTTCGCCCTGGCTTGCGCCGCCAACATTATACTCATCCCAGGCGGCTTGTTCAAGCCCAGGTTAGAGGTCGCCCTCCCCGACGACCCCGCTCTCACAGTATCCTTGACTCCACCACGCGCCTGCGTGTTCCCCTTCGACCCGGCCCGCGGCCGAGTCTTTCGCCTCGCCTCTCCCCTGCCCCTCAACTGATCTCTGCTACTGCACGCCGAGCTTCGACTTGATCAGGTCGGTCAACGCGGCCTCCTGGGTCAGGCCCACCTGCCGCCCGACCTCCTGGCCGTCCTTGAAGAAGATCAGCGTGGGGATGGCCTCGACGTTGTACTTCGTCGCGATGGCCTTGACCTGGTCCAC
>PMZA01000195.1 GCA_003170595.1 Armatimonadota bacterium
AGGCAGTTGGTGAAGGGCACCATGTTGCTGCGGAAGGTGTAGGCGTCGGCGTCGGCCGCGCCGGTGCCGGAGAGGGGTATCCACATCGATATCCCGTAGGTGCAGCATTGCGTGCCGACCGGTTCGCAGCGCCAGTCAGTGCGCCAGAGAGGAATCGCCCGGCGCATCGTCTCGAGGTCGTTGCGTCGTCCGCCCGAGGCGCAGGAGTCGATGAACATGCCCGGATGCCGGCGGAGGAGTTCGTCCCAATAGGCGAGGTACCCCTCGACGTGGCGGATCTCCGTGATGCCCTGCCGGTCCTCGGCGTCGTTGGCGCGCCAGAACCCGAGCGGGTCCATGTTGAAATCCTGGCGGTAGAGGTCGATGCCCTGCTCGGTGAGTAGGTGATCGACGTGGTCGGTAAGCCACTGACGCGCGTCGGGGTTGCCGAGGTTGAGGAGGCCACCTCCCGCGCCACCGAGGATCCACTCGGGATGGTTCTGCGTGAGCCACGTGCCAGCGGCGACGCGCTCGGGCTCGAACCACACGATGGTCTTCACGCCGCGCTTGTGGGCGTGGTCGCTGATGGCGCGGAGGCCGTTCGGGAAGCGGGTCTTGTCAACCTCCCAGGTGCCGGTCTTGGGCCAGCCTCCGTCGGCGCAAGGGTACCAGCCGGCGTCCATCCACCAGTGGCGGATGGGGATTCGCTCATCGAGGTAGCGGTCGATGCACTCGATCTGGTTCTTCTCGTTGGCCTCGACCATCTCGCCGAAAAGGTGCGACGAGCAGCCGAATAGCTCGGGCTCGGGGAGCTTGCCGGCGGGGCGGGGGACGTTGTGGGCGAGCATCCATCGCCGCCAGATATTCTGCGCGCGCATCCAGTCGCCGTTCCAGAACTGGAGCACGATCAGCGGCGTGCGGATCTCCTCGCCCGGGTGAAGCTTGAGGTGGGTCAGCTCCTGCCCGGCGCGCACCCGTAGGCCGATGTCGCCGTCGCGCGTCCACTCGGACGCCCACTGCCCGGGCCAGCCGACGACGATGATGAGGCCCTCGCGGACGGGCGCCTCGAGGCTGAAGTAGGAGAGGTCGGAGTTGGTCGGGCGACCGCCGGCCGCGCCGATGTGCATCGTCGTTCCGGGCGCGAGGGGCGAGGCGATCGGCTGGTAGTCGTTGACCTGGCACGGGCTGCCGACGGCGTGGTGGAGGGTGAACTCGCCGTAGTGGCCGCGCTCGAGGCCGAGGTCGAGGGCGTGGATGTTTTCGAGGATCGGCGTGTCGGCCGGGCGGCCCTGCGGGCCCGCCGCCGCGCCGGTGTTGCGGAAGTACAGCGTCCACTCGACGGTGGGGAAGTCGGCGTACTCGACGGCGACGCAGCGGACCACGAGGCCGGTCTGAGGGTCGGTGAAGGTGAGGGTGCGCTCGGTGCGCTGGGCGTCGAGAGTGCGAGTGGAGCGTTCGAGTCGCCACTTGGGGAGAAGCTCGGACGATGGGTGGCCGCCGTAGGTGAAGGAGAAGGGAAGCTCGGCGTTCGTGAGCGCCGGGCCGTCGGCGAGAGGCAGATCAGCCAGCCAGACGGCGCTGCCGTCGGCTAGGGTGATCTTCGCGTCGGCCCAGTCGGACTGATCGCAGGAGATGCCATCGCCCGAGTCGCCCACCGAGATCACGAACTCGCGGGCGCCGGCGAGCGGGACCTCCACCGGCACGCCGTCCATGCCCTCGCGCATGATCGGCGACTTGAAGGCTTGCTTGCCGCCGACGTCCACACTGAAGATCACGCTGCCGCGGCCGGGCGTCGTCTGCTCGTTGGTGTCGACGCCGACGACTGCGGTGAAGGTCTTGCCCGGCCCGGGCAGGCGGACGATGATCTGGCTGTTGGCGTGGCAGAAAAGGCCGCGCGTGTAGGAGACGCCGCCGATGTGGAGCGGCTTGCCGAAGCGGGCGTTCTTCTGCACCGGGTCGAAGTTGCGCACGACCTCTAGGCCGGGGCGCGGAGCCTCGACTTGCACACCCTCCAGCTTCGCGGCGATCCACTTGCGGCACGTGGCCATCTCATCGGGCTGGACCGTCACAGCGTGGGCGAGCGGAAGATTTGCCATCGCGATCAGCACCCCCAGTATGGGCGGGAGTAGTTTCATCGGCTTGCCAATCCCCCTGTGGTGGACGTGCGGGACTTGCCCACGCACGTTCTCCCGCACCCGTGCGTACACCTGCATGGCGGGAAGGTAAGGCCTCCTCCGAAGGCGAAGCTCAACCGCGGAAGGATGGGCTTAGGGAGAGTGCCTGATGCTAGCCATGACAGTCGTGTCCGCGATGACCGCGATCTTCCTCGCTGGGCCGCCCTTGCCGCGTGAGGTGATGGAGTCGCCCTTCGGCATCGTCTGCCCATGGAGCGAGGTGGGCGCGGGCGGGATGGGCGCGGTGTGGTGTAGGTGCGGAGGAGGGGCGACCTCGCTCGGTGACTGGCCCGGCACCCAACCCATGTCCGGCGTCTTCCGCTGGGATGACGCCGACGGCGAGATGGGCCGGTACGAGCAGCAGAGCCTCATCCCAGAGGCGATCCTCTCCTACACACCCGACTGGGCGTCGAGGGCTCCAGGCATCGCCGACCCTCGTTCGCGGCCACCCGCCGACCTCTGGGATTACTACCGCTACTGCCGCGCCATCTCGGCCCGCTATGCCGGAAGAGTGTGGTTCTGGGAGATCTGGAACGAGCCGAACATCGGCTTCTTCGAGGGGACGATCTCGGACTATGCCGACATGGTCAAGGCCGGATCCTGCGGGGTCCTCGCGGGCAGTCCCGAGGCCTACGTCGTCTTCGGCGGGATGGCAGGCATCGACCGTCCCTTCCTCGACCGCTGCTACCAGCATGGGGTGCGGGACTACTTCGACGTCATGGCCTGCCACCCCTATCAGTGGGGCGCGACCTTCAACGACGGCTGGTTCTTCGACAAGCTCAAGAACTGCCGCGCGGTCATGGACGAACAGCGCGATCCCGGCAAGCCGATATGGCTCAACGAACTCGGCTGGTCCACCGGCGACGCCGCGATCACCGAGGACGTTCAGGCGCGGCTGCTGGTCCAGTGCTACGTGAGCGCGATGTCGCGGCGCGACCTGGGCATCCAGCGCATCTTCTGGTTCGCCGTGAAGGACTGGGGCGGGCCGGGCTACGGGGTCTATGCCGACGACAGCCGCAAGAAGCCGGCGTGGTACGCCTACCGCACGATGGCCTCGAGCCTGCGTGACATGAAGTGCCTCGGGCCGGTGACGGCCGGGGATGGGGTGCGGGCGTATGCGTTCGCGCCGGACAAAGGCGACCGCGCGGTAGTTGTCGCGTGGTCGGCCGATGCGGCGCATGAGATGGCGCTGCCTCTGCGCGCCAAGCCGACTCGGGCGTGGGACATGATGGGCAAGGGTGTTCAGCTTGGAGACCTCACCGGCGGCAAGCTCACGATCAAGGCCACGCCGCAGCCTATCTACCTCGAGACAACGCGGGGCGACCTGGCCGGCCTGCAGCCTGTGGCGCCGCTCGCGATCCCTCTGCCCGATCCGACGCGCCGGACGCCGGCGTGGATCAGCGTCTACCCGCAGGCCGGATGCGACATGCCGTGGCTGTGGCGCGGACGCAATACGGTGCTCGGCGGGCGGCTGTTTGACGCGACGACCAGGCCCCTGCGCGGGACGGTCGTGGCTGAGTTGGTCGATGACGCGGGGAAGGTTCTGTCCACGGCCCGCACGCCCGTCGCCGCCGAGACGATGACCGACGCGCGCTTCAGCCTCGACATCCCCTGCCCGGCGTCGGCGCCGGCCGAGGCGACGCTACGGGTGACGGCCGACCTCGCGGGGGCGAAGCTTGGCGACCTCGCGCTGCATGTCCTGATCGCCGATGGGCCGACGATCAGCTTCCTCGCCAACAGCCACCTCGAGCGGATCATGTACGTGCAGCCAGAGGCGAAGGGCGGCTGCTCGGAGTCGATGCGCTTCGGCAGCGAGTGGGTCTACAAGCTGCCGGTGCCCTTCGAAGGCCAGGCACGGGTGAGGATGCTGGTCGGCGCCAACGCGGGCGCACAGTGGGGCGTGACGTGGTCGGCGGATGGGAAGTCGTGGCACGATCTGATGGCCGGAGCAAGCTGGCCCGACTGGCACGAGAAGACGGCGGACGGCCTGAAGCCGGGCAGCCTCTACCTCAAGTGCGCGGGCAACAATGAGCAGGTGGGCGAGGTGCGCGTCACCTTCGTCCCTGGCGCTCGGTGAGCGCCGCGCGAAGTGAGGGTCGCGGAACATGAACGCAGCGAACAAGATTAGCGTGGCGGTCGCGGGGCTAGGGTTCGGGGCGGAGTTCGTGCCAATCTACCTCGACCACCCCGGCGTCGCCTCGGTCACCATCTGCGACCTGAACCCCGAGCGCCTGCAGGCCGTGGGCGATCGCTTCGGCATCAGTCGGCGGGTAGCGAAGGTGGAGGACCTAATCGCGGCGGAGGGCATCGACGCCGTGCACCTCATCACGGGCATCCCTGACCATGCCGAGCAGGCCGTCGCCCTGCTCGAGTCGGGCAAACACTGCGCCTGCACCGTGCCGATGGCAACGAGCGTCGACGACCTGCGGGCGATCGTGGCCGCTCAGCGTGCTTCGGGCCGCAACTACATGATGATGGAGACGGCGGTCTATACGCGGCAGTTCCTCTACGCGAAGGAGTTGAGGGATCGAGGCGCCTTCGGGCGGATCCAGCTTCTGCGCGGGGCTCACTATCAGGACATGGAGCAGTGGCCGCCGTACTGGGATGGCCTGCCGCCCATGTGGTACGCCACCCATGCGGTGGCGCCTCTGCTTGCCATCGCCGAGACGCGAGCCGTCGAGGTGCACTGCTACGGCTCGGGCTGGATGCGCCCCGAACTGCAGCAGCAGTACGGTAACCCCTTCCCGATGGAGACTGCGATCTTCCGGCTGGAGGCCGGGGGCCTCTTGGAGGAGGGCGTGGCCGCCGAGGTCACGCGGAGCCTTTACTATGGCGCGCGGGGATACATGGAGAGCTTCACGGTTTACGGCGAGAACGCCTGCTACGAGATGCAGATGGAGAACGAGGCGCCGGTGCTGTTCACGGCGAGCCCGACGGTGGTGGGTGAGCGGCGGCAGGAGAGCCTGTCGCGCCCCGACCCGCCGGACCGGGCCGATCTGCTGCCCGCCGAGATCGCCAAGTACACCCAGCGCTTCGTCTACAACAACGAGGAGAGTCACCTCTCCTTCGAGCAGGGCGGCGGACATCACGGCTCGCACCCTCACCTCGTTCACGAGTTCGTGAGCAGCATCGTGGAGGGCCGGCCTCCCGCCATCGACGCGGTCACTGCGGCCAACTGGACGGCGGCCGGGATCTGCGCCCACGAGTCAGCCCTGAAGGGAAGCTGCGCTGTTGCGGTGCCGAGCTTCGACTGAACACGGCGACGTGTCCCACGAGAACAGGAGGCGGTTATCGCGATGTCCCTGCCCAAGTTGATGGGAGCCCCGGGAGTAGGGCTGCTTGGCGTGCTGGCGCTGGCGGTGGTGACTCCGACAGCCGGACTCACTCAAACGGTGGGCAGGCATGTGGACCGGACGCCGCTGTGGCAGAGGGTGGACCACGACATCCTCTGGAACTTCCACAACATGTACAACCTCCACATCGTCCAGGTGCCCGGCGATGAGTACCCCTACCGCGGATGGTTCTTCGGCTGGGCCTGGACCGACGCCAACCCCGGTTTTCCCGGCTGCGACGCCATCTTCGCCGCGCGGAGCCGCGACCTGCTGAGCGGCTGGCAGGTCTGGACGCGCGAGGGCGGCTGGGATGAGAAGATGTCCCCCAAGCTCTGGGCGCCGGTCGTGGCCGCCCAGGATAAGTACTACGACCAGTGGCACAATGGCGACCCCTCGGTGGTCAAGCTCGGCAACCGCTACTGCATGGCCTACAGCAGCGTCGGCTTCGACAAGGATGGCAAGCCTGTCGGGGATAAGGATGACAAGGATGGCGACTACATGTGCATCATGGGCGCCGACTCAGCGGATGGCGTGCACTGGCGCCGGAGCCGCCTGCCCATCCTCGCCTACCCGGGCGAATATGGCGCGACCGAGACCTATGGGGATGTCGCGCTGTTCGGCTCGTACCAGCGGCCGTCGCTGATGTGGGACGACGGAAGGTGGAAGCTGTGGTTCGATTACTGGGATGGCCCCGGCCCCGGCGTGAGCGTGGGCTACGCGGAGAACAAGGGGGACTTCCTCGAGCCCAACGACTGGAAGCTGGTGCGCGGTGGCGACAAGCCGGTGATCCCGCAGTTCCCGAACCCCGATGTCGTGAAGGTGGGCGACCTCTACTTCGCTTACGGTGACCCACCGACGGGGTTGCCGCACATGTGGATAACCCGCAAGATCACCGAGGCGGTGTCGCGCGACGGGCTGAACTGGATGATCCTGGGCCACGTCGAGCCCGAGCCGGGCGTGCCGGCCATCCACGTGCCGGAGGCCTTCGTCGTGGACCAGGGCGGCGGGCGCTGGAGGATATACCTCTTCTACGCCTGCCAGAAGGGCGGCGAGCCGTACGATTGGCGCTACGGGCGGATACGGTGCATGTGGCGCACAGTTGACCAGGCGGAGCTGGGGCGATGGTCGGCGATGCTGGCGAGCGGGTCGGTAGGCACCGACCAGTAACAGGTCTTCCGGGGCTCGGCTGAGAACTCGGCCATCAGCCGTTGCGGGTGGGGGGCTATACTGGCCCACAAGCTGAACTGGCTTTCGGGGGCGGCAAAGTCAGGAGGTCGGTTCGATGCGAGTGACCACGTGCCTGGTATTAGCCTTCTTGATGCGCGCCGCAGCTTGCGCTCCTGCCGACGACGGGCTTGCCGCGTACTGGCGCTTCGACACAGCCGGCGCCCAGGCGCAGGACCTATCGGGCAAGGGCCACACCGCGGTGGTCACGGGCGGCCAGGTGCTCACGGAGAACGGCCGGACCTTCCTGCGCATGGATGGGCAGACGAGAATCGATGTGCCCTCCAGCCCCGACTTGAGCGCGCGGCGCGGCTTCAGCCTTGAGGCGCGCGTGAGGCCGACCGACCTCTCCGACGGGCGCACGATCTTCTTCAAGCTCGACGAGTACATGGTGCGCATCGACTGGCCGAAGGAGACAAGCCACCTCTCGTTCTTCGTGCATGAGGGGAGCCAGTGGGAGCCTCGGGTCAGCGCGGCAAAGCCCCTGCCGGGCAGGTGGCTGCACATCGTCGCCGTGTGGGACGGGGCGCAGGAGGTCCTCTGGGTTAACGGCTTGCCCCACGCGATGCAGCGCATCGGCGATGCTCCTCCGGCGACGAACAACCCGCTGTGCATCGGCTCGGCGGTCGGGTTCGGCGCGGGGTTCATCGGCGACATCGAGTACGCGAAGGTCTACGATCGCGCGCTGACGTCGGGCGAAGTCCTCAGCGCCGCGTACGGGCTGGGCGAGAGGCCTGCGAGTTCGGCGTCCACCGAGAGCGCCTTCGACTTCCGCGACGGGCCGCACGGTTGGACCGGGCGCGAAGGTGCCGAGGCGTCGCAGTCGGCGGACGGGATGATCGTTAAGGCGCCGCTGCCCGACGCGCTCGTCCTCCACGATCACCTCGACGTGGATGTGAGCAAGCGCGACTTCGTCACCGTGCGCATGGCCGTGGATAAGGGCAGCCGCGGCACGCTCGTCTTCGCTACGACGGCCGGCGCGTCCCGGGTGCCGTTCCAGACTTACGCTGATGGCCGCATGCACACCTACATCCTCGAAGCGTGGCAGCACGTCGGCTGGGGCGGCAAGCTTCTGGCCCTGGGCGTGGCTCCCGCCGAGGTCGAGCAGGCGACGGCGCGCCTTCAGTATGTGCGCGTGACTGAGGAACCGAGCGGCGAGGGCGAGGTCGTGCTGCAGCGGCTCTTCACCGACTCCGTGCTCCCGCGGGGCGGGCGGCCGGAGAAGATCGTGGCGCGGCTCACGAATTCTGGAGGGCCCACGTCGCAGGTGAAGGTCACCCTTCGCGTGCCCCAGGGCTTCACCCTCACCGGCCCAGAGACGCAGACCCTTCCGTCGGTCGGCTACCTGCAGGATAAGGAGCTCACGTGGGTGGTGAAGGCCGGATCGGCGAAAGCAGGGCGCTTCATTGCCGACGTCGCCGGGCCACAGATCGCGAGTACATCCCTCGCGCAGGACCTAACCTTTCAGCCGTCGCTGCCTCTGACGAAGGCCTCCTACGTGCCTGAGCCCGTCCCGGTCGACACGGGCAAGTACATGATCCTGACCCACTACTGCCCGCTGTGGAAGCATGGCACGCACACCGGCTGGAAGGCCATCGAGCCCTACCCCGAGCGCAAGCCAATTCTCGGCTGGTACAACGAGGGCACGCCGGAGGTCGCCGACTGGCACATCAAGTACTGGCTCGAGCACGGCATCTCGGGCGTCGTCTATTGCTGGTACCGCTCTAACATCAACGGCCCGGTGCAGCAGGCCCTCGGCCACGCGATCCACGACGGCCTCCTGAAGGCGCGGTACCTGCCGAAGATCAAGTTCGCGATCATGTGGGAGAACGGCTGCGGGCAGGGCGTCGGGTCGGTCCAGGATCTCATGGACAACGTCCTCCCCTTCTGGCTCGACAACTACTTCACCAACCCCTCCTATCTGAAGATCGACGGAAAGCCTGTTCTCTACGTCTGGGTCCCGTCGAATGTCACGCGGGAACTCGGAGGCAGCGAGACCGTGCGCAAGACCTTCGACGCGATGCGAGCGAAGGCGCGGGAGCGCGGCCTCGCCGGTCTCTACATCGTCGGCTGCGTGGGCACGGCGGACAAGGATGCCATCGCGCAGATGGCGACGGAAGGGTGGGATGCCACGAGCGCCTATGGCAACGGGTGGGTTCCGCCGGCGCAGACCAAGACCGTCGGCAACTTCACCTGCGCCCCGGTCGAGAGCTTCATCGATCAGCAGGAGGCCCTCTGGAAGGCGAAGACCGGCTGGCAGCTCCTGCCAGATATCACCTCGGCGATGATGGGCTGGGACTCGCGCCCATGGAATGAGACGCCCTTCTTCTTCTCCGACAACACGGCCGAGACGTTCCGCGACCTGTGCGTGCGGGCGAAGGCAGTCATGGACGCGAAGCCGGGCGACGGAGTGGACAAGAAGACTATGATCTTCTGCTGCTGGAACGAGTTCGGCGAGGGGCACTACATCGAGCCCACGCGCGGATATGGCTTCTCGTACCTCGACGTGATCCGCGATGTCTTCAGCACCGCCCCGCGCAAGCACACCGACCTCGCGCCGGAGGATGTGGGGCTCGGGCCCTACGACTCGTGGTACGCGCAGGCCAAGGCTGCCGCGCCCGTGAGCCAGGTCACGTCGCAGTCGTCATGGAAGGGCGAGGCCCTCGCCGCCTGGACGGCCTTCATGGGGCTCGATCAGGTGAGCGTGAGCAAGGCGGGGATGAGGGCGGTGTCGAATACCTCTGACCCAGCCTTCTCATCGCCTGGGCTGAAGATTCGGGCGAGGCACTACTCGCGCGTGGTCGTCGAGATGCGGGTAAGTCAGTCCGATGACGCGCAACTCTTCTTCACCACGATCTCGACGCCGGGCGCGAGTGAGTCTGCGAGCGTCCACGCCAAGACTGTCGCCGACGGAAAGTACCACCGCTACGTCTTCGAGGTGGGCAAGAACGAGTACTGGGGCGGGTGCGTGACAAGCCTGCGGTTTGACCCGGTTAGCAAGACGGGCGCCACCATCGAGATCGCCTCGATCGCCCTGGAGTAACGGCTCGCTCGCTAAGAGACACAGTCTTGCTTACGGAGGCGCGGTTCCCCATGTGCGCCCGGACATTCTTGCTTGCCCTGGCATGGATCAGCGTTGCCGGATCGGCGAACGCGGCCGCGGTCGTGGGCCCGGGCAATTTCATCGCCAACGATCAGGTACGCGTGGCGCCGTTGATGGAGGGCGACCGATGCACCGGCTTTCGCGTGACGGCCGGTCAGAAGCGAGTGGCCGATCTGCGCCTCGGGCCGCGAGGCGTCATCGTCGCGGCGAAGGTTGAGGCCCGCACGGAAGGCGCCGCCGCGGTGCTTCGCCTCGACGGACTGAGTGTGCCCAGCGGCGCGGTGAAGCTCACGGCCGACTCGTCGGTCACGGTCCGTGTCACCGAAGGCTCACCGTGGCCCAACGTATCCTTTGACCTCGGCCTCGCGGCCTTCGACGAGGCGGCGTGGCAGAAGCTCGTTGGCGGGACGCTCCCCTTCCACTTCCTCGTCTGCGACCTCGCTGACGCGACCATGTTCTACCAGGGCGGCGGGATGATCCCCATGCCCTCGGTCGACCCCTTCCCCATCACCGCGACGGGGTACATGGCCGGCGAGTGGGCGAAGGGCTGGACCTATGCGCCACCGATCGCGGGGTGGGCGGTGCCGACGGTCGGGATGTGGAACGACCGCGCCGGGACCTTCGTCGCCTACGACTTCAACGAGCAGCGGCACACCGACCGCTCGGGCGAGTTCCTGGCCAGCGCCGGCTGTGTGGGCAGCGGCGGCGCGCCGTTCTTCTGCCTCGTCCACCCCTACCAGAAGCAGTTCGTAAAGCTCACCTATCCGCAGGTGCCGTCGAGGGCGGCGGCGCACTTCGAGCTGATCTATTCCTTCGACCTGCCCAGCGCGAAGGACCCCAACCAGTTCGTCCTTGAGCGGCTATGGCGCGAGAAGCGGGCGCTGCTCCCGCCCGTGCCGCGGATGAACGACCTCGCGTGGATCCCGGAGTACGACGGCTTCACACCCAGCGGCGGCATCGAGCCCACTGCCACCGGCGTTAACCTGATCTGGACGAGCGGGACGACGGGGCTTGACGGCGCCTTCCTCGAGCCGGGGTCCAAGATGATCGGCAACGATTTCATCGCCGACGGCATCCTCCGCGCGCGAACGCTGGGCAAGCCGGGCGACCTGGATGCCCTGCAGCACGACGTCGACTACCTCATGGATCACTGCACGTGGGTGAACATCGACGGAGATCGTTGCGCGACGTGGATCCATCCGATCGAGGGCAAGTTCCGCGACATGTGGGGCGGCGAGCGATGCAGCGGCAATCATCATCCCAGCACCTTCCAGATCGGCGCCGGCATGCTCCTCCTCTACCAGACGACGAAGGATCGGCGGCTGCTGCCCTACATCGACGGCGTCTACAATTGGTGCCGGCACTACCTGTTCACGCGCGACGGCGTATGCGACCTCTCGTGGGCGATGTTCTCGCGCGAGGCCACGGCGGTCGGCGAGAACTTCCTGCTCAACTATCGGAAGGTCTTCCGCGACGATCAGGTGAGAAGCCGTCGCGCCGACGAGGCACTGGAACTTGCGCGCACGGCGGTCTACAAGAACCTGTGGTTCTATACTGCCGACCCCGATCCGTCCGACGACCTGGACCCCACGTTCCTCAACCAGGCGACGAACGACTGCAGGTGGGCGGGCCGCGTGACGTGGAACGAGGCCGGCTGGGTCCTGCGGTCGATGGTGCCGGTGTATTGCGAGACGGGCGACTCGTTCTTGAAGTACCTGCTGCGCGGATCCATCGAGCGCTACTACGCGGGCTTTCGCGACGATGGCGGCGTGGCCGAGAACCTGCAGATCCTGGGCGAGTTCGAGCCCAAAGGCCTGCGCACGGGCGGCTTCCCCGACCCCGAGCACGGCGACTGCGTGCGGCGGTGGGCGAGGCCGGTAGCGCCGGCGAAGATGAGGGTGGCGATGGGCCAGAAGGCGGCGATAGCCTTCTGCCTGGGCACGCGATCCTACGACGTCGCCGAGTACCGCTATGCGGCGCCAGCAAACTTCTCCTTCCGCCTGGTGGGCCTACCGACCGCCGCGCCGGGCGAGGCTTTGGACCTCGTCGCGACCGCGCCCTTCCGTGACCTCCGCGGCCAACCGATCACCATCAACGGTCATCCCCTCTCCGCCGACCGGTACGAGTTCAATGCCACGACGGCAGGCGAGGATGTGTTCATCGCAGGCGTCAAACCCGGCGATGTGGTGATGATCGGCGACGCATCGTCCGCGAAGGCTGCGGCCGAGGACGATGGCATACCTTACCGTGACGCGCCGCAACCTGCGAAGGCGCCGTGGCAGACGGTGGATCTGCGGGCGGCTTGCGAGACGTCGCTGAAGACGGACTGGTGGCAGGCCGGATCGTGGTATGGTCTCGCCCCCGGCCGGAGGGAAGTCTGGCGCATCCCCGTCGATCTCGTCGACCCGGAGACCAACGGCGGGAGGAACGCTGTCGCCGGCGGCACCTTGCATATCGGCAGGCAGGCCACGGCGCTCGTTGCGGTCTTCGGCAGGCTGCGCGAGCCGCCGTCTTCCACGCCACTATTCGGCAGGCTTCGCGTCAACCTCGACCGCGGCGAGCAGGCCACGGTGGATGTCAGCCAGGACCTCCCCTTCGACCTAACGAACGGCTTCCCGCTGCGCAAGTTCGACACCTACCTCGCGGTGGTGGATCTGGGTGGCCTGCGGACGATCCAGTCGATTACAGTCGAGGGCGGCACGCTGCTAGCGCTCACCCTCGCCGAGGCCCAGTCACCCGACGTCGGCTTCGCACTCTCGCGGGCGAAGGAAATCGCCTATCGCTCGGTCGCGGCACGCACGGCGCGGTACTATCAAGCCCCCCTCGCCCAGGCCCGCGACGACCATCCCTGGGCGGCCGGCATGACGCAGCCCTGGCGCTTCCGCCTCACGGCCGTGGGCGGGGCGACGGATCGCGCGGATGCGGTGCTGAACGCGCGGGAGGACTTCGCGGCAATCCTACGCCAGGTTGGGCTGAGCGGAACGGTGAACCCGGCATCGCTGCGCGCCGTCGAGGTCACGCCGGGACATGAGGCGGCCTCCGTGCCCGTGCAATTCGACCCGATCTCGCCGAAGGACAATCAGCGCGGCGAGCTCCTGGTGATCATGCCGGGACGGAGCCCTGCCGGTCAGACGCGGAGCTTCGATGTCTACTTCGGCCCGGAGAGCATGCCCGCCAAGCCGGCCGTCGCCGCGCAGGTCAGTGCGGATCGGGTCACCGCCAACACGGGCAAGGGCGGGCTGTGGTTCGACTTCACCCTCGGTCACCCGCGCTGGACCGGCCTCTCCTTCGCCCCGAACGAGGGCGCAGTACCCGATCAGCAGGCGAACGTCCTCGGCCTGTCGGGCTTCAATGGCGGCCTGGCCGACCTCACCACCTGCACGGACTACATCAAGTGGTACGACTTCGGTGGAAGCCAGACTGGCCCGGCGAAGGCGGAAGTCGTCAGCGCGGGGCCTGTCGCCACGACGCTGCGCGTGTCCGGCATCGAGCTGTGGGGGCAGGGCGACGCGCCGGTGGGGCAAGCCACGTGGTACTTCCGCTTCTACGCGGGCAAACCCATCGTCGAGCAGTGGATCGACTACCAACTCGACCGCCTCGACCATGGCTGGACGCGCGATCTACAAGTGCGCTATGGGCTGCAGCGATGGGACCGAAACGGCACTCGCGGCAACGAGGATGAGTCGGTCGGATACGCCGATGACCTCGCGGTCGCGACGCTCGCCGGCGGGCCGACGACGATCCAGCCGCACTGCATGTACACGCCCGACGGCAACGTGCTGCAGGTCGCCTTCAACCAGCCCGACCTCCCGGGCGAGTACTTCACCGGGCGGTGGATCGCGCTGCCGTCGCGCCTTGCCGACACGATCGAGACCGGCCCGCTGGCGCCTGTGGCGATCGAGCAGAGCGCCGTCGAGGCCCTGGCAGACGGCCGCGTCGTGAAGCTGGCGCCGGCGCCGGTGCAACTCGTCGAGTATGACCCCACCGAAGGCCGCGGACCCTCACCGCATATCCAAACCCGCGAAGTCACCGTCAGTGAGGGCAACCTCGTCCCGGACCCATCCTTCGAGCAGAAGGAAGCCTTCTGGGCGCTGGGGACCGGCGACACCGAGGCGCGATGGACGGCGACGCAGGTCTACTCGGGCAAGACCGCTGTGGACCTCTCGTGCACCGACAAGACACTCTCGATCCTGAGCACTAATGTCCGCGGCAGCCACGCGCTCGGTCTCGTGCCCAACGCGCTCTATGAGGTGACCTTCTGGGCGAAGTGCATCTCGGGCGAGGGCGAGATCCAGGTCAACTTCTACGGTGCCGAGCTGGGCCTCGACTTCCCTCACATCATCAGCCCGGTCCCGGCCGACGGCGAGTGGCACCAGATCCGCATCGAGGTCCCCACGGGCGACTTCCGCGTCGCCGCCGACAAGTCGCGGGTCTTCACGCGCACGCAGGCCGTCGCGCCGGCGCTACGCCTGTGGACGTACCAGAAGGCGCAGAAGACGTACGTCGACCAGGTCGAGGCCCGGCGGCTGCGGTAGGGGCCGCCCCTTCGCCTAGCGGGCCGGGATTTCCACCATCTGCGACGTGCCGGGCGCGATCGTCACCGTGACCTTGCCGGCAGGAAGAAACTTGCACGCGGCGGAGGTCGCCACCCACGTGCTGATGGGCGAGGCGGTCGGATTGTGGACCTCGATTACGGCGCGGGTGGCGCTCCAGTCGGTGAGGTTCAGGAAGAGACGGTCATCTCCTGCGCGGACGGGATGGCCGACGAAGAGGGACTTCGCACCCTCGCGCAAATCGGTGACCGCGTAGCCGTGTCCCTCGAAGACGCCGATGAAGCGAGGCGCGGCGGCCCCTTCGGCGATGACCGTGCTCCACCGATCGTTGAGCCCCTCAACCACGATTGGCAGCGATCCCGGCACGTCAGCCTTGCCGAGATCGACGACGGCGGCTCCATCCGCGGCCTTCAGGCATAGCTCGTAGACCGCACCCAGAAGCGTGCCCTGCTTGACGGCGATGCTGTAGCCCGGCTGGCCCGCGAGGCCGTACATGCGGCGGATGCGCTCGGGCGTCTCATTCATCTCTCCGGTCTTCGAGGTGAAGCATGAATAAAGGAAGCGGTAGCTCCAGGCGTCGCCGGCTTTGACCTTGCCGCCGGGGATGGGCGTGCCGAAGTTGGTGCCGAAGATGTTGGGCGCGCCCCACAAGCCGTAGGTGACCGGCGTGAGCGGGAATAGCGCCGGGGCACCGAGGCGGCGCGGGAAGGTCGTCAGATAGTCGCCGGGCTTGGCCGTGTCCACGCGGTAGAAGGGCTGGGCGCCCTCGGGCGTAGCGCGGACCTGGCGCGTGCCGTCGGCGGCAGCGTAGGCGAAGTACTGAAGCTCTCCGCCCTTGCTGCCGTTGTCGCTGAGCATGTAGAAGATGACGCCGAGGTCGGTCGGGCCAGAGGCAACGGTCGTATCCGCGAGGGCGCGAACCTTGCCCTCGACGAGCATGTAGCCCGGCGCGTTCTCGGCCACGCGATAGTGATAGCGGGTGACCTCATCGGCAATGAACTTGCGCGGCAGGAGGGCCGGCGTCGGCTTGCAGTCGCCCCAGTCGTCGCGATGCTGAAACTTGCCCTCGCCGACCTCTCGGGTGATCGTGCAGTCGCGCGAGGCGAAGACCGTGCGCTTGGTGCAGGCGAGCATCCCCAGGTCGTTCTCGCCGGCGATGTCCACATCCTTCGCCGGCGCCAGGACGGCCTCGCAGAAGGAGCCGAAGCCTGCCGCCCCACCGTCCCAGAAGGGCGGGAAGAGGTCGTAGATGTCGATGTGCGGGGCGGCGTCGTACTGGGCGGGCCAGGGCTCGTAGCCCCAGCTACCCTCGCCGAGGGAGTTCTGGCGGTCGGCGCACATGAAGAAGACGTGCTCCATCGTGTGGGTCTTGAGGTGCGAGGAGATCATTTCGCCGCCGCGGGCGTCGCGGGCGCGGACGGTGAACTGCTGCTGCTTGCCGTGATGGCCGACGTGGTCGAGGGCGAAGGTGGGCGTACTGGGGCGGAAGTCGCGATAGAGATGCGTGCCGTCCATGATCCGCACCTCGCTGAGCGGGGCGTCGGCCTGGACGCCGAGGCGGAACTCCCAGCGGTCGGTGCCCGGGGCGGTCGCTCGCCAGGAGTTCATGTTGATCTCCTGCCAGTCGGTGAGCCGCGGCCCCGAGGAGAGGTACGTCGGCTGCGGGTTCGAGAAGTAGCTGTCGCCCGCCTTGCCGCCGTCGAGGATGTCGGCGGCCTGCCGCAGCGACGCCGCCCAGAGGCGCGTCTGGAAGCCCGACTTCGCCTTCGCCACGCCCTCGGGCGAGGAGACGAAGTGCACGGCCAGCGGGATCGGGTAGTAGCAGTTCTCCTCGAGGAGGAGATAGTCGTCGTACGAGTCGTCGGTCAGGCGATCGTCCTGGTAGGTGAAGACGGCGACGCACGAGTAATGGCGGAGGTGGAGGATGGGGTTCTTCTTCGTGGTGAGCGAGTGGATGGCCACGTGCCGCCACGCCGAGACCTTCGCCCAGAGTGTGTAGGTGTCGATGACCTGGCCCTTGTCGTTGAAGCACTTGCGGTACCACTCGTCATCGGGCCAGGGCATATTGCCGAAGAGCATGTAGGAGTTGCCCTGAGGGTCGCGGTAGCGAAGGCCCGGAAGAGCGAGGAACTGCTTGCCCGAGGCGGCGGCGCAGACCTGGCTGAGGTCTTTCCACTTCGCGGCGTTCATACCCTCGACCGGCTCGGCGAAGATGGCGATCTGATAGCCGGCGGCCCTGGCGGCGTCAATCATCGCGGCGGGGGTCGAGGCGCCGCCCGAGAGGTTCGATTGCATGCCCACGAGGGCGAGGTAGTCCTGGTGTTGTGCCGGGGCGAAGGCGGCCTGGGCCCAGTCGAGCGGGATGGCGCGCTGTTCCTGGGGGCGGTAGTCGACGACGGTCTTGGGCGCTATGTAACCACCGAGGCGGGCGTCCTGAAGCGACGGCTCGGCGAGCCACTTCACGGCGTTGAGGAAGAGAGGCTTCATGTCGCTGCGCAGGCCCTTCGCCGTGCCGTCCCACACCATCGAGTTCCACGACGGATGGTCGCAGCCGCCGGTCACGAACGAGGGGTAGATGGGGAGCAGGCCGACGCGGCCCTTGCCGACCTGGCGCACGGCGAAGATCGGTGGGGCCGAGGCGATCGATAGAGGCGGCTGGGTGACGAGGTCGTCGCCCTTCGCGCGGACCGAGCGGGCGGAGTCCTTGCCGCGGAGAAGGACTTGCCAGTCGGGGCTCGCGGTGAAGGCGACGGTGGTGAGGATGCCGTCGGCTCGCCAGGCCTTCCCCGGATACCACGTGCCCTTCACGCCCTGCGTGATCGGGTGCGGGGCGACGTTGTCCGTCCAGCAGAAGGGGTAGCGCTGGAACCACGCGTCGGACTGCACGACGTTATCGGGGTCGACCACCTGCTCGTCGAGAAGCTTCGCACCCCACGGCTCGAGGAACTGGTTGATCGTCGGCATGACGTTGTTCCAGCCGCTCGGGATTGCGGTGAAGAACAGGCCGCCGCCCTTCTCGACGTACTCGTGCAGCACATCGGCGACGCGCGCGAAGTTCTTCGGATAGCCGCCCTTGTCGGCCTCGGGCAGGTCGAGGAGGATCACTGCGTTGAAGCGGGCGAGCTGGTCGGAGTTGAGATAGACGCCGGAGCCCACACCATAGATGTGCTTGACGCAGACCTCGTAGCCCGCGGCCTGTAGGTGCGGAAGGATCCGGTAGGTCTTGTTCGGATCGCCCCAGTCGGGATTGCAGGTGGCGAGCATGATCGCGGGCTTGGCGCCTCGCGCCGGGGCCTCGAGGGTGATGGGCCCGAGGCCGATCGGTGGGGCCTTCGGTGTGGCGGAGTCGGGGGTGAAGAGCCTGAAGTCCTGAACGGCGTCGAGGTTCATGCGGACGGGCTTATCCCAGCACCAGTCGTTCTCCCCGAAGTCCTCCGAGATGTCGAAGACGATCTCCTTCCAGGCGGTGTCCTTGAGCGGCAGGTTGTACCCCCGATGGCCCTCGCCGCCGAACATGTATAGATAGAGGACGTCCTTCGTGCCGTTCCCCTTGACCCACACCTTCAGCAGCGTCCCCGGCGGCAGCGAGAGGGGCTGGGGCGCGTGGAGATTCGCATACGCGCCGGGCGCATAGGTCACCTCGGTCCAGGCTTTGCCGTCCGGACCGCCGTCGGGCTTGTCGGCGACGACAAGCTTCTGCGAGCCCGGGAACGACCATGCTATCGGCGGGGCGAAGGTGGCGATGGGCGCAGCCTGGGAGGTCGTCATCACAACGACCAGCAGCGCAAAGCTCACAAGGGCCTGTCTGATCATGCGCGTAGCCTCAGTCGTGCGAAAAGTGCTTGCCCTCGACTGCTCTTCTCAGACGCAGACTACTCCCGCCGGATCCTGAACACCTTCATCTGGAGTTCGGCATATTCGCCCGCGTCGATCCCGGCGGCGAGCTGCTCGGCCGTGAAGACGCCGACCTCCTCGCCGCTCATCATCTCCGTCACGCGCCAGTTGCCGGCCGGCAGCGGCTTCAGGAATCGCACCTTCCCCGCCCAATGATCGGGCCCGTTGTAGCCGCTCTGCTGCTCCCCGCGATGCGTCGTCGCGAGGTAGTAAAGGTCGCCCTTCTGCAGCACGTGCATCTGCATGTAGCGATCGTCGGAATCGGCCAGCCGCTCGCCCACCCCGGCCCACTTCATGATCGCCGGCACGACCGCCTCCCACTGATCGTTCCACAGCGGGCGGCGCATCACGAGCACCTGTCCCGCGCCCACCGCGTAGATGTCGTGGGGCCACTTCACCTCCGCCAGCTTCTGCCCCGGGGCGAAGAAGTCCACGCCGAGGGCATCGAGGAGGCAATGCGTCTTCACCTCATCCGGGCGCTCGAGCGACCACTGCCCCGCGCTCATGTCCATCACGATCTTCCCGCCGCCCTGCAGGAACTGGCGCAGGTACGCCAGCTGCCCCGCGTCAATGATGCTGCCGCCGACAAAGATGACCTTGCTGCCGTCGAGATAATCGGGCCGTCCCTCGGCCGCGGCGGTTTTGGGGTTGTAGTGGTTCAGCGCGTACACGGCGCAGTGCATGCACCAAATCCCCCACTCGAAGGGCCCGCGGAAGTAGTCCTGCGGCGAGCGAAGCTGCATCATCCCGACCGCGTCGTGCAGCTTCTCGGCGTCGCGCAGTTCCCTCAGCATCGGCACGTGCGCGACCAGCTTGTCGAGGCCCGTCGGCTGCCCCGGCTTCATCAGATCGTCGTACTTGATCGTCCCGAACCCGCGCAGGAATTCGTGGAAGTTGAGCCCGCGCCCGCCCATCGCGAGCATCCCGAAGATCATCTCATCGAAGCCGTGAGGCACCGGATCGTAGTCGTACATGTCGTGCGGCTCCATCCTATATCGCAGGCCCGGGATGGCGTTGTCGCGCTCGTACTCGAAGTCGAAGTTGAAGTTGGAGTGGATGCCACCGTTGGCCATCATCCCGCCGTTGTCGGCGATGTGGCGGAGGAAGGCGTCGCTCTCGCCGCCGATGTTGTAGACGATGATCGGGCGCCTGGGGTCCTCGTGGCGGACGGCGTCGAACTCGTCCCTGAGAACGAAGTTCTCAGCGGTCTGCCGCTGGAAGATGCGCAGGTCGGCGAACATCACCTTGCGCGGGAAGGCCGACGGCCGGGCGGGATCGGGCAGGGGGATATCCTCGAAGGCGCGATAGGTTGCCGCATAGACCTTATTGAGCGCATCGACGGTGGCATAGCGCCCTTTCAGGAACGTCGCGAAGGCCTTCTGGTAGGCCGGGTGATACGAATTCAGCGGCCCGTTGTAGCTGTCGATATGCTCGTCCTCGAAGTAGTACGCGCCCATCCCGGGGTGATTGAGGTACCGCCGCGCGAACTGGGTGTTGAGATCGCGGATGATCTCGGGCGACTTCTCGCCGCTGCAGTAGAGGTACTTGCCGATCATGTACCCCCACATCAGCCCGCCGCGATGAGCGCAGCCGGCGCCGTCGAGTTGGAACTCCACGGGCGCCCAATCGACCGGCCACTTGAGGTTGAGGTACGGCACGACGCGGCAGCCGTTCCGCTCGGCGAGGTCGAGGATCGGCGTGAGATAGTCCCAGTCGTAGACGCCGGGGATCGGCTCGAGGCGGTTGATGTCCGGGCAGAACCCTACGAGCGGCGTGAGCTTCTTCGCCTCGGCAAGGTTGCGCTGAAACGAGGCCAGGGCGTCGTCGCCCGGGTTGAGGTGAAGCTGGGCGTTGAACCAGTTCTTGCCCGGTCCGGCGAAGTCGTCGAGCGAGGGTACCTGCGCGCGGGCAGCGAACTCCGGGGCGCGGTCGAGTTCGTTGCGGACTCCGATGGGCCGTTCCTCGCGATCGATGCGTGTATTGCCGTACCACAGCTCGGCGATGACGAGCTCGACAGCGTGCGCCGGGACGTAGGAGACTGTGACCACGCCCGGGGCCTTGACCGTGACCTTGTGGCTCAGCGGAACCTCACGCACCGCCTGCCACACCGGAACCCAATCCGCGTAGGGGAGGACGTCGTAGCGCAGCTCTAGGGGAAACTTGACGCCGGGGCGCGACCCGACATGGATCGCGATCTCGCGCGGGTCCGTCTTCTCCAGGCGACCGAAGGGTCGCTGGGGGTTGATCGCGAGAGAGCCCTGATCGGATGCGGTCGCTGGCGTGAGGGATGAGGCGCCGCCGCCCTTGATGATGATGAGCTTCACCCAATCGGTCGTGAAGTACTCGCCCGTCGCCGCGTCATACGACTTGCCCTCGATGCGGTAAGTGCCCGGCGTGGTGATCGGAAGGGGGATCGGGCACCAGAAGTCGGGCACGCTCTCCGCCGGGAGGTCGTCGAGGGCGGCGCTATGGACGAGCCGGTCGCTCGTGTCATAGGCGAAGAGTCGCAGGTTGATCCGGCGGGGCCGTCCGACTTTGGCCTGGTCAAGCAGGTTGTCGAGCAGCACGTACGGCTGATCCGAGCCGCCGCTCAGCTCCGTCAGCGCCCGCGCCCCGCAGCCGTTGAAGCCAGTATTCATGAAGTTGTCGCGATAGTTCCCCACGACGTAGTACAGCCGCGCCTGGCGGTAGTCGATGCGCTCGAGGGCGACATCTTTGACGAAGATGCTCTTCGTGTCGCGGAGGACCTCGGGCGGGCCGACGTAGCCGCCCGTCACTGCGAACCCGAGGAACTGGGTGGCCCCGGAGGCGCGCGGGATCTCGCAGAAGACGTGCCGCCACTGGCCGCTGGCGCGAGCGTTGGGCGCGGCGACGTGGCTGTCGAGGAAGCCGAGGCCGTCGCCAGGGATTTCCTTGCCCGCAGCATCGGCGAAGAGCGTCACGATCGAGTAACCGTACTCGGCGCGGGACGGGGGCACGCAGGCCCAGAAGTCGACCGATGTGACGCCGGTGTCGAGGGGCATCGGCTTCGCGAGAAGCATCCGCCGACGCTCATCCGTCTTCACGCCGGAGAACTGGACGCGGAGGATGCCGTTTCCGGCGGCGGAGAGGCCGAGGCCCTCGGGCTCCTGCCAGCCCCGCGGATCGTTCGCATCCGCGAGCACCTGATAATGCGAGAAGACCGGCATGACGCCTCGCCCCGGCGGGCTGGCGTACCACGAAGGCAGGGCGCCGATCTGCTCCTGGTCGAGGCAGCGGTCGAAGATCGCGAAGGTGTCGAGGTCGATCGGGGTGTTGCCCCACTGGCGGTCGCCGCCGACCAACGGCGCTTGCTGGGCCTCGACCCGATCCGGTGAGGCCGAGGGGTGACCGGTGCGGGCGATGGGCAGCTCGCGGCCGTTCAGCCACATCCGTACTCTCGGGGCCGCCCCGGTGCCAAGGTCGGAGGGCTTCGCGCCGTCCCAGGTCACGACGAGGGTGTACCACTGCCCGAGGCGAAGCTCGGTGTCGGTTCGCGGGGTGTAGACGCTGTCACACGTGCCGTTCCAGCCGGCGGCCGTGCCGCTGAGGCGAAGCTGCGGTAGGCGCCTGCCTCTCCCCTCCTGCCCGCGGCCGGTGATCGCGAGGGTCACGCCGGGCGCGAGGCTCATGAGCGTACCGTCCAACTCCCAGGGCGGGCTGCCGCCGCCATAGGACATCCCAGCGTCCAGCCGGAAGGCGACGAAAAGGGTCAGTTGCCCCAGCGACTTGAGGGCTCCGGGGCCCTCTCCGGCCTGCACGACGGCGCCGCTTTCCGCGCCAGCATCAGCCGCGCACAGACGCAGCGCGCCCGCACCGGTTCTTCCGTTCGTCCAGGTCGGACGGCACTGGGACGCGTAGCGGGCATCGATCGCGCTGGGCATGAGCCTGAGCACCGCGAGCGACTGGTCGGTGCCCAAGCAGGGGAGTATCTCGGTGTCATAGTGGAACGGGTCATCCAGCCGCGCGGCGGCGAGAAGCTCGCCGCACCAACCGACGACTGGCATGGGCACGTCGGCCCACAGCATGGGCATGGTCGCGAGCAGACCCAGGGGAAGAACGACAGCGCTTAGCCGCACGGTTACACTCCTGCTACTCGAAACTCACCAGCCCCCAGTTCCCGGGCCCGCTGAGGAGACCTTCGGCTTTGCGCCGGGGCCAGCCGAGGTCGAGCGTGTCGGCGGGTGAGACTCCATGGGCGGACACCGCCAGCCTCCACGTATCACCCTTCGCGGGCGCCTTGCCAAGGACCTCGGGCTGGAGGATGGCGACGAAGGCCAAGCGGCCGTCGCGTTGAGTCACCGTAGCCTGGCAGCGCGGATCGGGCACGGCGCCCTTGCCGGTAAGGCGATCCCACAGGCCACAGGATACACGCCAGCCCTGCCCGTCCTTCACCGGCGTCAGCCAGAACTGCCTGCATGAGCGGGACCACCCGCCCGCGGCCGCCGACGGGTCGACGAAGACCTCCAGGTTCGTGAAGTCCCAGAAGGCGTCGGGCTTGCCCTCGGTCAGGAAGGCGTCGGGCATCTCGCCGGCTACGACTAGACCGGCCTCCGACCATCCGACCCGCAGGACCGCGTCGACCTGCGCACCCTTCGCCGTCACGGCCTCGCAGGGGCAGAGCGTCGCCGGTGGCCAGGCATGCGGATCGCCCGACGTCGCGGGCAGTCGGGGCACGGACTTGCGTAGCGGGTAGAGCGCCACCGTCTGGCGGATCCCGTTATCCATCGCAAGCTCGAGCGTCAGCGTTCCGGCCGCCGACGGCCCGGGTACCACGGCGATGCGTCTTGGATGACCGGGCGACACCTCAAACCGCGAGGGCGCGACTGTACCCACGTCGCCGGTCAGCCGTGCGGTCACGGTGCCCGAAAGGTGCCCGGCGGTGATGGTCTTGATCTCGGGCTGGTCCGGCTCGTAGGTCATAGTCCCGCTGACCGCAAGGGCGGGTTCGATCAGCAGCGATGCGGGGAAGCTTCGCCGCCAACCATCGCCCTGTGCGATAGCGGTCAGTTCGTACACGCCCGGCCGCGCAGTCAGACCGACGCGAAGCGTATCGACCTGCGCTCGCCCATCCACCCGCCAGCCCTGGGCGCTGACGCCCGCAGGCAGTGGCCCCCACTCGACCTTCGCGCCAGGCGCGATCAACCGCAGGTCGACGCTGCCTCCAGGCGAGGTCGTCATCAACGCCGGCGACTCCCACCTCGCCTGCCGCTGGAGGTCCCAGGCCTTCGGGAGCTTCGCCAGGTGGAAGTATAGGATCGATGGCGTGACGCCCTGCGGCCTGACCGAGTTGCCGAAGATGTCCACGGCCTCGACCCCAGCCAGGCCGTCGGGCAGCGGATGCTCCCTGAGACGCTTCGCGTCTCCCTCGACCGACCAGACGGCGACGGTCCAGGTGCGGTCGGGCTGGGCGAGGACGACCGCCCAGATATCCGGGCCCAGGTCGAGCGTGCCGGCGAAGGTGGCGCGCGCCGTCTCGCGTGAGAGCGCAGCCATCGCCACCGCACTAGGCCGCAGACTGCCGTCGAGCCGGATCAGCCCGCAGGTGCTGAACACGCCGGTCCCGCCCGGCACGTCGCGGTCGTAGAACCAGAAGACCTTGTCGATGCCGCACGCCCGGGCGAGAAGGTAGACGCGGGACAGGTACTCAGCCTGTCGGGCCTCGCCGACCGCCGGGCCGTTGATCGCATCCCAGCCGGTCTCCGTTAGCCACGACTCCTTGCCCGCCGCATGAGCCAGGCGGCTGACCTCGCGAAGTTGGTCCGGCATCGTCAGCCGCGCCTGCCGACCATCGCCGGCGATCGTGTCCGACACGCCGGTCTCGGGCGGCGCGGTACCGACGTAGATGTGCGAGTTGATGCAGGGGATCGCATCCTTCGCCTCCGAGGCGAGCAGAGCCTCCGCCTGATCGCACCGCACGCCCGCCGTCCCGTTGGGCACGACTCGCGCTTTGCCCGCGCGGGTGAGGCCGTCCGCCGCCGCCTGGAGAGCGCGCTCGTAGTCGGCCATGTCGAACCCTCTATCGCGCAGGGCAAACTCGTACTCGTTGTCGATCTCCCAGAAGGGGATGTCGGGGAACGCTCTAGCCAGGCGCTCGAAGCCGGCCGAGATGGCGGCGCTGTCCTCAAGGAAACCGGTCTCCGCTTTGTTCCTGAAGGAGCCCTGGAGCGTCGGGAGGATCATCACGTTCTGCCGACGGGCTTCCTGCCACACGGCGGCGAAGTCGCGGCCGTTGCCGACGGGCGCCGTCTCCCCGCGCCCGAGCCAACTCCACGAGTAGTCCCGCGCCCAGTGGATGCCCAGGCGACCGAAGGTCTCCCACGGAGCGCCGAGGTGGGTGTTCACGCCGATCGGCGAGCGCAGGCGCTCGTCGGCGGTTAGAGCGGGCGCCGGCGGCGCGACGACTCTCGCCAGTCGGGTCTCGACCTTGCGTCCCTCCGACAGCGACGTCGCGAGCCGGAAGCAGCCGCAGGCGGGCAGGGACCACTTGGTCGAGCTGCCATACTCGCCGGCGAAGTCGATGTCTGTGCTGAGGCGCTTCACCGATGCTCCATCGGCGGCGAGAAGCTCCTGCTGCAGGGCAAGCTTTCTCGGCTGACTGCGCCACGAGAGCACTGCCACGTCGACCGCGGCCTTGCCGTCGGCATCCGCCAGTCCGGACGGCCCCTCCGATGCCACGAGAAGCTCGGGCGTGTCCTCGCCGGGAACCAGCCGCTGCGTCTCATCGATGACCACCTCAAGCCGCGCGACCGCCGTTACTATTGTCCCGCCCGCGCCCTTAAGCCCCCAGCTATGCCAGGTAAGGCTCGTGAAGGTCAGGGGTTGGGCGATCTCCGCCGGCACCGGCTGCGATAGCTTCCTCCACCCCTGAAAGCTCGCCGCACCCAAGCCGATCTTCGCGTCGGCGCCCTTCGCGTCCTTGAAGTAGACCTCCAGGAAGTGAGGGTCGTCGACGCCGCGCACCCAGAGGCTGACTTCCTTGACGCGGTACGGTATGGGACCGCGGCTGGGTTGCGGCTGGATCGAGAAGAAGCGGAACTCGTCGTCCTTCGGCCAGTCCACGCGCACTTCGAGGGCGCGACCTCCGGCGATTCCGGGCGGGGCATCCGCCGCCGGTGCGACAGACCCGGGCGCGCGGTTCCAGACATCCGGCTGCCATCGTCCGACGAGGCTCACGTCGTCGAGGAGGCACGTCTGATCGGCCGCCACGAGGGACGCCAGCGCAAGGACCACGAGGATGCCGCCGGGGCGTAGGATTCTCATATCGTTTCACCTAGGGTTTCGCCGCAGGTACCCACGCCGCATACTCCGACTTGTCCGCCCCGGCACTGGCGAAGTCACACAGCACGACGTCCGCGCCTGCTGTCTTCGCCCGCAGCAGAACCCACGGCGCCGGGCCTGAGACCTCCGCCGTCTCAGGCTGCAACTCCAGCCCCTCGGCACGGAGTCCAGGCAGTGCGTCCATCGCCAGTGTCGGGTTGAAACGTTTGTCGACGGCCAGTAGCACCGGTCCACGGAAGATCGCGACGCGCCCCTCCGTGGAGCCGCGGCCGTGAAGAGCCCGTGGGGTGAAGTCGAAGATCAGGCGCACCCGATCACCGGGCGCCCACCGACGGTTGATCTTCAGGTAGGTCCCAGGCGTCGGCGTCGGCAGCTTCTCCTCACCGACCTCTACGTCGGTGACCCGCGACCACTCCGGAATCCGCAGCCAGAGCCCGAAGGTGGCGGCCTGCGCGGGGTTCACCTCGAGGTCGACGACCGGGTCCGCGGGATAGCGCGTCTGCTGGCGCACGGTCACCGACTGCCGGCCAACCTGCGCGCGAACCGAGCAGTCGCCGTAGTAGTTGATCGCCAGCGCGGGCGGATCGCCCGGCGAGACGGTGGCGCCCCACTTCACGATCTGAGACATTCCGGTCAGCCCCCAGGCCGGGCAGCAGGCCATGTGGCTGTTCGGCCGAATCTCGCGGGTGCCGTTCAGCGGGACGGTGATCGCGTACTCGCTGCCGTCCGGAAGCTGCGCCGCGAGGTGGGCATTGTAGAGAGAGAGCTCGATCTGATCGGCGCACCGGGGGTCGCCGGTGGACATCAACACCTCGGTGGAGAAGCGCATGAAGGCCGTCGCCGCGCAGGTCTCCATCGCGGCCTCGGTGTAAGGGTCGCCTGACCAGAACTCGCTGGCGAAGGAGCACATGTTGCCATCGGCCGCCAACTCGTGGGCGACCATTTCCCGCCACCAGTGGAGCATCGCCGTCTTGAGCCGCTCATCGCCGGTCACGTCGTAGAGGTCGAGGGCCGCCCCGAAGGAGATGGTCATCTCGAAGCCGTGACCCCAGTGAAGGTCGGTCAGCGACCTCCCCTGCTCGGCGAGGGTGAGGTACTGCGGGCCGTTCGGGGCCTCTTCCCACGCGCGCACGATCTTCTGGGCCATCTGGAGGTAGCGGGCCCGACCGGTGAGGCGGTAGAGCTGGACCATCGGCCCAAGGATGCAGTCGTTGTTGGAGCCGGTGTTGTAGCTGAGGTCCTCGGTGTTGGGCTTGCCCGGGCCGAACTCCGCGCAGACGAGGTCGGCCAGGTGCATCGCCGATCGCAGGACCGCATCGCTTCCGGTGACCTTGTAGTACTCGAGGAAGGCCGTGAGTTCGTGGTGGATGATGTAGAGATCCCAGTTCTCCAGATGCAGGCCCGCCCCGGTTAGGCGGACGTCCTTCGGGTACGAGCCGAGGTAGCCGTCGACTTCCTGGGCAGCGATGCCCTCGGCGATCTTGCCGTCGAGCATGGCGCGGACATCGGAGTCACGCGTGAGTTCGTAGAAGAGCGTCGCGCCGGTCATGAACTTGCCGTAGGACTCGCCCCACCAGGAATGTGGGCCTCGCGAGAGTTCATGGTCGCGCAGGCAGCGGACGATGTCCGGGTTAATCTCTGGATAGCGCAGTACCCAGTTCGCCAGGGCCTCGGCGCAGCGGTCGGCGACCGGTCCCTCCTCACCCACGCGCAACTCCTCGGCCGGGCGCATCACGAACCGTTCGGGCAGCGAGGGCGGCTTCAGCGGCTGCGTGTCCACCGGCGGATCGGCGGGGACGGAGAACTCGGCCGACTTCGCGACGACCCCGTCGGGCAGCGCCTGGACCGTCCAGGCGTAAGTCTGCCCCGCCTCGAAGCGGTCGGCGCTCTGGTAGGCCGTCCCTTTCACCGTGGTCGCGACCAGGGGCTTCTCGAGAGTCGCGATCGGCCAGACGGTCAGCTTGTACTCCTGCGCACCGGGCGATGCGGACCACCGAAAGTGCGGCTGCTCATAGCGCTTCAGTGGGCCAACCGGAGCCACCGCAATCGGAGCCGGAGTCGGAGCCACTACGGCTGCGGCCTCCCGCCCCTCGACCGGCCCTACGACCACGAAGCGCGGATCGCACGAGAGGTTCCTCCCGCGCGCCTGCAACCAGTCCGCCGAGAGCACGCGAGGGGTGACGCGCACGCTATCGATCAGGCCCTTCCACTCCCACGCCGGGCGGTCCCAGGAGCCCAGGCACACCGACGCGATGGGGAGCGGCGCCGCGCCATAGTCGGTCTTCTGCGGCTCGCCGTTGACCCAGATTCGCGACTCGCGCGCCTTGTAGGTGGCGGCGTAGGCGACCCACTTTCGCGGCGGCACGGCCCTCCCGAAGAGCGGCATCTGCCAGTTCTCCCACACGCGTCCCGGCAGGTGCGTGCACGAATACGAGCGGTCGTTGATGAGGCCGAGGTTGAGGAGAGGCAGGCGATTCTCCGCCGGGACCCACGCGAGAGGGTCGTACTTGAGGCCGCTCGCCGCCATCCCCGGAGGGCCGGGCGCTTCCTGGGCGCGCACGCCTTCCGGCCAGGCCGAGACCAGCGTCCGCCCGTGCCAGGAACCCTTCGACGGCGGATCATCCTCGCGGGCCAGGCACTCGATCGTCCAGCCTTCCTCACTCGCCCGGGAGGCCTCGGGCAGGATCACCTGCACCACGCCGCCCGCCCCGGTCCGGAGCGCAGGACGAATCCATCCGGGCTGGAACTGGAGGTCACGCGTGCTCGTGATCTTGCCGCCCTCGGGCCGAAGACCAAGAGATCCCGCGTCGTAGGCCATCGATAGCTCGGCCCCATCGCCGGGCATGACAGGAGGACTCGCCGGGGCGGACTTGGACGGTCCGCCGTAGTAGAGGTGGACGGACTGCCCCGCCACGCCTGCCCGAATCCGAGGGACGTTGAGGCACACCACAATCCCCAGCGCCGGGTCACAGAACTCCACGCGGAGCGGCACGACCTCGCCCTCTGCGCCGGAGGTGGCCTGCAGGTCACTGCCATCGGGCGTGGCGAGGTGAAGCTCCCGCGGCGAGAAGCGGAGTTCCAGGGGGAAGTCGACCAGATCGTCTTTCAGGTCGGTGCCATCGAGGAGAACGACGCGCCGCAGCGGCGAAGGCTGGTCGTGCCAAGGCTGGCGCTGCGCGCTTCCGGCGGCAAGACTGCAGGCAATCGCGCAGGCAAGGCAAAGGACCCAGGTCATCAAAGGGTAGCTCCTCAGCGTGTTGCAATGCCTTCGCCAACGTCCCGCCCGCACCTCTGCAGGGCCAGCCAGCTGCTCATTGCGTCCGGGCGTGACAGTATGCCATATATTGCAGAAGCTATTGACATTAGAGTGCGCTATGGTACTATTGTCAGAGCTACGGCCCGACCACAGTCGAATCCATCCAAGACCGCAGCCTTCTGAGCGTATGACCTTCCTGTTCCCCAGGGTCATCTGCATGGAGGTGCGAGCATGGCTTCTCTGAAAGAGTGGGTCACCCAGCGCAAAGCGAAGGGTTGCCTGTCCCAGCTCATGAGCCTCGACCCCACGGTCTCCACCGCAGCCGCCGGACGTCTGGTCAAGATGGGCTCGCCGGCTGTCCCCTTCATCGTCGACGAACTCAAGCGTGGCCCGGCCCGCATGAGAGCATCCGTCGCCCTCGTCCTCGGTCACATCCGCCATGTCTCCACGGTCCCGCACCTGGCCGATCGCCTCAACGACCCCGACCATGAGGTACGCGACGCCGCCGAGAGAGCCCTGGCCGACATGGGCGGCGTTGCCGTTCCGGTGCTCCTGACGCGCCTCGGCAACGACAATCCCGCGATCCGAAAGATGGCGGCCACGATCCTCGGCGAGATCGGCGATCCCCGCGCGGTCACGCCCCTTCTCGGCGCCCTCGCCGACGAGGATCTCGGCGTCCGCCAGTGCACGGCCGAGGCCCTCGGGGCTCTCAAGGCCGAGGTCGCCATTCCCAACCTCGTAAAGCTCCTCGACGACCCCATACCGGTCATCCGGTCGTCGGCGCTCACCGGTCTCGACCGCATGGGCACACCTTCAGCTCGTAAGGCGCTGCACGATTGGCGCGAGCGGCAGGCCAAGATCCGCTAGCCCCACCGGTGCATCGTCCGCAGGAACTAGCCTTCGGCGATCCGCGTCACCGCTCGCCGGACTTCGGCCAGTTGGCAGGCGACCTCCGCATACTCGTTGTGCGCCGAGTGGTGCTCCACGCCCCAGTAACCGTCGTACCCGGCGTCGAGGAGCAGGCGCATCTTCTCCTCCAGGCAGGCGCGAGTGATGTTCGCGTCGACATGCGTGTGGATGGCCCACGGCGCGGCCAGGCGGTCGCCATCGTCCTCATGACCCTCGATCCAGTGACCGATGTGGAGGAGGATGCCGTAGGCCGGATGCGCCACGGCGTCATGCACGCGCTTCATGACCGGAGGCGTCAGCGAGGGGCCCCAGTGCGTCTCGGGCCCGATCTTGAAGCCGTGGTCGCCGGCGAATTGGGCGTACTCGCGATAGCGTCCGGCGATGAGGTCGAACTGCTCGTTGGTCAGCTCTTCGCCGGCGCCGCCCATGTCGATACGCACGGTCATGGCGCCGAGGAAGGCGGCGGCTTTGAGATGCTCGAGCGCCTGGCGATAGTTGCGCTCGCGTGCCTCGGGGTCATCCTCCCATACGTGCACGCCATCGACGTGGTAGTTGGCCAGTACCATCTCGCGCTCGGCCAGGCCCTGCTTCACCTTCGCAAGGTGGTCGGGGTCGATGGGGCCCATCGTGCCGTTCCAGAAGTCCGCCGCGTCCAGCCCATAGCGATACCTCACCGTCTCCAGATACCCGAAAGCATCCATCATCCCCGCGCCCGTCAAGCCGTGAAACGAGTATGAGGCGATTGAGATCTTCACGTTGTCTCTCCGTGGTCAGATTGCCCTTCGCGGTCAGTATAGACCCGAGCCAGGCATGCAGGACACACCGCCTGCGGATGGAAGACTCCGCCTGCAGCTAGACCGGACTCGGGGGAGAGGTCAAGCTCGCAACTTCGTGGAGGGAGACATCATGAGACTTAGCTTCGTGCATCTGCGTCATCCGCACATCGAGGAGCGCAAGGAGGAAGGCCCAGCCAAGGTTCGTGAGCCCGGCGGCGGCTTCAACAGTCGTATCGCCCTGGGTCTGACCGCGGCCGTGGGGACGATGTGGTGCGCGTACGCCTTCGCCTGCCTTGCCCTCGTAGCGCTGCCGGATGCGTTCAAACAGGGCACCTTCGCCACGGTCCAATGGGTCAGCCAGACGTTCATCCAGTTGGTCATGCTGTCGGTGATCATGGTCGGCCAGAACCTCCTGGGGCAAGCCTCGGACAAGCGGGCCGACATGACTTACAAGGACGCTGACGCCACTTTCCACGAGGCCGAGCAGATCCAGGAACACCTCAAAGCCCAGGACGACGCGATCAACACGATCCTGGACCGGCTGGAGAAGCTGGAGGCCAGGCTGACGAAGCAATGACCCCTTCGTCGAATCGCGCAAGGTGGCGCCTACTGGTGGCGGTGGCGATGCTGTGCCTGAGCGCCGCCGGTGCCTGGGCGGGTCAGGTATCAGCCACAAAGTCGGGCGGTCATGTCACGCTCGCCAACGGCTTGTGCCGTATCGATCTGGATGCGGCGACTGGCGAGATCGCCGCACTGACGCCGGGGCCGGAGTCGCTGCGTGGGCGATGGTTCGAGGTCGTGGAAGAGGATCGCACGGGCCTCGCCGCCTGGGAGACGTGGAAGCAGGGCAGCGAGTCGATCTTCTCGGGCGGACCGGCGGACGTGACCGAGGGCGTCGAGGGCGGCCTTGCGGTCGCACACATGCTATGGACGCGGCCCAACGGTCTGCGCGTCGAGGGCGAGGTCGCGCTGGGCGCGGGTGAGGCAGGACCACGCTTCCGCCTCCGCGTCACCAACACCACCGGCGCCGCGCTCGTGGATACGATGCGCATCGTCCTTCGCGGCGTCGAGTTGGGCGCGGCGGAGGACGACTGGTTCACCTGGCCGCACACGCTGGGCGCGCGGTTCCGGGTGATGGGGTTCAAGCCCGGCGAGAAGCTCGAGCACGCGTACCCCGACTTCATGTACATGCAGTGGCTCGACCTCTATGACGCCCAGCAGGGCGTGTACGTCGGCTGCCTCGACGATTACGGCTGGTGCAAGAACCTGTTCATCGGCCGCGACCGCGACGGCAAGAGCACGATGGGCTTCACCTTCCCCGGATGCTGGGTCGCGACGAAGGGCGATAGCTGGACCACGCCCTGGGTGATGATCGCGGCCCATCGGGGCGACTGGCATGCCGGCGCCGACCTGTACCGCCCCTTCGCCCAGAAAGCCTTCGGGCCCCTCGACCCGCCCGAGCGAGTGCGCGAGATGCCGACCGCGCAATGCTGGCTCGCCCATCACGCCAGCGACGGCGACGTGGGCAAGCTCTTCGAGATCCAGCAGCAGGCGCCCATCCACGCGTCGTACCTGATGAAGTCGCTGAACACCTCGACGCCGGAGGGCTGGGACGGCATGCGCGGGTCGGCGCTGGAACTGACCGAGGCCTTCGACCGCATCCGCAAGCTGGGCGGATCGCCGGCCTTGTTCACCTTCGACCGCGCGCCGCTGATGGGCAAGCCGAACTACGCGGCCTACGTGGGGCGATGGACCTGCGTGCGGCGCGACGGCAGCTTCGCCGAGGGCTTCCGCGACATGATGCCCTCGCCCTTCGACGCCGACCTCGTGAAGGCGCGCGTCGGCGAGTCGGTGCGATGGGTGCGCAACTTCGGCATCGACGAGATCCATTTCGACACCGCCGCGACGACCAACCCGAGTTTGGCGGGTCCGTGCTATCGGGCGGACCAGAAGCAGCGGCCGAATGAGGTGCCGCACTACTTCAAGCTCCTCTACCGGGCCATCCGAGACGGCTGCCGGCAGTACAACCCGCAGTTCATCCTGCGGGCGGAACATTGCGCCGACTTCTTCTTCCCCGAGTTCCTCACGTCGACCGCTCACCTCTTCGAAACTGGCAACATCGTCATGCAGCACAACCCGCCGGCCGATGCCCAGCTCATGCCGATCCTTTTCCGCTACACCCTTCCGCGCCACGCCGCGCTCGAGATGCCGAGCATGAGCGATAGCGACTTCTGGACCTTCGGCTACGGGATGGGCTACGGCTTCCATGGCGGCGGGCCGTCGTGGTGCTTCAACCCGGGCGCGCGCGAGGCCGAGAGCCCGCCGGGCGAGCTTTTGCATCGCTACCAGTTCTGCGAGGACGAGTGGCGGAGGTACTACGACTTCCGCGTAGGGTTCGAGGAGGCGGTGGTGGACGCGGAGCGGTCGGACATCGTGGCTGAGGCGCAGATTGACGGGCAGTGGCGGCGGTGCGACTTCCCGGGGCCGTTGGTTGCGGTGACGCACTCCGTCACAGTGACGCACAGTGGCGCGGGGCGAGAGGTCACGCTGGGGCAATGGTTTGACCTCAGCCACACGCTGTACTTCGGCGAGCGGTTCGTCGGGGCGGACAGGAAGGCGCCGCGGAAGGTCCTGCTCCGCGTGCCGACGCGGCTCGCGCATCCGCGGGTCAGGCTGTTCGGCCGGGATGGCGAGGTGAAGATCGAGCCGCGTGTGACCGGCGGCATCGTTGAGTGTGAGGTCGCGGACCCGACGTGCTTCGCCCTCGAGGTGTTCGAGGGACCGTCGGTGACCCTGCGGGTGCCGGAGTGGGCGCGACCGGGTGAGACGGCGCAGGTCAGCATCACCGTTGACCAGCCCAGCCCGCGGGCGGGGAAGCTCGAGATCGGCCTCCCCGCTGGCTGGAAGGCTGTGGCGCCAATCGCGATCCCGGCCCCTCCAAGCTTCACGACAACCGTGGCCGTGGCCGTGCCGTCGGGCATCTTCGGAAGGAACTACCCGATCAAGGCCGTGCTGCGCACCGGGAACGAGACGCGGACGACGGCGGTACACCTGCTGGTGATGGAGCCGCTCACGGTCCTCTATGGCTTCGACACGCTCCAGAACGGTAGCCTCACCGGGGCGAACTGCGTGGGGCCGGGGCAGAAGGCGCGCCTGACCGTCACCTGCGTCAACAACGCCCCGCGGCCCGTCGACCTCAAGATCGAGGTGGGCGGCGAACAGGTTTCGGGTAGCCAGACCGCCCGCGCCGAGGGCGCCTCTCTTCGCGACTTGGGCCGCACCGACGGCGTCCTGCGCAAGTGGATCGATGGCAAGGGTCCCATGCCCGCGAACGTCGTCATCAAGACCTTCGACTACGACTGCACCGGTGTGCCTGGCAAACCCGCTCACCTGCGCGTTCTGGCGGACGGGAAGCCCGCCTTCGAGGCCCACACCTACCCTCGCACGCGCCTGATGGACCTCGCCGGCGCGTGGAAGCTGCGCCTCATCGACGCCGGGCGCTCGACGGTCGGCGGGGATGAACTCAACGACAACCTCGATGTCGACGCGACCACGCCCGCGATCTGGGACGGCGGCTGGCAGTCTCTCACCACGCCGATCCGTCTCGACACGGACCTTCGTCGCGACAAGAGCTGGGGCATCTACCGCCGCCTCGTTTACGTGCCAGCCGAGTGGCAGGGCGCCGACCTGATGCTGCGCCTGGGCAACACTGGGGCGCCGTGGGGCGAGGGAGGGACGCTGAATATCGTCTACGTCAACGGCTGGCCCTGCGGGCGGATCGGGACGTCGGGGGAGTGCTCGATCTCGTCCTTCCTGGTCTTCGGCGGATGGAACCTGCTGGCGGTCGCGAGTTCGCATCCCAACTGCCTCGTCGACCCGTGCCTCTTCGTGCGCACCGGCCCGGACCCGGCGCGACTGAAACCGGCGCCACCGGGCGAGCCACCCTCGGGCGCCTTCCTCCTCCTCGGCCAGCGCTGCACGGGCCAGGGGATGACCATGCCCTTCATCCAGGGACTGCCGGAGGGTGACCACCGGCGCACCAACCTGGCCGGCGGCAGCGAGGAGACCTTTATCTACTTCGCCCTTGCCGACGGCGTCCCGCGCGACCCGAAGCAGCCAGTGGAGATCGCCGTCGAGTATCTGGATCGGGGCGAGAAGAACTTCGGCCTGGACTACGACTCCACCGACGAGACGGCGCCGATCAGGGGAGCCTTCAAGAGCGCCCCGCTGTGCGCGCGGACCAACACCGGCGAGTGGAAGACACACATATTCGTCTTACCGGATGCACGCCTCGCCCACCGCGAACACCGGGGCTCGGACTTCCGCCTCGTCGCCTTCGGCGACGATCTGCTGGTTCGGCGAGTGGAGGTCCGGATGGGCGCGAGGTAGGACTCTTCCGGCGAGGAAGTGCTGCCAGGAGCCGGGACCCGCGTGCCGGTTACAGGGCGTAGATGAGGATGCCGGCGATCCCGATTGCGGTCAGGACAACGAGGGCGGGAAGGCCGACTTGCCGCCCCCCAAAGCTTATGGCGTAGATGCCCTTGACGATGTTGTTGCTGGCGGCGGCGATGATCACCGCGAGGGCCGCCGTGGTGATCGGCGTCGCCACCGCAGCCGCGGGACCGAGCCCCGCCTGGGCCAGGCTCAAGACGAAGGGGTCGATGTCCGTGACGCCCATGATCCCGGCGAGCCCGTAGACTCCTGCGCTCCCGAGGTGTTGCGAAACCAGCCGGGTGGCCACGGACAGAAGGATGAACAGCGCCGCGAAGACGAAAGCGGTGACCAGCTCGAGGGGATTGCGGTCGATTTCCACGCCGGAAACCGGCGCGGCGTCGGCTCGACTACGCACGGCCATCAGCGCCAGGCCCGCGAGGGCCGTCACCACGATGAGGATGCCGAAGGTCGCTTCCAGCTGCGTCGCGAGGGCCGGGTTGAAGATGTAGATGAGGATGCCCAGCCGCAGATACATGACAGCGGTAGCCAGAACGATGGCCCCCGAGTAGAGCCTGGGCCGCCCCTGCCCCACCGACCCCTTGGCGAGCGTCACCGTCGCCAGCGTGCTGGAGTACGCTCCTCCGAGAAGCGCGGAGAGGACCGCGCTCTGCCTGGCCTTCACACATCTTTGGAGCAGGTAGCTGCCATAGGACATGCCGCTGACCACGACTACGATCAGCCACGTCCTGAAGGGGTTGATCCCGAACTGCGTAAAGGCCTGGTTGGGGAGAACGGGCAGCACCACGCCGGCAAGCAGGAGGAACTTCACGAAGGTGGTCAGCTCACCCTGGTCCAAACGCTGGGCGAGGCCCTCCAGCGACTGCTTGGCGCTGAGCAGCAGGACATCCGCGACGGCGACCGCGACCGCGATCCACGGCTCGTTATGGGCGATCAGCGCGCCGACGGCATAGGCCACGAGGGCGGCCATCTCGCTGGTGAACCCGCCGCTGCCCTGCGCGATCTTGTGCTGGTAGGAGACGACCAGGAAGACGGCGACCGCGAGGAGGCCCGCGGCGGCCAGCAGGAGATTGTCCGGGGACAACACGACCAGCATGTAGCCGAGGAGGCCGATGAGCGGAATGGTCCGCACACCCGCGGACACGTAGCTGCCCGGCCGCGCCTTGTGCTCCTCACGCTCGAGCCCCATGAGGAACGACAGGCCAAGCACGAGCAGTATCTGCATGTAAGGCGACGAGATCAGCGCGCCAGGGTCAGCCATGGGCGACCGTCACTTCCGCGATCCACGCGACGGGTTTGCGTCCCAAGGGACGCTGCGTGGCATGGGCGCTGTCGAGCAACCGGCAGCGCAGCGAGCGTTTCATCGCCGGCGCGGGCTCCGCGGACAGACCGCAGCCGACGAAGACCTATTCGCCTCGCACCGGCACACTTCCTGCGCGCGACCGAGGCCCGGGACAATCACGTTACCACTCGAGCAGCACGGCCTCCACCTGCCCCGGCGGCACGGTAGCCTCGGCCACGAGGGCGCCGTTGTCGATGCGAACAGGCGCCGGTTTGTCGGCGGCGAGCATGCGAGCGGACTTGGGCGCAGTCGTGTGCCCGAGGGCAGTGAGGTCAATGCGCAGGGCATAGGTCTGCTCAGTCTGACCCGTGCCCACGACCGTCAGGACGGCCCCCGAGCGGTCGCGGAACCAGTGCACCTCGGCCGCGGGCGTGACCGTGAGGCCCACATCGTCCATGAACCGCCCGTGCAGGAAGACGTCGCCTGCGGCGGCGTTGATGCGCATCGCGCGATGGATGTCGGTGGGGCACCAGTAGGGGATGTCGCCCATGCGCGAGTCGCCGAACATGGTGTGCTCTGGCATCGTGTAACGATAGAGCCGCGGGAAGGTCTGGACGCCCGGTATGTCCGCCCAGAAGCCGCCCTGGGAGGCGTCGACGAACTGCCCGGCCCCCTCCCACGCGCCCTCGATCCACGTCCAGAAGCGCGGGTTGACCTCGCGCGAGGTCTTGCGGATGTCGCGCAGCATCTTCGAGTAACCCTCGGCCCAGGCGGTCGCCGGGGTCGAGTGTCCGTGGGTGCGGTCGAAGCACAGTACCGAGTGGGCGGCCCCGATCTGATCGAGCTGGGCGCCGTCGCCGCCATAGTCGCGCGCGACTTTGAGCACCTCGCCCACCAGATGCTGTTGGAAGCCTTTCGACGCCGGGCAGAGGAGCGTGAACGACTGGTCGCCATAGGTCTCGCGGTAGATCTCGCCGTTGGGCAGGTGCGCCTGCCAGTCGAGATGCGCCACCAGCGTCGGGCTCGCAACATTGGCCAGCCGGGCGTTCAGGTAGAAGGTCGCAAGCATGCCCATCCCGTGCATGTTCGTCACCAGCGCCTTCAACCCGTCCGGGCCGCCCATGTCCAGGGAGGGCGGGTAGTCGGGGTACGTCGTATCGTGCCCCTGCCCGAACCAGCCGACGAGGTGGGTGCCCTGGAAGCCGAAGTCCTTGAGCTTCCTGATCGGCTCGAGCGCGGCGGCGTACGTGCCGACCTCCTGGCTCTTCATGACGTCGTGGAGGTTGGCGTCGTCCTCCGGACGGGCGCGGATGACCGTCCCGCCCATCACCGGGAAGGCCCTCACCTGCGGGGAGACCTGCGGCGGCGAGGCCCACGTGCGGAACCACGCGCGGTAGCGGTCGGCCGCTTCATGCCAGTCGCCGCGGAGCGCCTGCCAGAGGATCGCCGGCGACTCCCAGTGCCCGCCCGGCTGCACGAAGGGGTACTGCACGACGTTCAACTCGCGATCCGGGCCGCCGAAGAGGAACTCCTTGTAGACCATCCGGTGATCGCAGACATGGTACGCCACGCCCCCGGCGGCCCCCGCGTAGGTCACGAACTGCATCGACGCCGGCACCGGGTAGGCGAGGTGGGAGACGTTCTGGGCGAGGACGCGCCAGGGATCGGCCAGCCTCTGCCCCGGCCGGTTGGGCATGTAGAGCATGCCGCCCGGTTGGTCGACGACGCCTCGCAGAGCCGGTCCGGTGACCCCGACGACGGTGCCCGGGGCGTGGTTCTCGACGGTGATCCGCCACTCTACCTCGGTGGCGGCGTGGGCAACGTGCGCCCGCAAGCGCATCGTCACAGCCCTGCCGCCGAAGGACTTGACCTCCACGACGACGTCCTGCCCGTCGTGATGCACGGCGACGGCGTCGGGCTGCAGCTCGCGCCAGGTTTGCGCCTTCCACAGGTCCGCCTCGTCGGAGTAGAGGATCGACGCGATCGGCCGCCCCTCACCCCGCGCAACCGTCTGCCCGTCAAGCGCAAGCGTGACCGTCGAGCCATCCTGCCCGACATCGAGCGTCGCCCCCGGCTGAGCAGCGTACACTCCGGCCACCGACACGATCAGCATGGCAAGGCACGTCGACGTCATCTTCATGTCGCCCCCGAAAGCGGCTCCGATCAACTTGCAGGCGTGGTCTTCCATCAAGACGACGCGTTTCCTGCAGAAGTAGACCGGGTTGATCCTCGCCCCGAGGGGGAAAGGTGGGGGCGGCCCCAACGTCGAACCTGGACGGTGGAAGATTCATCGAGAGGGGAGTGACCGCGAGTGAAACTGGGCGCCATTCCGATCCTGTATTTCGACAAGGTCTTCCGCGGCGAGATGCTGCCCGAGTCCTGGTATGCCGAGGCCGCCGAAGTGGGCCTGGACGGCGTGGAGCTGTATGACAGCTTCGTGGTCGAGTGGTCGGAGGAGTCTGTGGTGGGCCAGGCCGAGGCCATCCGAGAAGTTGGCCTCGAGGTGTCGATGTACACGACCTATTGCGACTTCGCGCCGCGCGATCCCGCCCTCCGGGCCGCCCAGCGAGAGCAGGTCCTTCGCGGGATACGGAGTGCCGTCCTCGCCGGGACGAATATCGTCCGTGTCGTCGCCGGGAGCTGGGTCGCGGATCAGGAGCGGGAGGAGACGCTCGGCCTGGTGGCGGAGGGGCTGCGCGAGTGCCTCGATGCCGCGGAGGAGCAGGGCGTTGTGCTGGCCTTTGAGGACCATCCGGTCATCGGAACGGACCCGCGCGACTTCCTCCGCATCCTCGAACTGGTCGATGACGAGCGGCTGAAAATCAACCTCGACACCTCGAATCCGATGGAGTCCGGGGCGAGTGTGCTGGACCTCCTGCCCCAGGTTGCGCCGCGAGTGGTCCACATGCACGCCTCGGACCGCGCCGCCGATCTCACGCACGTTGTCACGGGAACGGGCGTGGTGCCACTCGCCGAGGTCTTCTGGCATCTGAAGTCCGTGGACTACTCGGGCTACGTTTCGATGGAGATCGGCGGGCCACCGGAGCGCGCGTCGGTGGAGGCGTCCGCCGCCAACGTGCGGCGCCTCTGGGCTGAAGCGCAGTAGCCGGGAATCGCCGGCGGAAGGGCTCAGCGCGTGATCGTGTCCTTCCCCAAGGCGAAGAACAGGCCGTCGCCGGGTTGCAGGTCGACCGGAACCTGCGTGACCCCGTTCGCGTAGGTGACGGCCACCTCCGGCGAGCCCTCAAGGGTCAGTTCGCGCACGCCCGCGTACTTGCCGCGTACGGCAACGGTCCCCGTCCGTGCGTCGTGGCGGCTGAGGTTGATGGCGAACAGGTACCTCTCCCCCGCCGCGTTCTCGCTGAGCATCAACTCGACCGTGTCGAGGTCTGTGGCGACCGAGGGCACCGGAACTGCCTGCCGCACGAGATCCCGCACTAGTGCGAGCCGTTTCTCCGCCGGGTCGGGCGGCTCCGCTAGGAGGGCGATCGTGCCCTTGCCCAGGCGCGCCGTTACCACACCATCCTGCGCGGGAGCGGGGCGCCAGGCGCCGGCCTTGGCGTCATACTGCCAGCTAATGTCCCCGAAGGCCGAGCGCAGCAACCCTTGCGACGGCTTGCCCCACGGGTCGAACAGCCCTATCGGCCCCAGGGCGATGAGCGTCCCCCCGTTCTCGATCCACGCGCGCAGCTTCGTCTGCAGCCCGTCGGGCACGTTGATCGCCCACGGAGCCACAAGGACGCGGTACGGCGAGAGGTCCTCGCGCCCGTCGACGATGCACTCCTCGGGCACGACGAAGGGGGTGAGGTGGCGGGTCAGCATGTCCGCGGCGATCTCGCGCCCGAGGTCCTGCGCGCGGTTCTCGGGCTGGGCCACAAGCACCGAGGACGTCGAGAGCAGGATCGCGACGCCCTGGTTCGTGAGGTGAGTGCTGAAGAGCGCCTGCTTGATCAGATTCGCCTTGCGCTCGACGACCGGGAAGGCCCCGGTTGCGTAGCGGGGGATCTGGTAGTCGGCCTCCAGGTTCATCATCGAGTTGTTCCAGGATTGCGGGCTGTCATGCGCCCACTCGCCCTCGAGGTTGAACAGCGAGACGCCGCGTGCGCCCCAGGCGACCTGCCGCCAGAGGTTCCTCGTCGCGGCGGCGCGCAGCTCAGGCTCCGGCGTGTCCTTGCCCTCCCACTGGCTCCAGATGAACTCCTCCTCCCAGTGCGGCCGCCAGCGATACCGGCGCATCGAGTAGGCGAAGAGCGAGTCCGTCGCCGGGCCGGCGCCGGGCCAGTCGTGGGTGCCGAGGAAATCCCAGTCGGGCAGGGACGCCATATCCAGGAGATCGTCCGCAGCTTCCTTGCGCAGACCAAAGCCCTGGTAGATCTGCGACATTACGGGCTTGCCGGGATCGCCGTGCTTGAGGGCCGCGACGATGCGCTGGAAGTGCTCCGCGTGGCTCTTGTAGCGGAAGGTCTGGAAGTCGCGGATGGGACCGGTCGCGACGGCCTGACCGCTGCTCATCGGCACGGGAGGGGTGAGGTCGGCGGGAGGCGTCACGCTCGCGAAGTCGGCGTAACTCGTGCGCCAGAGATCGTTGAGGCGGGCGATGGTGCCGTACTTCGCTGTGAGCCAACGCGACCACTCCGCCCCGGCGTGAGGACCATAGCCGCCCGGGCCGAGGTATTCGGAGTCGTACCCATGGGTCATCCGCTCGATGCTCAGCGCGGGTTCGTTGACGAGTTCGTAGGAGGTGACGCGCAGGTCGTGGCGGTAGTGCTCGCCGTAGGCGGTGAGGTACTTCTCGCCCTCCTCGCGGACGCGCGGGTTCCAGATATCGAGCGTGTCGTGGCAGTTGCCGCTGGGCGACCATTCGCCCTTCGCGTTCTTGAGGTAGATGTCGCCGGGCGGGAGGGTCTTCTCGAGCCAGCGCACGCCCTCGGCGTCGCTGGGACAGATGTCGACTTTGTACCCGTGCTCGGCGCACTGGGCGATGAGACGATCCAGGTTGGCGAAGTAGGGCTTGCCCTGATCGTCGGTCCAGGCGCCCCACCAACCGCTCACGATGCGGAAGCCGAAGGGCTTGAACACGTCCCAGTTGGCGCCCTTCTGGAAATAGCGATCGGTCGTGAAGCAGGGGTAGAAGACGATGGTGTCCGTGAGCTTGCGGCCGTCGTCGAGGCCCTGGTTGGAGGGCTGCCAGGAGGTGAAATCGATGGCGGGAGTGACGCCCAGTAGCCGCCATATCGCGCTCAGGGACTTCTCGGCGGCGGCGCTATCGGCTGCGATGCGGGGGTAATCCGCGTGGCGGAAGTCCGGCACCATGTAGGGCGCGCCAAGGGCCGCCGATACACTGGCGACCTGCGCCTGGGCCCGCGCGAGCGTGGCCTTCGCCTCGGCGATGCGAGGATGCGCCGCCCGGTAGCCGCACAGCCGCCGGGCCTGGCTGAGGGCATCGCGCAGGCGAGCTTCGCGGATCATCGCCGCCGAGTACTGAGCCGCCTCGTGGTAGGCCGTCGCTGGATTGTCGGGCCTCTGGCCCTCGGCGTAGTCGGTGGCGTGATCGCCCTTCTCGATCTGGATGTCGTCCCACCATACCTCGCCGCCTTCGCAGACCAGGTGCGCGCGCAGGAGGGTGCAGCCGTCCTGTGTGGTGAAGGTCTTTGTGAAGCGGCGGTACTCCGGCACATCGGCCGGGAGCGCCGTCGAGCCGTCGATGGCGTAGGAGAGGGTCTTGCCCTCGCCGTCGAGGGCCCAGCCGCAGACCTGAAGGTGGTGGCCGCCCTTCACGCGCGCCCAGACGGAGATGGTGTAGGTCGTCTTCGGATCGCAGGGCACTGCGCGGGAGAAGACGTTCGCCCCGCCGGGGTCGCGGCTCGTGATGTGGAACGCAGCCGGCCCCGTGTGACCGCCCGTGGGATCGACTTCGCCGGAGGAGAGCGTCGCGTCATGCTGCCAGAACGACCACGCGAAGTCCCGAGACTCGAAGCCGGAGTTCATGAGCATGTTGACCGGCATGGCCCGGCGGGCGGCCTCGCTCAGGGGTGGGCCGTCGATATACGGGCTGGGCATAAAGGCGGGCTCGATCTGCACGCCGTCCCACCAGACCGTGCCGCCGTTGCAGACGAGATGCGCCTTCAGTTGGGTGCAGTTGGCCGGGGTGAAGAACGACTTGGAGATGCGGGCGTAGGTGGGCTGATCGCCGGGGACGAACTGGTCGCCGCCGATGCTGTAGGAGACCAGCTTGCCGTCGGCGTCTAGACCCCAAGCGCAGAGCGCCAGGCGCACTCCGCCCTGTGCGCGGACGTAGGCCGAGAGCGTGTAGGCGGAGTTGGGCTTGCACGGGATGGGGTCGGAGTGGAGGTTGGCGCCGCCCGTGCCGCGGTTGACGACGCGGAAGCACTTCGTCCCGCGCCAGGCACCATCCTCGACAACGCCACCGTCGGAGGTGGCCGGGTCACCACGCCAGAGCTGCCAGCCGACCGCGCCCTCCTCGAAGGAGGAGTTGGGCAATAGGTTCTGGGCGTGGCAGGGCGAGGCGAGTATGACCGCGAGGACGGCAAGGATGCTAAGGCGAAGGGCGACTTGTGTCATGGTGGGACGACCTGTTCCTCTCGAGAACTCGTAACGACTGCGGTGGGAGTCTTCCACCCGGGCGGCTTACATCCTGCGCGGCGGGACAACGTCAGGCAGGACAGGGGCGCCTTCGCCGCGAAAGGGCGGTCATGCTGCGGACTATCACCCTCCTCGGCGCGCTGCTAGGCGCCGGGGTATGCGTTTGCCTTGCGGCTCCGAAGGTGCCCGCGCCCGCTCCGGTTTGGGAATACCCCATCCATGCCGACGGCGGTCTGGTCTATGACCCGCTGCGGCGCGAGGCAGCGGCGACGGGTCAGCTTGCCCGATACGAAGGCGCCGCGAGCGACCGGCGCGAGATCAAGCTGGGACGTTTCAGGTTGACGTGCTCTGTGCCAAGGAAGGTGCGGGCCTACGATGTCGTGCCCATCCCCTACCGCCTGACCTGGACCGAGGGTGACGGCAGCTTCCCGGTCGCGGTCGAGGCGACTGCCTTCGAGGATGCTGCCCGGCGCAAGGGAAGGGACCTCTTCGACCTGGCCCTGCCGGGGCGGCTCGGGCTGAAGGTGGAATACCTGGGATCGATCACCGCCAACCTCCGCCCCGGCGGCCGCCATCCGATGAAGCCGGACCTGTCCGACACGCCAGCTACCTACCCCGCCTTCGACCGCAAGCCCTTCGTCCGCTCCGGCGCGATCGAGGCCGGCGACCGCGTGTGGCTCAAGTTCCGCTACACCAACACAGGCGACACCATCCTGAAGCCCGAGGGCATGGGCGGATGGCTGATGGCGCCCCTACTCTACCGCAAGGACGCGGCCGGCAACTGGGCGATGATCGGCCAACCCTACAACCTCTACCTGCGCGACCTCACCTACATCTACCCCGGCGAGGCGCGGGAGGTATGGATCAACTTCGCCACCACCGTCCCGGGCGAGACGCCGCAGAACTTCGGCCTCGTGCCGGGCGAGTACCGCGTCCGCTTCCGCACGCTCTTCCGCTACTACCGCGACTACAGCGACTGGCTGAACATTTGGGAGGGGCGCGACATGGTGTCGTGGGAGATGCCCTTCCGCGTGTCGCCGACGGCTGAACAGATCGAGCCCGCCCCGTGCACCCTCACCCTCGACGACGGCGTCCAGCCCGATAAGATCACGCGCTGGATCCACACCTTCGAGGAGTTCATGACGGCCTTCGATTGCCACCAGAAGGAGCCGATTGGGGAGAAAGAGATAAGGGGCACGCTCTATCTCCAGGTCGCTCCGTGGACGAAGCACGTGGTCGTCAAGCTGATCCACACGGGGCCGGTCGCGATCGCCACCGCGGAGGTGCCGGTGTCGGTGGATGCGTCGTCCCTCGCTGTCCGGTTCAACCCGCGCTGCCCAACGACCGTCGTGCGCAACGGCCGTCGCGAGCCGGCGATCATGTCGCAGATCATGGCCGACATGCGCACCAACATCCAACTCGGCCCCTTCCCCGAGCAGCACATCGCCGCCCGTCTCCGCGAGATGATGGACTGCGGGATCAACCTCGCCGCGACGACTAACATGCCGTGGATCTTCGACGCGCCCAAGGGCGCCTACATGTACAGCATGGAGGACGAGACCTCCAACGAGAACGGCGACGCGCTCAAGTACGCCCTCGAGGTCGCGCGGCGCGACGGCCTGCAGATCACCGGGATGGGCACGTACCCCATCAACCGCATGGCCTTCGGGGAGATCTATGACTGGATGACGGGCCGCAAGCACACCTACGACCGCGCGTCCGTCGTCGAGATGAGCTACGCCGACCCCATGCTGCCCGAGGTCACGACGGGGCTGTGGACCTACCTCTTCCGCCGCTGGGGCGATCTCTACTACCAGAGCGAGGACGGGCCGGTGCCCTTCGACGCGGAGGACACGCGCGGCTGGATGCGCCAGGACGTCAACATCCGCTACCCGATCGGCACGCTGGGCAAGAAGGCCTTCCGGGCGTGGCTGCGCGAAAGGTACGGGACCATCGCCGCCGTCAACGCCGCCTGGGGCACAACCTACGCCGACTTCTCGGCCATCGATCCCGAGGCGAACCAGGTGCACAACCAGTTCGGGCATATCTGGGAGTACACGAATCCGGCCAACCCCTTCCACGACTGGAGCCCGGCGATCGCCGACTTCGACCGCTTCCGCACGGAACTGCGCGTGCGCAACTACCGCGAGACGCTCGAGCGGATGCGCAAGGTCGTGCCGGAGGCGACGGTAATGGTCCGTACCGAGGGGGGTAACGTCCTGGTGAGCGGGCTCGACCCGGCGACGCCCAACCCGCATCTGCGCCACATCTACTTCAGCCAGCGACGCTGCGGACTGATCGCGGAGATCGTGCAGGCGTCGGGCGTGGTGCGCTATCACTCGGACTACACGACGATCCCATACACGCCGTCTGAGGTGCGCGACCTGACCCGGCAGTGCATGCGGCAGGGCGTCATCCCCGCGTGGATGCCGCAGTTCGACAACATGCGCGACATCGCGATCAACGCCAAGTACGGCACGAACTACCAGGTGCACTACAACCTTCCGGAGCCGCGCCTGGGGGCGATGATGCACGTGCTGACGGCGGCCTATCCATGGCTGCGGGCGACCTACGAGGAAGGCGGCATCCCCGGCATGCTCTGGGAGGACTATCAGTGCGACGGCTTCGCCACCGAGACGCAGAAGCAGGAGTTGCGTCTTTTCACCTCGCACCTCCGGCAGGCGACGGATGGGGCCAGACAGCCATTGATCCGACAACTCTCGCAGGCGTGGCGGCAGGGGACGCTGGCGAAGAAGAGCTACATTCTCGGCAGAGAGAAGGTGGTTCGATGACCGATGCTAGCGCGTGTGTGCCTGCCGTAGCCCTGCTGATCCTCGGTGTGGTGGCGCTTCAGACGCCGGCCCACGCAGCCGCTGAACCGCAGTGGATCGGGCCCGCGGGAGTTGAGCCCGGGGGCAAGGCGGTGCGCTTCGCCGGAGAGATGGCGCTGAAGGATAAGCCGACGCGAGCCCTCCTGCGCGTCGCGGCGTGGGAGCGCTACCGGCTGATCGTGAACGGACACGGGGTCAGCGTCGGCGACACGCCCTGGGACGCGCAGACGTACGACGTCACGGGGTTGATGGCGATGGGCCCCAACCGCGTCGAGGTGGAAGCGCGCTCGACGGAGGCAGCCCCGCGCAACGGCTGGATCTGGCTGCGCCACGACCTGCCGACGGCCGGGAGCTACCGGCGCCTGTCCTTCCACACGAGCGGGGCTCGCGAGGACGAGTGGATCTACGTCGAGGTCGTGGATGATAAGGGGAACACCTCGGGACTCTACTGCCTCGAGACCGGGCACGCGGACCTGCTGCTCGGGTCGACCGGCGCCGGGGCTGACCACGTGATCGACCTGACCACGGATCGGGCCCTAGACTACCGCCCGCATGTCGGCGACCGGCCTCTGTGCGACTTCCGGCATATCGTGACTGTAAGGCTGAGGATGGACCAGAAGGAAGCCCTCGCCCACCCGAGCGGCGTGGTGGCCTTCGACGGGGTGAAGCTTTCCGGCGGTGGCGGGGCCGAGGCGGACCTGTCGGGCCCTGAAGGCTGGCGGATCGAGCCGGGCAGCGGTGAGCACCGGCGCACCTCGGTCGTGCCCGGACCCGACGGCCGCGGCTTCGTGCTCAAGTATGACTTCACGCCGGCGGCCGATCCGAAGATCGCGGTGGACCTGCGGGCCTGGCACGGCGCGGACGAGGTCGGGCGGCTATCGAGCGGGCTGGGATGGACAGCTGGAGGCGGGCCGGCGGCAGTGGTCGCCTCGCCGCTGGACTTCGTCTCGTGGACGCCCGTGAGTTGTGCGGGCCCTGGCGACAATACGTCACCGTCCGTGAGGGCGCTCGTGGAGATCGATCTCAGCGCCGACCGCTGCCATGAGGGTGAGAGTGCCGAGGTCCAGACAGGCGTGTGGTCCCTGGATCCCATGGCCGGGGCGCCGGTGACGGTGAGAATCGAGGATTGGGGTGGGCACAGAGTCTTCGAGCGCGCCGTCCCGGTCGCGTGGCGGGGCGCCGAGGGACAGGTCTCTCTGCGTACACCGAAGCTGACCGCCGGGCTGTACCGGGTGACGGCGACCATGCCCGGAGCAGGTCCGGCCGACCGGCATGCCGCGTTAGCGGTCCTACCGGCAGGTGCGACGCGGGTGAGCAGCATCTTCGGCAGGCTGACACCGATCCCCTCGCACCCCAACCTGCGCGGCATCGACCTCAACTGGGGCGACAGCCCCTCCCTGCTCCTGGGCCTCCGCGACCTCGGCGTCAACTTCCTGCAGGTCCACCTCGACCCGCACCAGCTCGACAACGGCGAGTTCGACGAACTGCTCGCGTTCTGCAAGGCGACCAAGATGCATTTCGCCCTCAACAACGAGAATGCCAACTGGGTCGCCGAGAGCAAGGCACCGGATGGGCACGACCGGTTCGTGGCGCCGGGAGGTTGTCACCGCTGGGATATCGAGGCCCCGGCCCTGGACCGTGCCGCGGCGACAGGGCTGTTCGAGGGCGTGGTCTACGACGAGGGCGAGCACATGCAGTTGTGCCGCAACTTCTACGCTGACCTGCCCGACCGCGACCATCGCCGCCCCTACCTGGTCGAGACCACTGGCATGACCCTCCCGCAGGCGCGGGAGGCCTTCGAGCAGGCGGCGGCCGGCGTCGCCGCGTACAACCGCCAGCACGGCGGGCGGATGATCGTCGAGAGCGTGTTCCCGGTGCTGTGGCACCCGCTGGCCCAGGCCGGTGTCACCCTCTGCCCGAAGCTGCTCAAGGAGGACATCCACCCGGTCGTGCTGGCGATGGCGCTCGGGGCGGCGAAGGAGTATGGCACGGACCTGTGGTTCAGCCCTGACCTCTGGTGGCTGGACAAGTTCCCGGGGCACTCGGTGGAGGAGTATGCGGCGGCCCTGCGGCTCGCCCATGCCGCTGGAGTCGACAACGTCTACACCGAGGCGATGGTCGCGCTGTGCCGGCAGCGAGGCGCGAGCTACGAACTCACGCGGTATGGGCTGGCCTTGCGTGAGTTTCACAGCGACTACGTCCCGGCTCACCCGCGGGGATACACGTATCGCGACTACGAGCCCGAAGTCGCGATCATCCGCTTCCCAGACAGCGACTGGGGACAGGGGTCGTCCTACTACTGGAAGACGCTCTACGGGGCGGAGAACCTGCCGCCCACGGCCGAGACCGGCGAGTGGCTGCAGGTGTGGGCCCTGCTCACAGGCGGGACCACCGATCCGCGGGCGGTCAACGCCAACAGCGAGGTCTACCGCGAGCGGGGCTGGCGGTTCACCTACCCGAGCGCGCCGGTGGCCGTGTATGACCACCTCGTCGGCGAGGGTCCGCTGCGCTCGGTGACGACGCTGTTCCTCTGCGGGATCGAGGTAAGTGAGAAGACGCTGTCGGCGGTGCGGCAACGCGTGAGGGATGGGGCTGCGTGCTTCTCGACCGCGCGACTTTTGCCGCCGGATGTGCGGGCAAGGGTCGGAGATCTGCCTTGCCGCATACAAGAGGGGAAGGGGGCGTGGATCGTCGTCGCCGGCTTCAAGCCCGACGAGCTGGGCGCCTACAGGAGTCTTCTGCCTAAGCCTGGCGATGCGATGCGCCTGCGGTTCAAGGGCCGCGAGGTCGTTCCGCAGTGACACACCCCGGGAGGCAAGGTTAGTGCGAACAGGATCGGCTGCGGCGATGCTTGCGGCGCTCGTAGTGTCCTCGGTGTGGGCGTTCTATCCGGCCGAGGACACGGCCGGCGGCGTCACGGTCTCCATCGGCGATGTGGGTGAAGTCAAAGCTCTCGGCAAGCCTCTCGCAGTCAGCGTCGGCATCCACAACGGCGCCCAGGCAACGGCTCAGGGGCAGGTCACCGTCAAGGTGACGGATGACTGGACGGTGCAGGCGCCCGCGACCCAGCCCTTCACCGTAGAGGCCGGCAAGGATGCGACGCTCGCTTTCCCCGTCACGCCCGGCCCCCACAGCTACGGCGCCTTCTACCCGGTGCACGCCTTCGCCGAGTTCTCCGTCGCAGGGCAGAAGCTGGTGGCTTATCCGGTTCTCCTCGCCAAAGTCGCTGACGCTGTGGGCTATCATGAGCCCTGGGCCGATCCGAAGCCGGAGGACCTCCTCGTCCTCCCGCCGGGTGGGGCCCTCGCGCTGGAGAACCATCCCTGCTGGCGGCCGGGCATCCAGATCCGCGATCAGGCGGCCCGCTCGCTGCGCGTCGGCTTCCTGGGCGGCGACGACGAGACCGGCCTGATGATCCTCCCCGAGACCGTCGATCGCGGCGGCTATCGCAGCAGCCTCAGCCTGCACGAGCCATGGAAGCCCAGCTGGGGCACGTTGTGGCTCGACATCCCGGTCAAGCTGCCTGACGAGAACTGCCGCCTCCGCTTCTGGACCGCCCTTCGCGACAGCAAACCGGGCGAGCTGCAAAGCGACGGCGTGGAGTTTCGTGTCTACGCTTCCCTACAGGGCGCCGACGACTTCCGAGAACTCTTCCGCCGCTTCAGCGCGTCGAAGACCTGGGAGCCTGCGGACGTCGACCTCAGCGCCTTCCGGGGCAAGGCCATCACCCTCCGCCTCTGGCAGGGGCCCGGTCTCAACAACAATACGACCTGCGATCTCGCACACTGGGGCGAGCCGACCATCGTCACCGAGAGCCGGCTAAGGTCGGCAGTGGGCGAGGGCAACGCCGCCCTCCGCCAGAAGGCTCTCTTCATTGCCCGGGCCGCTCTCCATGGCAAGCCAGGCAAGGCAAGCTGGCTCCTCGACAGCCCTGCAGGCAAGCTCGGAGCGGCCATTGTCGACGGTCCGACCGGCCTCTTCGACCGATCCATCGCCTTCGCAGGGGATGGCGCGAAGTCGCTGGTATTCGACGCCTATGAAGCCGAAATCGACGGCACACCGATCGCCGGCTGGCGCAGCGAGATGACTGTCGATAGCTGGAAGGCCTCGCCAGCGGCAGGTGGGGGCCTCGTGTATGACTACGCCCTCTCGCGTCAGGGCCAGCGCATCGGCGTCCGGGTCCGCGTCTGGGCGGAGAAGGGAGGGCTGCGCCTGGCGTTTTCCATGCCCGGCGTCCATCGCGCCCTCGACGGCAGGCCCATGTTCACAAAGCTTTACCTGGGGCCAGCCTCGGCGACCGTCCGTCGCCTCTACGCGGGCTTCGGCAACGTCTTCGTGCCCAGGGGGCCGATCGACATCTGGCCCGGCGGCTTCTATCTGAGCACCCGCCACGCCGGTGCCGACTTCCAGGGCGGCAGCGGGCCCGCAGGGCCGGCCGGCGGCGGACCCGCAGGGTCGCCTGGCCTCAGCCTCACCCAGGCCTCCAGTGTCTTCCCCGATCAGTTCCAGTGGCGGCCCACCGAGCAGAGGTGCTCGCTCGTGGCGCATGGCGACTGCACGATCACTCTCGTGCCCTCGGACCGCGGGGCCTTCGCCGCAGCCCGAGCCTTCCGCGACCTCGCCGGGTACAAGCCCACCGGCGGCCACCAGAAGCTCCTCGGGCGGATGATGATCGACCAATGGGGCGGCGACTACGCGACCGTCGCCCGGGACCTTCGCCGCGCCGGGGCGTATGGCCTGAGCGATGCCGTCTACCTCCAGCATATCTGGCAGCGCTGGGGCTACGACTACCGCCTGCCCGACATCTACCCGCCCTCGACGGCCGGCGGCTCACGCGCCGACTTCGACGACATGGTCCGCGCCGCGAAGGAAGCCGGGATGCTCTTCGCCCTGCACGACAACTACATCGACTTCTACCCGGATGCCACGGGCTTCAATTACCGCGACATCAGCTTCACCCCTGACGGCCGCCCCCAGCGATCGTTCTTCAACACCCTCAACGGGGCGCAGAGCTACTGCTGGCTCCCCCACGCGTTCCTGCCGTGGCTCGAGAGCAACGTGAAGCTCGTCCGCGACAACATCGGCTGCGCCGCCTACTTCCTGGACGTCTTCGCGTCGTGCCCCGTGGTCGACTACTACGACCAGGCCGGGCGGTTCTATACCAAGCAGCAGTGCGCCGATGCCTGGGGCAAGGCCTTCGATCGCATCCGGGAGATCCTGGGCAACGACGCGCCCACCATCAGCGAGTCCGGCCACGACGGCCTTATCGGCCACCTCGACGCCGGGGAGGCCGACGGGCTCGCCGGCAACACTTGGACGCCGAACGCCAGCGACTACGAGCGCGTGCCCTGGCATGACATGGCCTCGCACGGGGTGTTCACGCTCTTCGCCGGCGGGATAGGCGAGCGGTACGACTCCGACCCCTCCCACGGCTACGGCACCGATGACTATCTCTGCACCACAGTCCTCGGCGGACGCAACCCCATGTGCGACGGCCCCTGCAACCGCGGCACGGTCGCGACGTACTACCTGCTTCACGACGTCTGCGACCGGCTTGGGCGGGCGTCGCTGGAGGCCGACGAGTTCGTGGGCGACGACATCCATCGCCAGCACACTACGTTTGGCGACCGACCTTCGGTCGGTCGCTGGGGCGGCGGGCAGGTCTGGGCCAATCGCGGCGCTACGCCGTGGCGCGTCGAGGGTATCACGCTGCCGCAGTACGGGTTCGTTGCACGCGCAGGCGACCGGTCGGCGGAGATAGTGCTGCGCGATGGCATCGCCGCCCGCATGGCCACCTCGCCGGGCATGCTTTTCGTCGATGCCAGGCCACCCTCAGGCGATCCAGGCGGCCGCGGTCCGATCCGCACGCGCGTGACCGGCGGGCGGGTGGATGGCCGGCACGTCGTTATCGACGTCGAGTGGCAGGTCCTCGAGCCCCTGCCCAGGGGCGAGCAGGTCTTCGTCCACGTCGATCACCCGAAGTCAGGCCCCCCCGAGGCCGCGTCGATCTATGCCTGGTGCGACTTGCCGACTGAGAAGCTCCTGCAGCCCGGCACGTACCAGGCTCACATCATCAGCGACCTGCCCGACACCATCGGCGCGGGAGCCCACGATGTCCGCTACGGCCTCTGGAATCCCGATCGCGGCGGCCAGCGCATGATCCCCCAGGGCGACGCCGAGGGCACGCGCATCCGGGGCGGCGTCCTCACCGTGAGGCGCGAAGGCGACCGCGTCGCCGAGATCGCGTATAGCCTCGACCCGCCTCGACCCTCTTCCATGACGCTCAACGCCGGGGGGAAGATGATCAGCTTCGGGCAGGTCTCCACCAACGGCGCCTTCCGCCTGCTTCACGGGAGTTCGCCCGCGAACTCAGGCGACGTCTGGTGGCTCATCCCACTGCCGGGGTCGAACCCCTTCGAGGTTGAGCTTCGCATGGACGCCCTTGGCGCTCTGGGAAAGACCATCGCCCGCGTCGAGCCCGTGGACATGGACGGGCGAGCCGTGGAGGAAAAAGTGGAGGTTACGCAGGCGGGCGACACCTGCCGGCTGCGACTGAACGCGCAGGCCTTCAAGTACCGCCTGGTCATCGGCAAGCGGCCCTGATCCGTGGCTCTGATGGCGACCACCCCAGTAGAGGGCAAGGCGTCTTTGCTACCTACCCTCCGCGCTCAACCCTCGCGGCCAAGTCCCGTGCGAAGGTCGGGACGACCACCGAAAGCGCCCCGTCCGCAGCCATCGGCCTCTCCTCGTGGAGCACCCCACCCTTGAACGTATCCCACCACCGCACGCGCCAGGCGCCGTCGGCAGGCACCGGCACCGTGAGCCTCAGGCTCGCCAACTCGTGTGGTTGCTTACCGTCCGCCTCGGTGCGCCATGTGCTCTCCCGGTTGTGCACCCAGAGCAACACCAGCCGGTCGCTGGTGAGGCCCAGCACGTCCACGTACGGATAGCGGCTGCTGCGGTACGACGGGAGGGTGAGGCTGCGGATCTGCAGCCAGTCGCCCTCGGTGTTGACGAAGGTAATCGTGTGCTTGCCCGCCGGCACATCGATCTCCAAATCCTCGTCGTAGTCGCTCACCCAAAGCTTGTATTGCGACAGGTACCGGGTGCTCTTCCAGGGGCCCTTGCCGGGCTCTCCCGAGGCCAGGGGCCTGTCCAGCTTCAGGTTGCCGTCCACCGATATCTGCAGCCGCGCCGCCTGGCACACTTGCCCCAGTCGCGCCAGGACCTTCCCGGCCTGCGGCATGTCTACGTGCCACGTGGTCTGGCTGTATAGCTGATCCGGGATGCCTCGCGTGAGGGCGCCCAGCGTCATGGCAATCGGCCCACCGCTCACCGAGCCATCGCGCCCGACGGTGTACTCCGCGGAGGGCGTCTTTCCCCAATCGAGCGTCGCCGGGATCTTCACTGTGCTGAAGGTCTCCGGCTGTTGGTCACCGGTGTGCGCGGTCAGACCTTCGACGGGGACGAAGCGCGTCTTCGCCCAGTCCACCGTGCCGGCGAACTTGCGTACCGGCGTGAGCACGCGGTAGACGTTGAGGGGGTCCACATAGCTGTCCCAGTACCACAACATCGAGGTCCCTGCCGCCCCGGCCATCATGTTCGCCCAGGCGCCGTTGTGCATGTTCAGCCCGGTGCCCTTGGGGTCGAGTTGGTCGTCTCCCGTCCGCCAGTCTAGCCCGAACTCAGCCTGCAGATACGGTTTTCCGAAGGCTATCGCCTCATGGGTCTGCTCCGTGATGAGGGGCGTGAAGTCGTCGATATTCCCGGACCCGTAGGTGTGCTTCATGCTGAAATCCACGTCCGGGCAGCGCCAGACAGTCGCATCTCCATACGTCGTGCTGACCAGGTGGCGGTTGGGATCGTTGGCTTTAACGTAGGCCGCCATCTCCGCCAGCCAGGCGTCGTTGGCCGGTGTGGGCGGCACCTCGTTCCAGAACTCCCAGCCGAATACATCGGGGCTGTACCCCCATCGCGCGATCAGGTAGCGCAGCCGCTGCCTATACAGCTTGCGCGCCCTCTCGTTGGTCCAGAAGTCGTCCGCCGTGGCGCAGGGGCCGCCGTTGGCCGCGTTGTAGGGATTGCTCACCCAGCAGCCTTCGTTGAAGAACCCGCCCATGTAGAACTCGCCGAAGGTCCCCAGGCAAAGGAGGAGCCGCACATCGCTCTCGCCCGCCATCCTCACCACCTCATCCAGCCGCCAGGCGTTGTCCTGGGCGTACCTGCCGAGGCCCAGGTAGGTGCCGGTGCCCGGCACGGGCGTCGGGGCGGGCATCCATTCGAGCCCCTTCTCCCAGTTCGAGAGGAACAGCCGCGCCCAATTCCCGCCGGCCTTGCCGAGGCTCGTCAGCCACCTGGTGTAGTCGGCGATCGGCGTCGGGCCATTGGCCCAGGCCATGTCCTCGCCGACAGCGAAGAAGGCTCGGCCATCATCCGTCGCGAAGTAAAGCGGCGACTTCGGGGCCACCCGAACGAAACCGGGCTGCTTCCCCGCTGTGGCGGTGAAGGTCACCGGCACCGAGGTGACGCTGCCGCTGCGGTCTGTCGCCTTGACCACCAGCCGGTAGGACCCCGGCGCCGTCGGCGTGTACCTCACGCGGAAGCCGGAGGGCCCGGCGACGCGCAGCCGCTCATGCCCCAGCTTCATCTCCAGGCGCATGGGCACGTAATAGAACCCGGGCACCGTAACGGGCGTGCCGTCGGGCCGCGTGACCAGCGCATCCACGGCGATCTGATCGGGGTCGAAGGGGTTGTCGTATCGCCCGGCGATCTCCGTCGTGACCTCCACGCGCGAGAAGACTTCGACGCCGGTGCGGTCGGCGGCCACACGCCCCACGTGCAGCGGCCGGTCGTCAGCCATCCGCAGGCCGAGGAGTTCATTGCGGGAGAGAGCCTTGGCGTCGGCCGTCATTCTCTCAGCCGTGTCCGCGCTGAAGGCCAGCCCGAACCGGATGGTCTTGCCCGCCGGCAGCTTCCCACTCGCGCTCAGCCACAGCAGCCCGTAGCCGGGGACGCCAAACCGGCGGCTGTCCTGAAGCTGCGTCAGCATTTCCGTCGGCGTCACGCGCAGCGCGGTCCCTGCCGGGCCGAGGAAGCCCAGCCATTCCGCAGGGCGAGCGCCGAGAATAACGTGAGTGTCCTTGTTCTCCTCAACCGGGAGCACTCCCTCGAGCCCGCTCTCATCGCCCACCACATACCGCGTCGTCCCCGCGTGGACTGCCGCGGGCATGGTCCCCAGCGCGTAGACGGACTCCACCACGAGGTCCTGGCCGGGGCTAAGCTCGTAGTCCACACTCACCCGGTCCGGCGTGACGCGCACGACCTCGCGCAGCTTCACCGAGGCCCGCTCGCCACGCAGCGTCCCCTGGTAGATCGTCGCACCGTCGGCAGTTGTCTTCGCTATCGCAGCGGGGTCGGCCGCCCGTTGATCAACCACGGCTCCGGTCCAGCCCGGCTTGGACAGCGTCACCGCCAGATCCTGCAGGTACACGACGTCGCCCACCCGCAACTGCACGATCTCCCCGCGCGGCCCGAAGGTCGCCGTGACCTGCGCCAGGGACAGCGAGGGGGCCAGACAGAAGAGGACAAAGATACAGGCTGCTCTCACAGAACCACACCTCATCGGTAGTTTCGAGTCGTGCATGATCTTTGCCCCAAGAGTCCCAGGTGGATGGGCCGACGAGCGCATGTCAGGGCAACTCCTGGATTGCGATATCGTCGACGGCGATGGCCGCTTGGCCGTGGATGCTGAGGAAGAGGAAGTAGTCGCCAAAGTCGCCGGTGCGGGCGGTGAACACTCGTTCACTGACGGTACCCGAGGGCCGGCCCCACATTCTCATGTCGCCGACGTCGCCGCCTTTGGGGCTGCGCAGGGCCATGGCGAAGGGCGGGCGGAACTTGCCGTCGCCGCCGTCGAGCACGCGGTAGCGCAGCCGGATCTGGTAGCGGGTCTTGGGGCGAAAGTGCACGACGGACGGGTCGGTGGTCATGTACTCGGTCCACTCGCGGCCAGTCTTGCGCGAGTCGCCGACGAGGGATCGCTTCCCGTCAACGACCTCCGCCTGATCGTCGGTGAGACGGCCCGAGTCCGCCGCGATGCGGACGAGCTTGGAGTCATCGCCCTCGAAATCGATGCTCGCGACTAGGCGCCCGCCAGGCAGCCATGGCACAATCTCATCCATCAGCGGCGGCACCAGCGCCTCGCGCTCGGCCGGAGTCTGCGCACCAGCCAGCCTCTCCCGCACGGCCTCAACCTCCCGCTCCCACAGCGGCGTCAACTCCGCCATCCGCGTGCAGTGGGCCGCGCTGTAGTTGTTCCAGAAGTCCGTCTGCGACCAGGGCGGCGGGTAGCAGAATACCGAGTTCTGATACCATACGCCGCCCGGGTCGAGGCGGTCGCCAAGTGCGGCGTAGCTTCGCCAGGCCTTCACCGACGACGCCAGCTCAGCCGTGCAGAGCGTGGCATCGGACGGCGTGCCGAGGACGCGATACCTTTCCCAGGCGACGGCGGCGCGATCCTTGTGGACGTAGAACTCGCCGAGGGCGATGTTCTTGGCGGCATAGTCGAGCATCAGGGCCAACTCATCACGCGCCGAGGTCTCCGAGTCCTTGAGGCGCGAGACCTCAGCCATCGCCGCCTGCGCGCGGGCGACGTGCCCGTCCAACTCCGCCGCCACGTCGAGGGGCGTGACTGCGCCGCTCTGGGCCGGCTGTGGCTGAAAGCCCAGCGAGCGGTCCTGTGCCAGCCAGGCGCTCAGTCTCTGCTTCCGCTCCGCCACGTCGGGGATCAGGCCCATCACGTACTGCCTTACAGGCAGCACATACGGGCCCCAGTCGTGGCTCGGGATGCAGAGGCCCATGTTCGGATGTATGAACCCGTCGACACCGAGGGCCTGGGCGTTCTCGAAGATGTAGGTTGAGATGCTGCCCATCTCCAGGACCTGGATCAGCGGCATCCCAGCCTGCGGGCAGAAGGCCCCGGACTGGCTGTGCGTGAGCTTCATCTGCGACGACAGGACCAGGCTGGCTTCCTTGAAGAGGGTGAGCAGCGGCCGCGCCAGGTCCCGGCTGCCGTAGCGATCGGCGAGCATGTCCTCCCAGAAGCCGTCGCGATAGGCCTCGCCCGGCGCCCAGGAATAGCGGCAGAAGGCTGATGTCGCCAGCCAACGTCCGGGCTGGTCGAGGGCCTCCATCACGATGCCGCGGCCGAGATTGCGGTGGAAGTCGGCCAGGACGTCGTGGACCATTTCCGGGTTGGCGAAGAGCAGGTAGGAGTTGCCCGCCTTCGGCCCGCCCAGGGCGATCGCCTGCCGGTTGTCACTTAGCTCGGCCATCTGCCGGATGCGCGGGTCCGCCTTGCTCGCGAAGAACTGCTCGTACTGCAGGTAGGACATGAAGCCCTTCGGGCCATCGTAGGACGAGAGCACCTGCTTGACCTGCCAGGGGTAGCTGCACCAGTCCCAGAGGATGAAGTGCGGCCGCGGAGTTACGCGCCTGAGGCCCGCGACGACGCCGTGCTCGACGAAGTCCGCGCAGCCCGGCGGCGACTCGGCTGCGTGCATGATGAGGCCGCCGAAGTCGGGAAAGGTCTGGAAGAACTTCGCCACCGTCCAGGCCGTGTACTCGCGGGTGAGCGGGCTATCGACGGCGCTCTGCTCGATCCCGTGAGCCCGCGCAAAGCCTGCCGGCAGCCAGATGTTGTACGTCAGGAAGTAGAGCCTGATGCCGCGGCTCTGGGCCTCCGCGATGAGCCAGCGCAGCATGTCCTGCTTGGCGCGGAGCTGGTCGGGCGTCAGGTAAGTCGCCTCGGGGTAGCGGTCCCCATAATCGACGAAGAGGGCGAAGGGGTGGTAGTGGAGGAGGACCAGGGCGTTCATGCGGAGGGTCTTCATGCGGTCGAGGCGGCGCAGCCAGGCGGCTTTGTCGTGGAAGGGATTGCCCGCGTCGGCGTTGCGGTCGAAGCGGGTGAGGTCGGGGTAGATCGCACAGTCGCCGCCGAGAGGGAGCAGCGTCGACTCAGCCCGAAACGTCAGCCCGGGCGATGAGGGCGCGCCGCCCCACAGCTGCGACGCCGGGGGCGCCTCATCGATCGCCCACGCGGCCGCGTACGCGAGGATCGCGGTGGCCAGGGCCAAAGGCTTTGGTTTCATCATCTGCAGCATCTGCTTCTGCGGTCGTTAGCGCGGAACAGGACCCCTGGCCGCGAGGTAGCCCCACAGCCACACGTTCCCCGTCCACGCATCCACCGTGAATTCTGTCATCATCGGGTAGACGTAGATGTCGAAGTACGCCTCGCTGATCGGCCACTCCCACGCACCCGGCACGCACGCCTTCCCCAGGTACCACTTCATCGGCCACAGGCCGCCGTCGTCCTTGTGCGCCCAGAAGTCGACGTTGCCATAGGTCGTGAACCCGACCGGCGCCGCCTGCCCGGTGTTGCGGCTGTCGAGGTGCAGCGGATGCTTGATCGGATTGATGCCGAGGCCGGTCGTGTATACGATGTTGCCCGGGTTGCATCCGAGCGGGAAGTGTGCCGCCTGCACCGCCCCGGCCAGGTACTTCGCGTCGCCGGTGAGCCAGTGCGCCCGGCAGAGCTCCGCCGCGTTGGGCATCGAGTAGAACCCGTAGTAGAGCGGCCGCCACCGGTCGAAGTTCGTGACGTTGAAGGCGTTGCCGGCCTGCACCACCAGCGACCGGTCCGCCAGTTCGCACACCCACTTCCTCGCTGCCGCCTGCATCGCCGGGTCGGCAAGCTTGGGGTCGAGCCGCGCGTACTGGAAGACCTGATCCATCTGCCAGTGGGTGCCCCACTGCGCCGGGTCGGGGTTGGGCTTGGCGAGGCACAGGTTCTCCATCGCCACGTCATGCCAGTGCCGGTCGCCGGTCAGGGCGAGCATGTCCAGCGCCGCCATCGGCCGCGCATCGAGCAGGTCCCACGCGATCTTGCCGGCCTTGCCCGCGGCCTTCCTGTCCGCGTAGTCCTTCTCGGCGAAGGCCATGGCCCGCTTCGCCGACGCAGCCAGATCATCGGCAAGCTTCGGCTTGATCTTCGCGAGCACCCGCGCCGTCCTCGCCGCCACCGACGCGTACCACCAGCTCCCGACGCAGTCCGCCGCCCACACGTACTCGGGCTTCGTCTGCAGCCAACTGACCTCATCCGGCCCTGGATCGCCGTCCGTCTCGATGCCGAAGGACACGCCACCGTCGGGCCTCTGCAAGCGGCGGAAGAGGTCCAGCTCGAACAGACACTCCTCCAGGATCGGCGGCACGCCGAACTGCTTCGGCACCTTCATCGGCAGCTTCAGGAAGTAGTCGGGGTATAGCTCGCACAGCTCGAGCATCGCCAGCGTGATGTGCATGTGATTCGCGCGGCGCGGGTTCCAGTCACCGGCGTCCTGGTAGCCGCCCCACGCTTCCGGGACCGGCACGCCCGTGTCGCCCTTCGGCAGAGTCCCCAGGTCCCCATCGGCGATGGCATAGCTCGACTGAGTGACCTTCGTGCCATCGTCCGGGCGCAGGCAGGGCTGGCGGTGGAAGTCGGAGTAGGGCGGCCCAAGCTCGATGCCTGACCGCTCGTTGTAGAGGCCCTGGAGCTGGGTGAGCAGCGCCGTCTGCCACGGATTCCCGCCGATCGTGAAGGTCCAACTGCAGCCCAGGCCATCGACGACGATTCGGTATTTGCCGGTCTTCGTGAGCCCGCCGAAGTCCATCCGCCAGACGTCGGTGAGATTGAAGTTCGCCTCATGCTGGAGGTGTTCAGGATCCTTCCCGCGCCACGCGATCTCGACCTTGCCCGCGAAGGCCGTATGCCCGCTAGCGTCCTCGACCACACGGAAGGTCATCGCGTCGGGGTACTTGCACACCCCCCCAGTCCCCATCCACAGCGAGAGGTACGCCCGCTTCACCGGATCGTCCGTCCGGTAGCCGATCTGCTGGATGTGGATCGCCTCGCACCACGTCCGCGCGGGGTCCTGCTTCCATGTCACGGTCGGCGTCTTCACGTTCAGTCCGCCGCAGGAGAGAGTGTAGGTCTTCCCGTCCGTGAGGTCGCGCGGGAGGGCGAGATAGATCCGGTGTCGCAGGGGGAACTCGCGGTTGCCGCTCATGCACCAGTCGGTAGGGGTCGACTTTCGGTACACGGCCTCGGGCGCGACGGCGGCAGGCCACGCGGGGTCGTCTTTCGAGGCGATGCTCCACGTCGCGGCCTGGGCGGCGAGGTCTTGCTTCAGCGGCTCACCGGCCATCTGCTCGTTGACGCGCAGCCAGGCCTGCTTCGCGCCTAGAAGGAGGCCGATCTCCATGCCGCCGCGCGAGACCTTGCCGTCCTTCACCTGATCGCCGGGCTGAGCTTCGTACCTGATGAGCTTGCTCGGCACGACCTGCTGCGCGTCGACCGTGACCTCGAGGATGCGTGGCGCCGCGAGGCCGAGGCTCACGATCTCCGGCAGCCCTTCCGCCGCCAGAGCGACCTGTCCGCCGACGACGATCAGCACCGCGATCCCGATGTATGTGAGGCATCGCATGCGGATCACCTTCCTCACTTCGCTCCCTCACCCTCCCGTCCCTCCAGCCCGCCGCTCTCGGCGCGGGGAACTACCGCAGGCAATACACGTATCCGTCCATCGATTGCAGCAGGATCGACGCCGTGCCGTCGCCAGTGACGTCGGCGATGCAGGGCGGGCCGGCGGAGTCTGGCACGTCGACGCGCCACAAAAGCGCGCCGCCATCGCCTGCGGGCGTGGTGCCGATGCAGCAGAGGGCGTTCCAGTAGAGCAGCAGGGCCTCATCGCGCCCGTCGCCGTTGATGTCGGCGCTGGCGGTCGATGAAGGGGTGCCGTCGAGAGGCGGCTTCATCCTCCACTTCACGCGGCCAGTCGCGGCGTCGTAGCAGCGGAGGCCGTCAGCGTAGGGGCCGTTGATCGCCTCCATGCGTCCGTCGCCGTCGAAGTCGCCAAGGGCCGGATAGGACGACGGCCCCTGGTCGAGGGCGTCCCACCACGCGAGCGTCCCATCGGCGCGGACCAGGCCGGTCATCGAGCCGCGGAAGCCGGCGAAGAAGGTGGAGGTCCTACCCGTGCGCTCGAAGTCGCCGGCGATGGGGTTGCCCCAGTAGACGGGCTTCGCCGGCACGGGCGGCCAGGTGGTGTCCATCGCAAGGATGTCCCTCCCGGTGGCGCCGTCGAGGACGTAGTAGATGCTCGGGTGGAAGGAGGCGGCGTCATCGAGGCCGTCGCCGTCGTAGTCGGCCACGGCGAAGGGGATGCCTCCGACGCCGCGGCTGCTGATCTCGCGGTTGCGCCGCCAGACCTCGTGGCCATCGCGGCCGGAGAGCAGGCATGTCTCCTCGCTGTGCATCATCGAGCGGCGGACGGTGACGAGGACGTCCATCGTGCGGCGGTCGGTAAAGTGGGCGGCCTGCCAGAAGATGATGCCGCCGGTGTTCCAGACAGGCGGCGTGCCGGGGATCGACGGGAAGTCGTGGGTCCAGACCGGGCGGAGGTCGAGGTCGGCTGCGACGAGGCGACCGCAACCGCTCGGCGCGGAGGTCGCGTAGATCACCTGCCGCTCGCCGTCGCCGCCAAGGTCGGCGAGGACGATGCCCTTCGAGTCCGCCGGCCAGTTGCTGTTCTGCGAGCGACCGGATGTGCGCCAGACCTCCTCGGCAGGCTTGTCGCCGACGGGTGGGCGGAACGCCACGAGGTCCTCATCGGCGCCCTGCACGATCACGAGCGGGCGTGCCTGACCTGGCTGCCGCGCGACGACTGCCTGGCCGGGAGGGCCGCCGCGCGGCGATGCGCAGAGGGTCGTTGCTTTGCCCGCGACAACGGTGAGGTTGAGGGGCGTGCCCGGCGGTGATGTTGCGCGGACGAGAAGGTTGCCGCTCCCGTCGAGGGCAAGGGCATCGAGGTCGCGACCGCTCAGACCGGAGCCCAGGGTGAAGCCACTCTTGCCCCAGGTTGCGACGCGTAGCGCCACGTCGCCGTTGGCGGCTGGTTGACGGATCGCAACGCGGGCGGGCGCCCTCTCGGCCCTGCAGAGGACGTCGCGCTGGGCGAAGGTCGCGGTGCTGTTGACGTTGGGTGGGAGCGGCGGATCCCAGGTCTGCCACGCCGCGTCACGCATCTGCCACAGCGTCCTGACCTCCCCGCCGCGCAGGCTGCGCACGAGGATGGTCCCGCGCGACGGCACGCCCGCGCCGGTCGTGCGCACGGTCAGAAGCTCGGACACTCCGTCGCCGTTGACGTCGGCGATGCCCTGCAGCGTCTCGTCGACGAGGTCGGCCTTCACCGCACCCGTCATGCCGTCGTGGACGATGACGTGCCACCGCCCGTCCCCAGTGCCGTTGAAGAGGTTGAGCACGACCTCCAGCTTGCCGTCACCGTCGACATCGGCGGCTGGCCGCGGATAGGCGCGGAGGATCTTCTGCGCGTTGGTGATGTCGGTCTCGATGTTCTCCTGCCAGAGGAGGGCGAGCTTGCCGCCGCGATAGCCCAGCACGTCGACATGCTTGCAGAAATCGGCGACCACGACGAACTCGCTCTTGCCGTCGCCCTGCGACGCTTCGCGTCGCCCGAGGTCGTAGACGCCGAAGAAGCCGTAGCTGCGGGCCTCGGTGAAGCGGCAGCGATTCTTGATCTTGCCGGTGCGGGCGTCGAGAAGGAGCAGGTCGTACCAGGGCAGGATCGCGATCCCGGGCTGGCCGTCGCCGTCGAAATCGCCGACGATCGGGAGCGGCTGGAAGAGCATGTCGATGGGCTCGGTCTGCCAGACCTGCGCCCACTTGCCGTCCTTCCACGCGAAGCAGCGGCCGACGCAGGGCTGCCACTGGCCGTTGACCGTGGGCACGTTGAAGCCGCTCTCAAACTCGATCTTCTGGAGGCCGGGGACGTCGGAGAGGACGTGGGCATAGGTCGTTGTGGAGGTCGGAGGGTTGGGGGATGTCAGCCCCCACTCCGGATCGCTGAGGACGGGCGATGTGGCGGGAAGGCCCGGGGGCGAGGTCGCTACCTTCGAGTCGCCATGCCCGGGCTCAAGCTTGAGGAAGGTATCGGTCACACCGACGAACTGCTTCCACACGATCTTCGGCTGAGTGACGTGTCCCACGAGGCGTGAGCGGCCGTCGAGGGTTGGGTCGCCACGGTAGCACGGCCATTCCCCCGCCGAGGCGAACGAGTCCGCCGACGCGGTTGCCGCGAGACAACCTACCGCCAAGAGCAGTCCTAAGCGCCTTGCCCAGCCTTCCCCGTGGCTCAGGCCGTGCATGTCGAGAGGCTAATCCTCCTGGACGTATACCGGGCTGCCGGTGAGGTGCAGCTTCACCCGCCCGTGGTCGACCTGGACGGGCTGGGCGACCCCCTCGCGATTGAGGAGCGTCACCTTGCCCGCGCGGACAGGAAGAGTCACGTCCGCTTCCCCCTTTTCCTTCCACATGACAGTGATACGTCGCTGCGAGGCGGTGAACTGGTAGGCACGCACCCCCGCCCCGAGCTTCACCGGGCCGACGTACTCGGTGCCGTGGAGGAGCCCGGTCATCGTGCGGAAGGCGTAGAAGGAGGGCTTGGGCTCACCCATGGGCGTGGCGGGAGTCGTGCGCGGGTCGAAGCGGAAGAGCCCCTGCCACATGATCATGTCCACGCGCTTGCTTCCGTAGGGCTTCTCGTCCAGCTCGAAGGTCCACTCGAGCTTGTCGATGTTGTTGGCGATGGAGAGGACGTAGATGCGGACGATGTTATCGGCCTGAGTCTGCTCGGTCGTGCCCTCGACACCCGACGACGCCCCGCCGCCCTCGCTGCACAGGATTGGCTTCTCGCTATCGCCGTACTGGCTCATTAGGGCGCGGAGGGAAGCGAAGAGCGCCTCGGGTTGCTGCTCCTCGAAGGGCGCGGTGATGGCGTAGTAGTGCACGTTCATGACGTCGAAGCTGTCGGAGGCGCCCTCGTCGTAGCACTTGCGGATGAAGTCGAGGTCCACGCCAGCAGTGTTCATGCCGACGACGCGGCAGTCGGGGTTGCCGGCCTTGCAGCCCTCATAGGCGGCCCGCTGATAGGCCGCGAGGGACCTCGCGTGAGGCCTGCTCGCCCAGTAACCGCGTGGGAAGCCGAAGACCATGTCGCGGGCGACGTTGGGCTCGATCCACGGCAGGAACCAGTCGGCGCGGCCGCGGCAATGATCGGCCACGGCGCGGAAGAGGTCGCGGGCGTCGTCGAGGTTGTCCGGGCCGTAGGTGAAGTCCTCAGGATGGCTGGGGCGCACCCAGGCCGGCGTGCCCCAGAAGGTGACGGTGAGGTTGACGCCGGATTCCTTCGCGCGCTGGATCTCGTGATCGGCCATGTCCCAGTTGAAGACGCCGCGTGACGGATTGGTGGCGCCCCAGTCCCAGTAATCGCTATACCATCGGGCGCCCGCCGCGCCCAGTTCGTGGGAATAGACGAGGGTCTGGCCGAAGATGCCGAAGGGCGAGTTGCGGTCGCCGATCACACCTCGCGGGGTGGCGAACCCGTGGCGTAGCGAGGTGGAGGTCCGGCCCGCGCGATTCGTCGCCTCGGCCCAAAGGTAGTAGTAAGTCATGGGCTCAAGCCCGGTCAGCCGCGCACGATAGGTCGAGCCCGAGAGTTGCTCGGTGGGCACCTCGTGGCTCGGCTTGAGGCCCGAAAGTCCGTAGCGCAGAAGGCCCGTGCACGGCTCATCGGTCTTCCACTCGATGGTCGCCGTCGTGGGCGTCCGCGAGGTCACGCGGAGGTCGCCGATGGCCGGGGCTGGCGTGGCGACGGTGAAGGACTGGGCCGGGCTGAAGGCCGTGCCGAACATCGACTCCTGCTCGGCCAGAGCCTTCACGCGCCAGTAGTACGTGCCGTCGGCGAG
>PMZA01000428.1 GCA_003170595.1 Armatimonadota bacterium
CGCACCCATCGTCGGCAGCGCGCCTCCGTGGCTGATCGCATAGGCTTTGACCGCCAATCCGATGCTCGTCAGATTCTGCTTGCAGTGCAATTCCTGCTGCGACGTCGTCCACGTGTAGTACGACACCCCTCCGACGCCCGCGCACACCCCGAGCGCCACGAGGAGGATGATCCCCGCCAACCTCACCGTCGGCTTCGACGGCGTCGCCCCAACGACAGGCCTGCCCAGCTCCGCCGTCGGCGTGAAGTTGAGCGAACCCACCGGCGCCCACGGACCGTCGCCCACCCGCACCTCATCGGTGTCGACGATCCGCCCTTCCGCGCGCCCATGCCTGACCGTCGCGAGGTCGAAGGGCCCCCACTCCTGCCCCTCGCGCCGCACCCACAGGCGCACATCAGCGCCGCAGCCCTGGCACTGACTTTCACCCTCGCCAACCGTCACACCGCAAGCCGGGCATCGTACCGCCAGCATGGCATCCATCCTTGCTGTGAGTTGCGCCGCCTCAACCCCTCACGCTACGGCAGCTTTTCCCTGACCGACTGCACCTTCCTCGCCATGCTAAGTTTCTTATCGCGGCGATCATCGATCTGGATCGTCGTCATCACCCGCGCCGCCCCCGCCGCGATGACCGCCTCATGCATCGCCTTCGCCAGCGCCAGCAGTTCGTCCATCTCGCCTTCCACCACCGTCCCCATCGGCGTCAGCTCATGCATGAGCCCACTCGCTTTGACGACCTTCACCGCTTCCACGATCAGCCCGCTCAGGCTCGTTGAGCACGTTCCCAGCGGCAGCACCTGAATGTCCATCACGGCCATCTTCCCCACCTCCTCGTAATCACCCTCGCGTCAGAACTGCAGCTTCCACTGCCACAACGTCGTGTCGCTGCTCAGCAGCGCGACCTCTCCACGCCGGCTCAGGCCGACGAAGCCGTTTGGCGAATCCTCGTCGAAGAACAACCCCTGGCATACTCCTTCGTGCGAGTCCCGCGACACCCTCGCGACCGCGAACCCGAGCACCGCCCCGCCGAGCACCTGATGCCAGTAGTGGGCGCCCAGCTCAACCCGGCTCCATCCGACCGCCGCCGCCCACAGATATAGCGGCACGCGCCACTCATGGTACTGATCGCCGACGCCCGTCGCCAGCCCGAAGGCTATCGCCGTATGCCCCGAAGGAAAGCCATCCGTCGCGAGCGGATTGTTGGGCCGCGCCTCATGAAACACCTGCTTCAACCCTTCGCACACCCCGCCCGATCCGACGACTGCGTCCGCCGCATGACGCCCGGCCCGATGGGTCGATGATCCGCCTGTGAGGATCATCGCGAGAGGCGTGCCGAAGGCCACGAAGCCCGTCGTCTTGCTCAGCCCGTCCGCCACTTCGTACGCCGTACTCTCCGCCCGCGCAGACACCGACGCCATCAGCACCACGGCGAGAAGAAGCATCAACGCGGCGGCTCTACCACCCATAGCTCTCGGGCCCCCAGGGGTTCCTCACCTGCTCTTGCTTGGCGAGCACCACCGTTCCGGACTCGACGTCATCGTACAGGATGACCCCGGGCCCGACGCAGCTATACGCCCCCACCTTCACGCCCGGCATCAGGATCGCGTTGACCCCCGTCCGCGTGTAGTCGCCCAAGTACGCGCAGTTCGCGCCAGCCGACGACGACGGTCACCGCCCCGACCCCGGCCTTCCGTAGCGCGTCGACCGTCCACCGCACCAGCGGCACGTTGCCTACCGGCAGCGCCGCCTTCTGCCGCGTCAGGTCATACGGAAAGACCTTGCGGCCCTCACCCGCCGCGAGGATGATCGCGTGCACCTCTCCACCTCCCGGGGCATGCCCTAAGCTCCGGCTCACTTCGACCTCCGCATCGCCTGGAACTCGTCCTCATCCATCCAGTGCGGAGTGCCCTTGACGAGGACGACGTTCCGACCTGCCGGCCCTGTCAGGCCCTTTCGGTGCCACGGTCCACCACACCATAGCAGGGGCAGGTCCGCCACGTCATCAAGCCGCTTACCGCTCAAGTCCAGGTTCCATTCGTACGCGGGCGGCGCGGATCCATCACGGAAGTGGCGCCACCCGCCGGGACACCCAAAGAGCCCGGCATTCTTGATATACGGGAATATGGGTCCAGGTTGCTCCGGGAGAAACTTGCCATGCAAGTGCACAGGCCAACGCACCGCAACGAAATCCCCCTCTGCCGGGCGAAGCGGCAGTCGCCCATCATAGTCCTGGGCGTACACGTACAGGGCGACTTGCAGACACTGCAGGTTGTTCTGGCACGCCCATGTCCAGCCATGCTCCCGCGCCCTGAGTTCAGCAATCCACAGGGCCGCGAGTAGTCCAGCGAGTATCAGAGCAACCACCGCCGCCCGTACCATGGGACTCTCCTCTCGGCCCAGGCTCACTTGCTCTTTCGCATAGCCTCAAACTCGTCCTCAGGCAGCCAGTAGGCGGCAGCGCCCTTGACCAAGATCACGTTGCGGCCGAAGGGTCCCCTCAGGCGCATCCTATGCCAGGGGCCCCGGCACCAGAGGAGCGGTTCGTTCGCCACGTCATCATACCGTTTCCCGCTGAGGTCGAGATTCCAGGTGTAGACGCCGACAACGCCTTCGCTGCCGCCATCGCCCCAAAGGGCCGGGTCTGAAGGGCAGGCGTAGATGCTCACATTCTTGACGTACGGCTCAATGGGCCCGGCGACTTCGGGGATATCCTTGTACCCGTCGCGGAAGACGAACCGCATGGGCCAGGCTTTCCACCGAGACCCGGTGTAATTGCCGCCTGGCGGAGGGCGAAGTGGAAAGAACCCGTCGTTGTCTTGGGCGTACATGGCCAAGGCGAGCTGCAGGTCGCGTAGGTTGGCCTGGCACGCGAGCATCCGCGAGCGGTCGCCCATTCGGTGCAAGCCCGCCACACCGATCAACACCACCGCCAGGATCACGACGCCCACCACCAGCGCCCGTATCATCCGCCCCTCCTCGGCCCGCGCTTACCCACTCTTCTCGTTCTCGACCTCTTGGCGCGCCTCGTCCAGCATGTCCTGCACATCCGCTGTCACGAAGGTCCGCTGCTCCCACGTCCGCTGCTCGAGCGTGCGCAGGAAGCCCTCGAAGTCCGCGAAGTACGACCCGTATATGTGGAAGCTGTCGGCGATATGCGTATACTGACCCACGCCGATCTCGCGCCCGGTCTTCTCCGATAGCTTTCGCGCCAATTCCGCCTGCAGCGCCGTGAACGCATACATGTTCATGAACGCGGCCTTGAAGGCGTCATTGCTCCGCATGTGCGCATTCATGCACAGCTTCCCGTCGACCACCCGCGCCCACAATCTCTGCAGACACGCCGGATGATCGATCCCCGCGTCGTCCCACGCCTTCCACACGACCGCCTGCGCCCGCCGGGTGTAGTCGACCTCGGCCAGCGCGTCCACGATGTACTCAAGCTGGTCGATCGGCTTCGCGATCCCCGGCACCGAATACGCCGCCAGCCGCTCGTGGTAGGTGTATTGCCACTTCCCATGCTCGGGGTCGATCCAGTGATCGTGCACGCCGTTGACAACTTCCTCGACGTAGACGATGAGGTCGCGCAGCCCGCCCGGCATCGCCCGGTGGATTCGCGGCTCACTCATCGGCTCGGCGACGGCGATGACGCAAATCGCATCCCGGCTCGCCGGGTCCTTCGGCGCATCGTACTGCGTCCTCATCTGCGCGCCGCGCTCCCAGGTCTCCACGACCGCCTTTTCCCACGCCTCGGGCAGCGTCTGCGCCTCAACATGCACCACAGGCAGGCTTAGCTGAGCCAACTTCCTTCCTCCCTTCCCACACTTGGGCTTCTGCGGACCCACGGTCCGCCCGGATTATCGATCGTCATTCTATCACGTAGGCTGCCCCGAAAACCCGTGATAGTTGCGCACAATGATGGAGGCCGACCCCACTCCTGGGATCGGCCTCCTGGTCGGTCTAGCGCAGCTCACCCAATCGGGGCGGCCGCGACGCTCCTACCCTAATCGTCTATTACTGAGCAGCCGGAGCCGGCGCCAAGGCCGGCGGCGGAACAGCAGCCGCACCTGCCGCACCTGCCGCGGGACGAGGCCTGCGAACACGCTGCGGGGGCGCATGATAGAAGGGCTGCAGCGCTGTCGCTGTGTCGCCCATGGACTTCATGATCGCCATGACAACGGCCATCTGGGCACGGATCGACTTCTGATCGGGGATCGGCGCGGCCTGGAGGCCGAACATCTTCCACCGCTCCGTGGTCAGGGTGTTGAACTGGTCGAGAAGCTGCTTCCACAGCTTCTCCGAATCCGCGTTCGGAGTGATCCAGCCGCGACCCGTCAGTATCTGCGTCGCCAGCGCGAAGCCTTGCTGGGCTGCCCGGGCGCCCGGATTACCTCCACCGGCGGTGACTGCCGCACCCACATTCGGCGCCGGAGCGCCAGGCGGCGGCCCTGCCGCGGCAGCGTCATCCGCAGCCATGGCGAGCCCCGCCAGCATCGCTAGCATGATCGCACCTGCAACCAAGACAACTATTCGTCTCGTCATATCAAAGCCTCCTGACCGGTTCTCCACCCCTCCCACTCAGGCTTAGACGTCCGCCTATCCTCCGGGTTCACAGTTTTTTCGTCGCCCGCCGCCTACTCGCCAGGGGGCCGCTTCGCCACGAACTCGGTCGCCTGGTCCCACGTCTGCAGTCCCTGCTTGGCGCCCACGTACTGGATCACCGACGCCGAATTCGCCGCTCCGATCTTCATCGCCTCAGGCAACGTCATCCCGCGATGGAGCGCGGCGATGCATCCCGTCCCGAAAGCATCCCCCGCCCCGACCGTCGCCGCCACCTTCACCTGATAGGCCGGCACCGAGTAGAACGCCTCGCCGTCATACCCCTCCGCCCCGCCCGAGCCGCAGGTGATGACCACCCTTTTCGCCCCGGCCTCGTGCAGCTTCTGCATCATCTCCTGCTCATCGACCTTGCCCGGATTCGGCGCGACGCCGGTGAGTTCATACGCCTCGCACTGGTTGATCAGCAGCAGTTCCATGTGAGCCAGCACCGGCGCCAGCCCCGCCATCCCAAGCCTTAGCTGCGGCTCACCCGGGTTGGACGAGAGCTTGATGCCCTTCTGCCCGGCGAAGTCGGCGATCTGAAAGAACGTCTGCGCCGACACCCCCTTCATCGCGCACAGGTGGATCCACTGCGCCTCCGCGAGCTTCTCGAGATCGATGTCCTCGAAGCGCAACTGCTCCGACGCGCCGCGGTGCACGAGGATCGTCCGCTCGCCGGTGAAGGATGTGATGATGACCGAGTACCCGCTGTGATGCGCCTCGGTGTGGGCCATGAGCGAGGTATCGACGCCCTCTTTCGCAAGCTCGGAGATGACCCGCTCGCCGGGCCCATCGCAGCCGACCTTCGCGAGGCAAGCGACCTTCAGCCCCATCCGGCTCAGCCCGACGCCGACGTTGGTGGCCCCGCCGCCGGTCATGATGTTGATGTTATCAACTGGCACTTTCGCGCCATGCGGCATGCCCAAGTAGGCCACTTCCTTGCGGGCGTCCTGGATGCCGATGACGACGGTCTGCTTGACGTAAACGAACACGTCCTCGGTAGCGCTGCCTACGGTCACGACGTCGAACATGTGGCCTTCCCTCAGTACTTTTCTGACCTGCGCGGACTTGCCGCGAGAGTATACATCACGCCCTCGCCCTCAGCCCGCCGCTTTCCATCCCGTCCCCCTTTACCCTAAAATGCCTTCACCATGCTCACCCGAGCGCTGGTCATCACCCTCCTGGTCGTCGTCCTGGCGGCTTTCCTCGCCAAGTCGGCTCCGATCCTCGACGCCCGGCTCTCCGATCTCATCTTCGGCTTGCGCGGTTCACGCCATCTCCACGCGCCGGTCACGCTGATCTCCCTTCCGACCGGCGCCGCTGGTGAGGCAAACCCCTGGGGCGCATCCCTCACCGAGGTTGCCCAGGCTGTCCGCCTTGTGTCGGAGGGCAAGCCGTCCTGCATCGTCCTATCGATGACGCGCTTGACCCTCGCACCGCCCACCGCCCCGGGCCTCGCCGAACTCTGCGCCGCAGTGCGTGACGCGCGATGCGTCGTGCTGCCATCGTCCCTGACGCCCATCGCCCAGCATCCTCGCACGTGCCCCGCCGCGCGGCGCTTCTCTCTCGGCGAGGGTGACATCGCTCGACCGGTTGCCCTCAGCGAGGCCGCTCTGTCCACGCCACCCGATGCGCTCGTCAGCGCCGCAGCCGGGTTGGGCTCAGCGAATCTCTACCCGGAACTCGACGGCGTCGTGCGGTCCTTCCCGCTTGTCGTCTCCGACGGCGACCACCTCTATCCTTCGCTGCCGCTGGAGGCCGTGCGCATCGCCGGTGGCATCGCTCCTGCCGACGTTCACCTCGACGGCGACTCCGTCGTCTTAGGCGCCTCTCGCATCCCTGTCACGCCCGACGGCGCCGAGGTGCTCCTCGATTACCCGACGCTCTCCGGCCCGCAGGCCGTCCTCGACGTTGCCAGCCTGGAGGGGTCTTCGCCCGATCAACTCCAGGATCGCCTCCACGGCCAGGTGGTAATCCTCTCTGTCGCGGGCCTCGGAGGCAGCAATCTCTTCGCCACGCCCGCCGGACCGCCCGCCTACGGCGCTGAGATCGTCGCCGCCGCTGTGGAGAATCTCCTCGCTCATCACATCCTCCGCTCCGCCTCGATCCTCGGGGTCTGGGGCCTCGCCCTCACTCTCGCGCTCGTCGCCATGTTCTTCGCCCTCCGTCTCCATCTCGCAACGGCCATGGTCGCCGACCTGGCCCTGGTGGGCCTCGCGCCTGTCGGGCTCGCCATCGCGCTCTACCACGGCCTCTTCATCCCCGCCCTGTGCCCGCTGGTCGCGGTCCTCCTCGCAGCCGTCGGCAACATCGCCCTTGCCGGCGCCACGGCTGAGCGTCGCCGCACCGAGGACACCGTCCGCTTCAGCTCCCGCCTGCAGGCCATCGAGCATTTCGGCGACCTCCTCGGCATCGGCTTCGACCGCCGCCAGCTTCTCGGCGCGATCATGCGCTGGGTCGGCGCGGAACTCGGCACAGACTCGTCCTCCGTCATGCTCCTCGACCACAACGCCCGCGGCCTCCGCTTTGAGGTCGCCTTCGGCCCGGGCGCCGATGCCGTCCGCGACTTTGTCCTTCCCCTCGGCCACGGCATCGCGGGCCGGGTCGCCGAGACTGGCGAGCCTATCATCTCCAACGACCTTCGCCGCGATCCTCGTCACGCCAGCGACGTCTCCGACGCCGTCGGCCGCGCTCCTCGCAATCTCATCTGCGTCCCCATGCGCCTCCGCGGCGAGGTCGTCGGCGTCCTCGAGGCGATGGACAAGGATGGCGGCGCGCCCTTCGACGCTCAGGACCTCGACCTCCTGGCCACCATCGCCGAGCAGGCCGCTCTCCTCCTCGAGAATGCCCGCCTCTACGCCGAGCTTCAGGACCGCGTCGACTTTGCCAACACCGAACTCCGCGGCGCATACCGCGAGCTTTCCTCCGAGAAGGCGAAGGTCGACACCCTCATCAATCAGCTTCCCTCCCCCATCATTGCCACCGACGCCAACAACGCCATCGTCCTCCTCAACGCCGCCGCCGAGGAGCTTCTTCGCACCACCGAGGCCTCGACGATCGGCAAGTCCGTCTACGCCGCCGTGCCCGTTCCCGACGTAGTAGCCTTCTTCGCCGCCGACCTTTCCGGCCCGGGCCGCGCCGTCGAAGAGATGGCGATCGACGTCGGCGACGCCCGCCGCATCTTCCGCGTCAGCCTCGCCCTCGTCCGAGACCTCGGCGGCGCCGTCCTCGGCAAGAGCCTCGTCATGATCGACATCACCGAGCTTCGCGAACTCGATCAGATGAAGACCGACCTCATCTCCTTCGTCTCCCACGAACTCCGCAACCCGCTGGGCATCATCTCCGGCACCGCCCAACTCGCCGGACGCCGGATCGGCACGGCCCGCAACGATGACGTTCCCGACCTCCTCGGCCGCATCGATCGCCAGACCCGCCGCATGGAACGCCTGGTCGACGACTTCCTCAACATCGCGCGCCTCGAGGCGGGCCGCCCGCTCGAATACCAGTTCTCCACGGTCACCGACATCTGTGAGATCGTCCGCGTCGTCGTCGAACTCGAGCCTCGCCGCACCGAGGCCCACAACCTCGTTTCCAGCGTCCCCGACGATCTCCCGCCGATCCGCGCCGATCGCGGTAAGCTCGAGGAGGTCTTCACCAACCTCGTCGGCAACGCGGTCAAATACTCGCCCTCGGGCGGCGCCATCGAGGTCTCCGCGGTCGTCGAGGATGGCTTCGTCCGCTTTGCCGTGTCCGATCACGGCCTCGGCGTCCCCGACGATCAGCTCGGCGACCTCTTCGGCAAGTACCGCCGCGTTCGCGGTGAAGATCGCGCCCGCGTGCCGGGCACGGGCCTTGGCCTCTACCTCTGCAAGCAGATTGTAGAGGGCCACGGCGGCCGCATCTGGGCCGAGTCCGTCGCCGGCCAGGGCAGCACCTTCATCTTCACCGTCCCAATCGCGCGCGAGGGAGGCCCCGATGCCTGACGTGCGTCCACCCAAGCCCCCCACACCCTTCGCCGTCGGCGACGTCCTCGAGCTGCGCAAGCCTCACGCGTGCGGGGCGAACGAGTGGGAGGTCGTGCGGCTGGGCATGGACCTCCGCCTCCGATGTCGCCGTTGCGCTCGCGAGGTCATGATCCTCCGCGCGGATCTGGAGCGCCGCCTCAAGCGCTTCCTCGTCCACGCGACCGAGGAGGGCTCCCAATCATGAGCGGCCTGCCCGACCCCTGCGATGCCGCCGCCTGGCTCGAGGAAGCCTATCGCCTCCTCACCAGCGAGGACTGCGACGGTTGCTCCGACTGCTCATCGAAATGCGCCGGCGCGATTCAGATGTGGCGCGAGGAGTACGTCCTCCTCCGTCTCGCCGCCGAGGCCGCCGGCCTTCCCTGGCCGCCACCCGATGCCCGCGATGAGTGGGACCCGTGCCCCTTCCTCGACGAGGACGGACGCTGCACCGTATACTTGTCGCGCCCGTTCATCTGCCGGGCCTTCGGCCTCGTGCCGTGGTTGCCGTGCACGCTGGGAAAGATCCACGCCCTCGCAGTCGACCGCGCCTTGCGCGTCTTCGGCGACTATGCGAGCCGGCCCCGCAAGACCCTCGCCGAAGGGACCCGCGAGGATCCGTCGTGTTAGTGAAGGAGTGATCAGCTTTGCCCACCGTCTCCGCCGAAGTGACCATCGCCGCCTCGCTCGACGAGGTCTACGCGCTCGCCCGCGACATCGAGGCCTTCCCGCAGTTCATGGAGGATGTGCGTGAGGTGAACATCCTCGAGATGTCCCCCGAGCGCCAGGTCAGCCACTGGGTCGGCGTCATCAAGGAGTTCGGCCGCACGATCGTGTGGACCGAGGAAGATTTCTGGAACGAGGCCGACCACACGTGCCAGTTCAGCCAGACCGAGGGCGACTTCACGTCCTATGAGGGCTCGTGGGCTTTCGAGGGTGACGCGACTTCCACGCACGCGCGGCTGACGGTGACCTACGAATACAAAGTCCCGCTGATCGGGGCGCTGATCCAGGGGCTCCTGCAAAAGAAAGTCCAGCAGAACTGCCAGGCGATGCTCGACGCCATCAAAGCCAAAGCCGAGTCGTCCTAGAGCGTCTTGTGCTTGAGGAGGGGCCGCATCTGAGATGAGCACGCATAGCGTGCTCATCTCGAATCCGGCCCGCTTTCCTCGCATGACGCGCGGCGGGGAGTGAATCCCCG
>PMZA01000194.1 GCA_003170595.1 Armatimonadota bacterium
CTGTTATTGGGGGCAAGGACAGGCTCAGTCGGGAGGAGTTTGCCGTGACACCGTTCCCACTACGTAGGGCGAGCACGACCCCCTGCCTTTGTCCCCGCCGCCTTCTGAGGGTCCACTGCGCCGTGGCCCTGGTGGCCGGCGTGGTCATGGCCGCGGGAGGCATCGCGGCACCGATGCCGATCGGCTTCGTGAGCCACTACCCCTTGGTGTCCTTCCACGACGATCAGGTGGCGCAGACCGGGGCGACGGTCCTGGAGGTGCGGGCGAACTGGTCGCTGATCGAGCCGAAGGAGGGGCAGTTCGACTTCACGACCCTCGACCAGCAGCTCAAGTGGGCCGACCAGCAGGGGCTGAGGTTGGTCTACATCCTGGAGGCCGGTCCCACCCATGCCGCCGGGGTGGGATGGCTTGTCGATAAGCTGCAGCACGAGGGGCAGACGATGGCCGATGCAACTGGCAAGCCCGTGCGCGACCCCTCCATGTTCTCGCCCCTCTACCGCCACTATCTGGAGCGGTATCTTCACACCGTCGTCGGCTATCTCTCGCGGCATCCGCTGAGGCACGTCATCTACGGCTACAACAACGGCTGCGAGTGGTGGTACCCGATGACCCTGGCCCATGCCGCGCTCGATATGGCGGCCTTCCGAGACCGCCTCCGGCTGCGCTACACCAACCTCGACGGGCTCAACCACGCGTGGGGCACCAGCTTCGCCAACTGGGACGAGGTGAGCACCCCGCGTCTGGAGTGGGCGGACGGCTTAGGGCTGGTGCCGCAGGGCTGCCTCATCTCGCCCCAGGATGTGAGTGATACCTGCTACTGCACGCTCGACGAGTCGCACATCCCGGTCAAGCCGGGACAGGTCATCACCTTGCAGGCGGACTGCATCCCCACCACACCGACCGTCGGGGGCATATGCGCCCAGATCGCGTGGCTCGACGGGCAGCATCCGGCGCCAGTGCGGGTCGACCAGGCCTTTGAGTACCCCCAGAGCGCCGGGGCCCCCGCGACAGTGAAGGTGACTGCGCCTGCCCCGGCTAACGCCCGCTTGGCCTGGCTGCTGGCCAAGTCCCAGGGTGCCGGCGAGGTGCACTTCACGCACGTCTCGTGCGTGGACGAGAGCGGGCAGGAACTCGCGCCGAATCCTGACCTGGACCCGGCCAAGGGCGGCTGGCATTTCATCTCCTGGTCGGCCGGTTCACCCGAGGCCGTCAAGCACGGCTGGACCGCCGCCCACGATGCCTGGATCAGCTACGAACCGCCGAGCGGGAAAAGACTGTCGCTGCGGCAGGTCTACGACTGGATGGACTTCAGGTCCTCGACGGTCGCGGAGATGCTCGAGTGGATGGCGGCCCGCATCCGCGAGACCGACCCCTCCCGGCCCGTCGTCACCTACCTGACCTTCGGCTTCGCCAACCCCTTCGAGTGGGACTACGCCCAGGAGGAGGGGATCGCCCTCGACGTCATCGCGCGGGGCACGCCGAGCGTGCAGGTCCTCGGGATGCAGATAGCCGCAACCGAGGGCGACTATGACTCCGTCACCTGCGCGCTCGACATGGTGCGCAAGTATGGCAAACCGACGTGGGCGATCGACCTGCTGGACTTCACGCGAGGGGTGGGCCTCGGGCGAGAGGGCCTGACTCGGATCTCGGCGTCGGTGGTGCAGCACGGAGGGCAGGGCATCGAGTACTACTGCTGGAACGGAACGCCGCACTACAACTACTCCGAACTCGGGGTGGCCGATCTGAGGCGCATGATCGACGGGACCAAGCGCTGGGCGTCGCGGACTGACGGCGCGGCAGTCCTTGCCGAGGTGGCGCTGGTGATGCCACGGATGCCACTTCTGCGCGATCTTCCCGAGCCCGCCAACAACTGGGCGGACTTCATGGGCTGGTACAAGCTGCTGGTGCGAGCAGGGGTGTGCCCGGATGTGTATACCCTCGAGGAGCTGCCCTCGGCGCAGCTATCGCGCTACCGGGCTATTGTCGTCCCGGACTGCGCGTACGTGCCGGTGGATGCGCTCGAGGCGCTGGCGGCGGCAAGGAAGGCGGGGGTGCCACTGGTCACGTCGGGGCGCTTCGCGCATCGGGACTTCTCAGCGCGACCGCTGGGACAGACCGGCTTGCCCGTTCCCAGCCGAGCCTTTTCCGAGGCGGTGGGGGCACAAGTTCTCGGCGTGACTCACCGCCAGCCGAACCCCACGGACTCGCCATCGCGACTAGTGTGCAGCGCGGGATGGCCGCAACCGGGCTCAAAGGCCGGGCTCGAGGCCGTCCGAGCTTTGCGGGCCCTGGGAGTGCGGACGTTGTTGGTGCCAGGTGAAGCCCCCGTCACGGCCGTTCCCTTCCGCCTCGGCGAATCGGAGCACGCCTTCGTCCTACCCGATACAGACTGGTCGGGCACGACGCGCGTTGCGGGGCGAGACGCGCACGTGCCTGCGGACGGATGCTGGTGTCCGGTGCCGCCGGGCGCCGGACGCTAGGGTCAGGGAACCCGCCTGTGCCGGGCTGCCATGGGCTGTAGTATGATGAGCGATACATCCGCGCGCTCACGCGGACGGGTCGTGCAGGATCGGGAGGTCCCACGCCTGGTGACACGCAAGGTGGTGGAGATCGGTACTAGAGCTCTCGCGCCGCATCCAGGGCGAACACCAGCTCATCCATGCTGCAGTGTTCCTGCACGAAGTGGGTCGTGCAGAACGGCCCGAAAGCGTGTGCCCTCGACCGACATGCGAGTGCGGTGACGGCGGGTGCCGCACCTCGCTGGACACTCTCAAGCCTCACGGGGCGTCCTGGGGAGCCGGCAAGATCGGGGACATGAGGGTGTCGCGACCGGAAAACAAGGTGCCTGTGGCTCCAACGGCGAACGTGCACGGCAGATGCGCGGCTGCTCAGCCCATGAAGAGACCACGCTCGTCTCATATGGGTGATCCTGTTGAACAGCTTGATGTTGTCGCCGCGCTCTGACCGTTCCATCGTGGAGGTTCTTACATGCGCCGTCTACCGCTGCTCCTTGCCTTGATACTTACGCCCTTCGTCTTCGGCCAATCCCTGACCATCCCGCGCACCTCGACCCCACCCTCGATAGACGGTGTCCTGGCCCCCGGTGAATGGTCCGCTGCCGCCGTGGCCGCCGGCTTCCGCGACATCTCGCTCGGCCGCCTGGCCGCCGCACCCACCACCGTTTCCCTCTGCTACGACGACCGCGCGCTGTACCTTCTCTATCAGTGTGCAGGCGAGGATATGGCCAAGCTGGTGGGCTCACCCGGCGCTCGTGACAGCGCCGTCTGGGGGAACTCCGTGGTCGAGCTGTTCATCACTCTCGCCACCTCGCCGTACCGGTACGCCCACTTCATGATCGACCACACCGGCACCATCGCCGACGAGATGTGCGGCGACGGTAACCATCTAGGCTGGAACCCCGACTGGTCCCACGCGGTGGGCAAGACGGCTTCCTTCTGGTTTGCGGAGATGGCCATTCCGTGGGCATCTCTCGACATGAAGGCACCGCGCGACGGCACGCGCCTTTCCATGAACTTCGCCCGCAACGCCGCCGCTGTAGACGAGTTGATCAGTTGGAGCCCCGTGGTCAACGGCTTTCATCACCCGGAGCTATTCGGGTCGGTTACCCTTGGTGGTGACTGCCCGGGCGTCGAGGTCACGAGCCTGCCCGAGCGGCGCACCGGACCCACAACTATTCGCGCGGCCCTGCGAAGCCCCGCGGCCGTAAGCAACGGCTCGAGCTATCATCTGTCCGCTTCGGATGGCGTCGCCACATCGTCGGCGGCCTTCGCGACCGGCACGGACGGCGTCACCGCCTCGCTGGCGTTCACCATTCCCGACGGTGCGCGCTCGGTCACCGTCTCCGTCACCGACCCGGACCGCGAGGTCTTGTGGCGGCAGACGGTCACCCTCGATCTTCCGCCCCTGCTCCCACGCGTCGCATCAGTACGCGCCGCCCTTGCGAAGGTTCGCTCCGCCATGACCGCAGCCGAGTTGAGCACCTTCACCGCTCGCCTCGACTCTCTTTCGGCGCGGGCGAGCCAGCCCATCTCGGGTGACGACGCAGACCGGCTCGCCGGCGAACTCGACGGCCTCGGCCGCCGCGCCTCCGACTTCGTCCTCCTCACCCGCTTCCGCGCGACCGGCTCTCACGACACGCCATACTTCGTCACAGCCCCGCCGACCACCCTCAAGGTCCAGTCCGACGCCGGAGGACCGGGCCCTCTCGCCGAGTCGCTCCGCCTGGCCATGGCGCGCGCTGAGTACGAACCGCTCCAGGTCGTCGTCTGCCCCGTGACCTCAGACCTCACCGGCGTCCGCGTCTCGACCAGCCACCTCACCGGTCCCTCGGGCGCGATCATCCCGCAGTCGCGCATCGTCGTGACGCCTGTCGGCTATGTCCACTGCGCGGTCATCACCCCGGGCGCCACCCTCCGCGGCGACGTTCCGGAAGTTCTCCTGCCCGACCGCACGATGGCTGTGAAGCTCGGCCACTGCCAACCCTTCTTCGTCACCATCCAGTCTCTCGCCACCGACACCCCCGGCCAATACCATGGCCACCTCTTCGTCCGCGCGGCCAACGCACCCGCTACGATGCTGCCGCTGACTGTGCGGGTCTATCCGTTGACCCTGCCGGTCAAGTCCCACCTGCGCACGGCCTTCGTACTTTGGGGCAACTTCGCCAACTGGATCGATCAGCGCGACACATCCTCTCTGCTCGACACCTACATCGCTTACTCGCGCTTCATGCTAGCCCATCGCCTTAGCCCCATCACGATGTGGGGCCCCGGCTCGCGGTGGATCCCGAAGAAGCCCGACGGCACCTGGGACTTCTCTTTCGTGGATCGCTATCTTGAGGCGACCGTTCCGCTGGGCCTCACGACCTTTAACCTGGGCGGCAACGGCGAGGTTGCCGCAACGTCCGACGCCGCCTTTGCCAAAGCCATCTCCGATCACCTCAAGCAGCGCGGCTGGTGGGACCTCGCCTATGCGTATGGCTACGACGAGGCCTCGCCTGATCTGACGGACAAGCTGCGCGCCTCCTACTTGGCGATCCTCACCGCCGTGCCCGATTTAAAGATCATGCAGACCGGCTGGTCGCCGTCCGACGCGCTGCGCGGGCTCGTGAAGATATGGTGCCCGCTCACTTCGTCGGCCGACCTGACCGCGTGCCACGCAGCGCAGAAGTCCGGTGACGAAGTCTGGTGGTACGTCTGCTGTGGGCCGACCGCCCCGTACGCCAACCTGTTCGTCGACTACCCCGGGATCGACCATCGCCTTCTCGGCTGGCAGACCTTCCGCGACAACATCCAGGGCTTCCTGTATTGGGGAGTGGACGTGTGGAAGAGCGGGCCGCCGCTGGCGCAGTACGATGAGACCAACTATGCCACCTGGAACCCCAACTCCTTCGCCACCTTCAACGGCGACGGCTACCTCCTCTATCCGGGTGCGAACAACACGCCCGTCGACTCGGTACGGCTCGCCAACCTGCGCGACGGCTTCGAGGACTACGACCTCTTCGTCGAGGCGCGCACGCTAGCGGAGAAGTCGGGCTCGCGTGGGCGGGAACTCCTCAAGCTTCTCAACTTCGGCCCGCCGCTGATCGCCAGTCGCACAGACTACACGTCGGACGGAGCCGCGCTGCTTGCGCGCCGCGAGGAAATCCTCCGAGCCGCCGAGGCCTTGCAGTAATCCTTCGGCTTTGCTCGGGCCTGTGGGGGGACCTGCATGGAGCGCGTGTCAAGGCTCGCGCCAGGGCGAAAGCAGTTTGCCGTGCTCTTGGTCCTGCGGCTCACGTGCAACGACCTTGGTCGGACGCGAGCTCGCCGTGAAACCTGCATGGTTGCTCAGGTTCGGCGTAGACCAGCTTCGCAGGTCGGGGGCTCACAATCCGAGATCACCGAGGTTAGGCGGTACACGCGAACGCATTCAAGGTGGCGTGCCGGGAAAAAGCGGTGTGGGGCATAGCGATCTATAGGGCATCCTTGTTCTCGTGTTTCCGCGGGCCTCAGAAAGCAATCGCGCAGCCTCGAGATAAGCGAAGGCGGAAGGGGGTGTTAGAGCTGTCAGTTCCGAAGCGGCCTCCAATCCCGCCTCGAAGGCCGCTCCACCTGTCCCCCACCTGTCCCCCACCTTTGCCAACTCGATGCGGACGTTCGAGGCTTGTCCTCCACCGGCCACGAAGCCATCCCTCGACCGGCAATTCTGCGTGTCGCTAGCCGGCAGTTCTGATTGTCGCTCATCAGCCGTGCTCTGCTAGCATGAAGAAGAGAACGCCCAGTGGTCTTCCTGACCCAGGTGTTACTGATCGGCGTCTCGATGGCGGTGGGCTGGGCTACCTCCCTACTTCAGAAAAGGCGCCCCCGGCCATTGCCCGTGGTCAGCGTGGGAGACTGGCGCCATCTACGGTCCTGGGGGCACACAACCGTGGGAGACGAGCGTGAGATCGAGATAGCCCGATACGAGCAGGACGGGATAATGTGGGTCGCAAACTGGATGCCGACAGCAGGCCGCATCCGCGTTACTCAAAGCGGCGAAGGGATCTCAGGAGAGCGGATATTTCACCATGTGGATTCGTTGCGCGATCCGGCAACCCAGAGATCTGGGACGATGCCCGATATCCCCGTGGAGTTCTGCGATCTGGTGGAACAGGGCTTTGTCGATCATCTGAAAGCGACCACCTAACCCAACTTCATCCCCGCTACAGGACTCAGGCGCATCGACTCCTCAAAGGCATCGCTATCCACCGCAACGATGTAGCGCCTGGTCATGGCGAGAGTGGTGTGGCCTAAGATCTGCTGAAGGTGAACTATGTTACCTTTTGCGCGGAGGAATTCCGTGGCATAGGTATACCTGAGCGTATGCGGCGAGACCCTCACTCCTTCGATGCCAGCGGACTTGCCGTAGGCTCGGACGAGTTCTGCAATCCGCCAGCGCGTTAATCTTGCTCCGGTCCGCGACACCCAGAGATAGGGCACATCGAGCCCAGCATCCTGCAGGACCCGCGCCCGCGCCCGCAGATACTTCGCGAGCAACTTCTGCATCGGCTGAGACATCGCCACTCTCCTCTGCTTGTTGCCCTTGCCAATGATCGTGATGGTGGGCGGATCTAGGTCCCCGAGGTCCAACTGCGCAACCTCGCCCACTCTCATTCCAGTATCCAACATGATCGCCATGATCGCCAGGTCCCGAAGGCCAGTGAACCGCTTCCTGTCCGGCTGTGCCAGGAGCGCCTCCACCTGTTCAGGCGTGAGGGTGGGTGGCAGCCGTGATGGTTCTTTTATGCGGGGCAACATACGCGGCTCAACGATTGTGTTTCCTTCGCGGAGGGACCAATAGCAGAAGGTCTTGACCGCCCGAACATAGCCCTTGACGGTTGATGCCGAGTGCATATTCTGGACGCCCCTAATCCGCTCTCGTATCTCGGGCAGTGACAGCGCCGAGATGGGCTGGTCCAGGATGTCAGCCAGTAGCGATCCCAGTCTCTGCCTATACCACTCAATCGTCCCGGCGGCGAGCGAGCGCAGTTCGCAGTCGGAGAGAAAATCGGAGATCGTCTCGCGGACTGTAAGGCCCTCCTCAACAAGCGTGTCAGTCAGTCTCAACTCTAATTACCCCCTGAACACCACAGGATTTCTTAAATGCCTCTCGCTCGGCGAAAGAGTCTCCCCATCCATATCCGACCGTTTGCCGTGTGATTATACAGTGTCATCCCCGCCCCAGGCCGGCCGTGTATCACTGTTGTATCGTGAACTATACCCATCCCAAGCACAGGATATTCCACAGGAGATTTGCTATTTTTTCTATTTTGCACAAAATGTATAAAAAGGCCCTCTGCCAATGATGGCTGAATTACCAACGCCTCCTGCTCCACTTGAACCGCTTCTCGCCCTGGTGTATACTGTCTCCACGAGGGCGTTTAGGCTCCGGTGATCCTCCAGGCCTTCAAATCCTGTGCGGGGCGCCGTAGGGCGTCTCGGGCGGGTTCGACTCCCGTACGCCCTCGCCAATCGTCTTTCCCCGGAGGTGACCCGATGGCCGAGCTCGACTTCGTGAATCCGACCGATGGTTACGAGATGGCCCTCATCCCCGCCGGCAAGGCGATCTTCGGCTCACGGGACGATGACTCCGAAGCCTTCGACAACGAGAAGCCGCAGTTCGAGCTTGAGCTGCCCGCCTTCTACCTGGGCATCTACTGCGTCACGAACGCGCAGTACGCGGCGTTCCTGAACGCGGCGCAGCCGCGGAGCGGAGACCTGGGCAGGTGGATCCTCCTCAACAGCTACTGCCACGTGGTCAAGCGTGGATTTGGGTACGGGGTGGATGACGAAGGGTGGTACGGGGACCACCCGGTGACGGCGGTAAGCTGGCACGGGGCGGAGGCGTATTGCCAGTGGGCGGGGCTGCGGTTGCCGACGGAGCTGGAGTGGGAGAAAGGAGCGCGGGGATGGGAGGGACTGGTGTACCCTTGGGGGAACGAATGGGACCCCGACAAGTGTCGACATCACGGGAACTATGAGCGTGGCGGGACATGCCGGGTGTGGGAGTATCCGGAGGGCGCAAGCCCCTATGGGCTGTACAACATGGTGGG
>PMZA01000343.1:0-2342 GCA_003170595.1 Armatimonadota bacterium
GTGCAGGAGATGGCCGAGAAGCGGCAGGAACTGACGCAGAAGCGGCGGGAACTGGGGGCGGGTGGGGCTGAGCCGCGATGGCATTTCATCGGGCATCTGCAGAGGAATAAGGTGAAGTACCTGGCCGGGTGGTGCCACCTGATCCACTCGTTGGACAGCCTCGAGCTTGCCGGCGAGATCGACAGGCAGGCGGGCAAGGCCGGGGTGACGCAGGCGGTACTGATGCAGGTGGATCTGGCGGGTGAGGAGACGAAGTTCGGCGTGGCGGCTGAAGAGGCGGTGGAGATGGCGCTGAGGGCGGCGGAGCTTGAGAACCTGCGCGTCGCCGGGCTGATGACAATACCGCCGTTGGCTGAGGATGCGGAAGCATCGCGGCCGATCTACAGGCGGCTGAAGGAACTGGCGGAGGAAATGAAGGCGCGGGGGATGGAAGGGCTGGACGAGCTTTCGATGGGAATGACCCAGGACTTCGAGACGGCGATTGAGGAAGGGGCGACACTAGTCAGGGTAGGGACAGCGATCTTTGGCCCGCGGCATGGATAAGGCACTAGCGCGAGGGACGGGAAACCGTCCCTCACGATGAAGCAGCAGCAGATGATGCAAAAACCGCAGCAACGGGAGGGACGAAGCAATGCCAAAGAGGTTGATGGAGCGGCTGTTCGGATCCTGGGGGCCTCATACGCCGGAAGAGGACGACGACGAGTGGGGCGCGGAGAGGCACGGCGTGGATGAGGGTGCCGGGATTGACCCCCACGATGAACTGGCTCCTCCGCCATCGGTGCGTCGGGGACTTACGACGCAACTGTTCCGCGCGGAGCCGAAGAAGCTTGATGATGCGGCGGCCATCGCGAATCGGATGAGGGAGGGACATCCGGTAGTGGTGAGCCTGGAGCAAGCCGACGGCGCCGAGGCGCAACGGATCAGGGATTTCCTGAGCGGCGTGTCCTACGCCTTGGGCGGTGACATACGGAAGGTGGCGGCGCGAGTGTATGCGTGCGCGCCTCATTCAATGCCGATCGAGCCCATCGCGGCCGGCGGCGAAGGGAAGGGCGCAACGCACCGGCTGGCTGGTGCGACAGGCGTGGAGGAGTTGGGCCGAAGTCATGTCTGGCCAGAGTGACACGAAGACAGCGGACCTGCGACTGGGCGTAATCGGCGTCGGCGTGATGGGAGCGGCTCTGCTCCGCGGCCTCCTCGAGGCGGGAGTGGTGGAGCCGGCGAACGTCACTGCCTACGATGCCGATGGGCCACGGCTTGGTGAGGTCGCGGGGGAGCTTTCGATCGCGGCGGCCAAGGACAACGCGGCGCTCGTGCAGGGCGCGGACGTGGTGCTGCTGGCCGTGAAGCCGCAGACGCTGGGCGATGTCATGGCGCCGCTGAGAGAGGACTGGCGGGCGGGGCAACTGCTGGTGTCCATCGCCGCGGGAGTGACCCTCGAGCGGCTGCGGGAACTGACGAAGGACGACCTGGCGGTGGCGCGGGTCATGCCGAATGTGGCGTGCCTCGTGAAGGCCGCGGCGTCGGGGGTCGCGTACTCGGAGACCGTGACGGACGATCAGAAGGCACTCGTGCGGCGGATGCTGGGGGCGGTCGGGGAAGTGGTGGACGTCGAGGAAAAGCTGATGGACGCCGTTACGGGGCTATCGGGGAGCGGGCCGGCGTACGTGGCGATGGTCATCGAGGCGCTGGCGGATGGGGGCGTGGCGGCCGGGCTGCGGCGTGACCAGGCGCTGGCGCTGGCGGCGCAGACGGTCCTGGGCGCGGCGAAGTATGTGCTCGAGCGCGGTGAAGACCCGGCGCTGCTGAAGGATCGCGTGTGCTCGCCGGGTGGGACGACGATCGCAGGGGTGCGGACGCTGGAGGCGAGCGGGCTGCGGTCGGCGCTCATCGAGGCGGTCGTGCGCGCGGCAGAGAAGAGCCGCGAACTCGGGAAGAGTTGAGGCGCGCAGTGATCGCCCTTCCTGCGGCAATCCTCATCCACCTGGCGTTCAAGATCTACTACGCAATCCTGCTGGTGCGGGTCATCCTCAGCTTCGTGCGGCTGCCGTCCTACCATTGGTTCCAGCGAACGGTGGGGTGGTTCTGCGAGGCGGCGACAGAACCGCTTCTCTCCCCCCTTCGAAGGGCGCTCGGGAGATATCAGGCGGGGAGCGGGTGGGATTTCTCGGTGTTGGTGTTGTGGTTGTTGTTGAGTCTGGTGGAGGGGTTCGTGTTGGGAAGGTAAGGGAAGGGTGGCTAGGGGCGCGGGTTGGAGAGGGGATCCTTCTGAGCGGCGCAAAGCGCTGCTCCATCAGGATGACATCGTAGAGCAGGAACAAGAGAGGCCACAGCATCCCACCCCC
>PMZA01000343.1:2364-3302 GCA_003170595.1 Armatimonadota bacterium
CCGCCCTACAGAAAGCGGAAAGAGGAAAGGCAAGGGCGGATGATGAAGAGGTTGAAGGAGTCCGGGATGTGGAGACTGGCAGCGGCTGCCGCCCTGCTGGCCTGCGCTCTAGGCATCGTCGCCGGACTGCGCGCCTATCACCTCGCTCCCTGGGAACAGGCCGCTGAAGGTCTTCAGGTCACTCTCCCCGCCGACATGCTCTACCGCATCTCCCGAGCCGTCGATGTCCTGCCCGCCACCAAGACCAACGAGACCGTCGAGTGGTGGTCGCGGGAAGAGTCCATCGCGCTATACGAGCGGCTGGCCTATCAGCCGACCATCGAAGCCGCGCCGNNCCGAGGGCGAAGCTCGCCATCATCTACGGCGAGGAAGGCTACAAACAACATGCGTCGGACCTGCTCGCACAACTGCCGACGGGCGCGCCGGACCTGGTGCGGGCGGCGGTGCTGCTGGACTGGCTTTACGGCAACGGCCAGCGTCCGCCCAGTCCGACCGAGGCCATGGGCGACGTCCAGGCGCAGTTCGAGCCGTGGGTCGCGCGACTGGTGATGATCCGGCTGGCTAAGGCGAATGAGGATGGCAAAGAGGCGGCAAAGCTGACGCGAGATGACAGGGCGCTGGGGCAGACGTTCCTGAAAGGGATCGTCGCGGAGGCGTGCGTGTACGCGGGGCTGCTGCTGGTGGGGATCGGGGCGCTGGCGTGGTGGATCTGGCGATGGATGAGGAAGCCGACGCCGGCGGTGCCGGTGAGGCGGCCGCCGCTGCTGAAACCGTGGAAGGCGATGGATGCGATCGAGGTGTGGGCGGTGCTGCTGGTGGCGATCGCGGCGGCGCAGGGGATCGCCCTCGTCGCGCACGACCGGAACGTGGGAGAGATGGGGCTGCTGGCGCTGCACGCGGTCGGGTATGCGCTGACGGCGGCGCTGCCGCTGTGGATC
>PMZA01000189.1 GCA_003170595.1 Armatimonadota bacterium
AACAAGGTCTGCGCCGCCGGCACGGGCTCCTTCCTCGAAGAGCAGGCCGAGCGCCTCGGCATCTCCATCAAAGGCCAGTTCGCCGACCTCGCCTTCGGGTCGACGACGCCCGCCGACCTCGGCGAGCGCTGCACGGTTTTCATGGAGACCGAACTGACGCGCCAGCAGCAGGCCGGCGCCCCGGTCGAGGACCTCGTCGCTGGCCTCGCCTACTCGATCGTCTACAACTATCTCAACCGCGTCGTCGGCCGCAAGCGCATCGGCGATCGCATCTTCTTCCAGGGCGGCACCGCCTTCAACCGCGCCGTCGTCGCTGCCTTCGAGCAGGTGACCGGCCGGCCCATCACCGTCCCCGCCCACAACGAGGTCACCGGCGCCCTCGGTTGCGCGGTCATCGCCCTCGAGCACGATCACGGCCAGGGGTCGCGGTTCAAGGGCTTCGACCTCTCCCAGCGCAGCTACTCCATCGAGAGCTTCGAGTGCACCGATTGCCCCAATCGTTGCGAGATCAACGTCGTCCGCGTCGAGGGCGAGAAGGAGTTGTTCTACGGCTCGCGGTGCGAGAAGTACGACGTCGACCGCAAGTCTCGCAAGCGCCCCGACATACCCGATCTCTTCCGCGAGCGTGAGCGCATGCTCCTCCGCTCCGGAGGCCCGGATCGCGAGCTTCCCGATGACGCCCCCCGCATCGGCATTCCTCGCGGCCACCTCTTCTTCGATCTCTATCCGTTCTGGCGCGCACTCTTCGCCGAGCTCGGCTGCCGCGTTGTTCTCTCCGACGCGACGAACAAGGCGATCATCCACGAGGGCGTGGAGCAGTCGACCGCCGAGTGGTGCTTCCCGTGCAAAGTCCTCCTCGGCCACGTGCTGAACCTGGTCGACAAGGACATCGACTACCTCTTCTTGCCTTCTGTGATCAACCAGGCCCAGCTCGGCGCAGAGACCACCGACTCCTTTGTCTGCCCGTACGTTCAGAGCGCGCCCTACTGGGCCAACGCAGCCCTCGGCCTCGACGCTCTTGAGATACCTGTCCTGTCGCCGATCCTCTACTTCGACTACGGCGAGCGCCATTTCGTCGAGGCCCTGTCCGACATGGCGCGCACTCTCGGGGCCAATCCCTCGCGGCTGAAGGCCGCCGTCGCCAAAGCTGTGCAGGCTCTCGGCGAGTTCGACAAGTCCCTCCGCGATCGCGGCAAGGAGATTCTCGACAATCTTCCGGCCGATAAGTACGCCGTCGCAGTCATCGGCCGCTCCTACAACTCCTGCGACCCTGGGGCGAATCTTGAGATTCCGCAGAAGCTCCGCGACATGGGTGTCCTCGCCCTGCCGCTCGACTACCTCCCGTTAGAATCCGTCCAGCTCCGCGGCGACTGGTTCAACATGTACTGGAAGTATGGTCAGAAGATCCTCGCCGCCGCCGAGATCGTCGCCGACGACCCGCGCCTCTATCCGGTGTACATCACCAACTTCGGCTGCGGCCCGGATAGCTTCATCCTCCGCTTCTTCGCCGAGCGGATGGGCGCCAAGCCCTCCCTCGTCATCGAGATCGACGAGCACTCGGCGGACGCGGGGATGATCACGCGCTCCGAGGCCTTCTTCGATTCCATCGAACAGGTTCACGGCCGCAAGTTCGCCGACGGCAAGTTCTTCCGTCCGCTCTCCATCCAGCCGGGCAGCCAGCGCACGATCCTCATCCCGAACATGAGCGGCCATGCCTTCGCGATTGCCGCCGGCTTCCAGGCCTGCGGGATGAACGCCGAGGTCCTGGCTGAGCCTGACGACGAGACGCTCTACTGGGGCCGCCGTTACACCTCGGGCAAGGAGTGCTTCCCGGCCATTGTCACCACCGGAGACATGGTCAAGCGCTGCCAGCAGCCGGGGTTCGATCGCGACCGCTACGCCTTCTTCATGGGCGGCTCCGGCGGTCCGTGTCGCTTCGGTCAGTACAACTCGCTCCAGCGCCTCGTCCTCGACGAGCTTGGCTTCGAGGATGTTCCGATCTACGCGCCGAACCAGGCCTCCAGCTTCTACACCGACATGGGGATCGTCGGCCGCAAGTTCGTCCACCTCACGTGGCGCGGCATCGTCGCCGCCGACGTCCTCGACAAAGCCCTCAACGAGACCCGTCCCTACGAGACCGAGCCCGGCGCCACCGATAGCGCCTACTGGGACTCCCTCGACGACATGTGTGAGGTCGTCCGCGCCGGTGGCGGCCTCGACGATCTGGTCACCGCCCTCGAGCGCTCGCGCGATCGCTTCGCCCGCGTGCCGATCGACCGCTCGCGGGAGAAGCCGATCATCGGCCTCGTAGGCGAGTTCTACGTCCGCGCCAGCCGGTTCTCCAACCAGAACGTCATCGCCCAGATCGAGGCCCTTGGCGGAGAGGTATGGGCCGCCCCGGTCTACGAGTGGTTCCTCTACCGCAACTTCCGTCGCGACATGCGTGCACGCCAGCGTGGTCATTGGCGTCTGCGGATCAAGAACACGCTCACTGATCGCGTCATGAAGCATGACGAGCACCGCCTCGTCGACACCTTCGAGGGCTTCCTGCGCAACGCCCACGAGCCGGCGACCAAGGAGGTCCTCTCCTACGCGGCGCCGTACTGCCACCGCACCTTCGAGGGCGAGGCGATCATGACCGTCGGCAAGGCTGTCGACTTTGCCAAGCGGGGTCTCTCAGGTGTCGTCTCGGTCATGCCCTTCACGTGCATGCCGGGCACGATCTCGCACGCTCTGCTTAAGCGCTTCCGCACCGACTACGACGACATCCCGTTCCTGAACATGGTCTACGACGGCATGGAGCAGTCGACGGCCAACACGCGCCTTGAGGCCTTCATGCACCAGGCGCGCGAGTACATGCATCGCCACGAGGACGCGGAAGTCGCTGCGCACTAGGAGCTTGTCTTAACGTCTGCCACTGTCTTGCCGATGTACCTGGAGGGGTATCCGCCTATGTCCCGGCGCACGGGGCTCCTGATCCTCGCCATCCTTCTCTTCGCGCCGGTCGCGAAGGCCGCCCCGCCGTGGGCCGATCTGCTTGCCCAGGTCGGCCTCACCCCCGACACGGCCCAGCTTGACCGCAACCGCTGGACCGGCGGAGGCGCCTATCGACTCAACTCCTTCCAGCGCCTCTGGGACGACTGGCGCCTTCTTGACGGCGAGACCATCTCGACCGGCCGCGAGCTTCTTCTCGGCGCAGACAACTTCGGCGGTCTCCTGCTCGCCATGGCCCCGAAAGTCGACGTCGCGCTCGAGCCGCCCCAGCCTCTCCCTGCGCCGAAGCCCAACCCCCGCGAAGCGCTGCTCCGATCGCTGCGGCATCTCTGCGCGCTGGGTGGCAAGCCCCTCGATGCGCAGGCCCTCGCGGCGCTGAAGACCTCAGCGGCCAACGTCCCCGCGCCGGTCGCGCTCGCCGCGGCGCTGATTCTCGACGCCGTCCCTGACGCTATTGCCGCCCGCGACAAGGCCTTCGCCAAGTTCGGCAAGCCCGTCACTCTCGCTCCCCTCGTCGACCGCGTTCGCGACCTCGCCGTCGCCGGTGGGATCGATGACGACCTTCTCCGCCTCATGGATACGGTCGATCAGAAGGCGCTCCTCAGCGGCTGCATCTCCCTCGCCGAGGCCACCGACGTCGCGGGCATGCTCCTCGCCAAACCCCTGACCGATCACTTCTCCTTCTCCTGCGACACCCCCTACGGCAAGGTCGTCCTCAACGGCGCCGCGGACGATAACTATCCCGCCGCCAACTATCTCCTCATCATCGACTCCGGCGGCAACGACAAGTACCACGACGGCGTTGCCACGGCCTCGCCCGCCTTCCCGGTCTCCATCTGCATCGACTGCGCGGGCAACGACACGTACGACTCGCCCACCCCGGCCTTCGGCACGGCGACCTTCGGTTACGCCTTCCTCCTCGACATGGCGGGCAACGACACCTACCACGCCCCGACGGCCTCCCTCGGCTGCGGGCTGATGGGCGTTGGCATGCTCCTCGACCGCGCCGGCGACGATACCTACGATGTCCGCACCCTCGGCGAGGGAGCAGGCTTCTTCGGCCTCGGTGCGCTCAGCGATCTCTCGGGCAACGACAAGTACAGGTGCTACATGTGCGCCCAGGGCTACGGCGCCCCTCGGGGATGCGGCGCCCTCGTCGATCGCACGGGCGATGACTCCTACGACGCCAACGACACCGACATCGTCAACCCGTCGCCCCAGACCGCCCAGCACAACGTCAGCCTCGCCCAGGGCGCCGGCTTCGGCCGCCGTGCTCATCCCGGCGACGGCCATTCCCTCGGCGGAGGCTGGGGCATTCTCGCTGACGGCGCCGGCAACGATCACTACAAGTGCGGCGTCTTCGGTCAGGGCGTGGCCTACTGGTATTCCGTGGGCATGCTCATCGACTTCGGCGGCGATGACACTTACGACGGCGTCTGGTACGTGCAGGGCGCGGCCGCCCACTATGCCGTCGCCAGTATGTGCGACCTGGGCGGCAGCGATCACTACTCCGCCTCCATCGCCCAGTCTCAGGGCCACGGCCACGACTATAGCATCGGCTGGCTCCACGACGACGACCGCCCGGCCGACCACGACATCTTCGAGGGCCCCGGCAGCAAGCTCGGCGAGGGCCATTACAACGGCCTCGGCTTCTTCTGGCATCACGGCGGCAAGGCCGAGTACCGCAACTCCGCGGCTTGCTTCGGTGGCACGACGGAGACGCGTCCCGAGAGCCCCTGTCTCGGCCTCTTCGCCGACGAGGACAGCGAGTCCAAGTTCCCGGCCGGCGTCATCGCCAAGCCTCACTCCACGTGGGTCCAGGCGCCCGACAAAGCTCCCCCGCTGGCCAAGGGTGTCGGCTGTTCCCGATGATTATCTGACAGCCCGGCCGGGGTAGTTATAGTATAGGTGCATAACCATGTCTGATCGAGCGAGGTATGCCATCCTATGCGGTGTTCGCCGCCTGACCTGACATCTGTGTATGTTCCCGACTCCTGGCACGATCTGACCGACCGCTTGCCCGATGGGGGGCGGGTCGTCGTTATCGGCGCCAGCGACAGTGGTAAGACGACCTTCACCTGGTGGCTTGCCGACGAGCTATCCTCCGGCGGCGACGTTGCCCTCGTCGACGCCGACCTCGGCCAGTCCCGCATCGGCCCGCCTGCCTGCGTTGGCTGGACGACCTACGGCGTAGACCGCGGCGAATTCGAGTTCGTCGGCGACGTCCAGCCAGCCTCACGCCTTATCGCCGCCCTCAGCGGCACCGTTCGCATGGGCATCCGAGCTACCCGCCTCACCAAGCCCAAGTGGCTGATCGTCGATACCGGCGGATTCGTCGACGGGCCCGACGCGTGCGAGTTCAAGGGCTCGCAGGTCCAGCTCCTCGCGCCCGCTACAGTCGTCGCCCTGGGTGCCCCGGGCCGTCTCGACCATCTGCGCTGGGCCTGGCGTGGCCGCGATGAGATCCGCTGGCTTCGCCTCGACGTCGCCCCGGGCTGCTGCGAGAAGTCCCGCGAGCACCGACGCGCCTGGCGCAGCGATCACTTCGCCGAGTGGCTCGCCGGCAGTGTCAACCACCGCTTCGAACTCGACCACCTCGCCCTTCACCACGTCCCGTCGCCCGAGGTTCTCGCCGAGCGCGGCCCCGACGGCCTTGCCGGCACGCTTGTCGGCCTCGACGACCACCAGGGCGTCGGTATCTGCCTCGGTCTGCTGGAAGACTTCGACATGTCCCGGAGCCACGCCACCGTCTGGGCCCCGCCCGAGGCAGCCGGGGCTCGCGGCCTTCGCTTCGGAGCTTTGCGCCTCAACCCTGACGGCAGTCCCTTGGAAGCTGATGCGAAGCCTTGCGAGACGCTTCCCGAGAGGCAGTCGTAGCGGCAAGAAGCGCCCGGGAACAGGTTTGGGCGCGATCTCCGAAACTGTCGAAGCTCAAGCTTCGGGATTTCGCAACAGCTTCACGAGGAGTGACTCCTATGGCCCGCATATTCATCGCCGATCTTGCCCCAAACCAGAAGGTCAAGTCCACCTTTGTCGTTCGCGAGAAGGCCCTTCGCGACTTCTCCAGCAAGCCTGGCCAATTCCTCTCGCTTACCCTCGCCGATCGCACGGGCGACCTCACTGCCGTCATGTGGGATAACGCCCAGGAGGGCGCCGCCCTCTGCGAGGTAGGCGGGGTCCTTCAAGTCACCGGCCGCACCGAGGAGTACAAGGGCCGCCTGCAGATGAAGATTGACTCCCTCCGCCCCTGCACCCCTGACGAGTACGACATGGCCGACTTCATCGCCGCCGGCCGCAAGGACCGCACGGCTCAGACCAACGAACTTCTCGCGGCCATCGGCTCCGTCGAGAACACCCACCTCCGCGCGCTCCTCAACGGCTTCTTCCTTGAGGACGCCTTCCTCCAGCGCTTCGCCGATGCCCCGGCGTCGAAGGCCCTTCACCACGCCTTCCTCGGTGGCCTCCTCGAGCACACCCTCTCGGTCCTCCGCATCCTCCAAGCCGTCCTCGAGATCCATACCGAACTCGACCGCGACGTCCTCGTGGCCGGGGCGATCCTCCACGACCTCGGCAAGATCGACGAACTCGCCCTTGTCGGCGCCACGATCGACTACACCGATATCGGTCGCCTGGTGGGCCATATTGTCCTCACCGATCGCATGGTCACGGCGAAGATAGAGGAGATTGGCGGCCTCCCCGACGAGCTTCAGGCCCGCCTCACTCACCTCCTCCTCAGCCACCACGGCCAGAAGGAGTACGGCGCGCCGGTCCTCCCCATGACCCCCGAGGCCTGCGCGCTCCACTACGCCGACAACCTCGACGCCCATGTCCAGTATTTCAAGGAAGTCGTCGAGAAGGGCGCCCAGGGCAATCACTGGTCGGAATATCAGCGCCTCTTCGACCGCTACATCTACCTTGGACCGTCGTCGGCCGACTAGGAACGCTCTCGCCACCCTCGGTCGTCCCGCATGGTTTCTCCCTTTCGCGGTACAATGTCTTAGGCCGCTTAGTCGGCACTCCAACGTTGTGAACCTTCGGACCCCGGTATACGTCTGTGGAAGAGCGAATTCCGGATGACAATCTCATGGTTGGTCTCGTCGAGAGAGCACAAGCAGGCGAACGCCAAGCCTTCTGCACTCTGGTTGAGAGCCATTCCGACCGCATCTACGGTTATCTCCTGCACATGCTAGGGGATAGGGAAGAGGCTGCTGACCTGGCGCAGGAAACCTTCGTCCGCGCCTGGGAAGCCCTCGACCGTTTTCGCGGTGGGGCTGCCTTCTCAACCTGGCTGTACCGCATTGCCACGAACCTTGCTATCGATGCGCTCCGACGCCGCAAGCGGCGGGGACAATGTCAGTCCCTCGACGAGCCTGTCGAGACGAACGGGGGAGAGGTCGACCGCCAGATCGCCGATCCTCTCCGCCAGCCTGACGAAGTGCTTGCTGCCGCCCAGCTTCAGAACGAGGTCTGGCGCGCCGTCAGTGAGCTTTCGCCGAAGTTGCGCGCTGTTCTGCTCATGTACGATTTCGAGCAGTTCTGCTACGAGGACATCGCGCGAACTTTGAAGGTGCCGGTTGGCACGGTGAAGAGCCGTCTCTTCAACGCGCGCCAGCAGGTGAAGGCCAAGTTGTCTGAGCGCTTGCCGATGGAGGAGTACCTGGGTTGTCTCGGCGATGCCGCCGGCGGGCCGGGGAAGGAACATGGGGGGGCCGGGC
>PMZA01000418.1 GCA_003170595.1 Armatimonadota bacterium
AGGAGGCCGTCGACGAGGCCGAGGACCGTCTTCTGCAGATCCTCATGCCCGGCGTGCGGGACGTTGCGAGTCTGGAACGCGCAGACCGTCTGCCACCCGCGCTCTTCGAAGAGGGCGCGCGTCTCAGCCGGGAAGCGGTTGTGATCGGCATAGGGGCCGCGGTCGTTGTCGAGGAGGCTGATCGTCCCGCCGACCAGGTAGGGATTGCGCTTGAGATAGCCGGCCACGCCGGGATGGGCGTCGTCGCCGGTGCCGAAAACTGCCTCGGCGGCCTTCTGCCGATCCCAGGCGTAGACTTCGTCGACGTCGAGAATCGCGAGGGCGCGGTCGGGGTCGTTCTCCCAGACAAGGAGATACTTGCCGCCGGCAACCACCGGTTGTGGCGAGCCCTGTCGAGCCACGGCGACGGTGTCCTGCGCCGGGACGTCGAGCATGATCGGGATGGTCCAGGCGGCGCCGTTCAGGAGGCGGTTGTTCTCCAGAATCGAGGCAAGGTCGGCGCTGCCGACGAAGCCTTCGATCGGGCTGAAGACGCCGCGGGCGATGTTCTGCACGTCGCGCCCGGTGTCGTAATCGACGGGAAGCCTGGGCAGGCTCTCGGCCTCTTTCTTCGCTTCATCGAGGGCTGGGCCTCGCAATACTCGGTTGATCAACGTGCCGCCGTGGGCTGCAATCATGGTCGTGTCCTCTCCTCTTCCACTCTTTGGTGTTTACGCTTTACCGCTCTTGGATGTCATCCTGAGCGAGCAGCGCCTCTTGCTGCTGCGAAGGATCCCCGCTCAACGTTTCGCTTCCCGGGGATGCTTCGCCGCGACAAAGACCGTCGGGCTCAGCATGACATCGAAAAGCGAGAACGCCGAATTGTCAGAGATATCCCAGGTGCCGCAGATGCTCCTTGACCCGCTCCATCTCTTCCGCCCGCAACTCCGTCGCGCCCTCACCGTGGCTCGCCACGATGTCGCGGAGGACGTGGACGATGAAGTCCGTGGCCGAGTCGTAGCCGGAGCTATCGATGAGGGCATTGATGCGGTTGTAGAGCGGCCGCGGGATCTTGATGGTTACCTTGTCCTGACGGGTTGCCATGCGGATTCTCCTGACACTCCCTGGAGGCTACAATAGGAGTGTTACCCCGTCAAGCCCTTCGGCACACAACGGAGGACCTTCGCCTTCTTCGCCGAAGAAGAAGACGCGCTGCGTGGTCCGGCTTGCGTGGGCGACGCGCGGGCTGTAGGATTCGGAATGAACCACCGTTCACTCCAGGGAGGATTCTCCTTTTGGATCAGGGCGAGCAGATACTCACCGCAGCCGTGAAGGTCATGGACGCCGTCGGCTACGAGGCGGCCAGCCTCCGCGACATCGCCGAGAAAGCGGGCGTCGCCCTCGGCTCGATCTACCGTTACTTTCCCGAGGGTAAGCGCCAGCTACTTCAGGCGATGACCGAACGCCTCGCCGAGGCACGCGCCGCCGTCGACCTTCCCTCGCCGGGCAAGAAGCCGGCTGAGCTTGAGGCATACCTGGCCGCGACCATCTCCTTCTGGGAGCGCAACCGATCGCTGGCGCGAGTGCTCTGCACGGCGGCTGTCTTCGATGATGGCGTCGCCGCCGCACTCCGCGCGGGGGTCCTGAAGCCGTGGCTGTCCGACCTGCGGAAGGTCCTCACCGACGTGGGTTGCGCCGACGCCGTTGCGGCGGCGAAGCTGGTGCAGTCGCAGATACTCTTCAACACCGTCGGGGCTCCGGCCCTGGCCGAACGCGTGGGCGCCGCGAAGCTGGCCGCGAGTCTGACTGAGATCGTCCGCCCGGCACGGCCGTCGCGCCGGGCGTAGTGAGTAGAAAGTCATCCGAGGTTGGAGGAAGAAGTCATGCTGCAGGGCAGCGAGCATTACCGGGGCAAGCTGTTTGTCGTTGAGGGGATCGACGGATCGGGCAAGAGCACGCAGATATCGCTGCTGTACAAGTGGCTGCTCTCGCAAGGGTATAGCTCGTTCTTCTCCGAATGGAACTCGTCGCCGCTGGTGAAGCGGACGACGCGCCGCGGCAAGGATCGCCACCTGCTCACACCCCTCACCTTCAGCCTCATCCACGCCACCGACTTCGCCGACCGCACCGAGCGCAACATCATCCCGCCCCTGCGCGCCGGGGCGGCGGTGCTGGCCGACCGCTACGTGTACACGGCCTTCGCTCGCGACGTGGCGCGGGGCTGCGACATGGAGTGGGTGCGCCAGATGTACAGCTTCTCGGTGCGGCCGACCATCGCCCTCTACTTCCACGTGCCGCTGCAGGTCGCCCTCGACCGCATCCTCTCGGGTCGCCCGGAGATCAAGTGGTACGAGTCCGGCATGGACCTCGGCCTCGCCGATGAGCCGTACGAGAGCTTCAAGATTTTCCAGGCTCGCATCCTCGAGCAGTACGACCTCATGACCCAGAAGGACGGCCTCACCGTCATCGACGGCACGCTGCCCATCGCGGTCCAGCAGCAGAGGGTTCGCGACCTGGTCAAGCCGCACCTCGAAGGGTTGCTGAGGCGCCCTGAAGATGCCTGGGCCACAGCTCCCCCGGAGGTGAGCGAGGAGTGAAACCCGAATACTACTGGGTCCCCATCCCCAACCTCCAGATCGAAGAGGAATACAGCGGCAAGCTGATCGTCCTTGAAGGCACCGACGGCGTCGGCCGCAGCACTCAGACGCGGCTCCTGCGCAACTGGCTGGAAAGCTCGGGCCTGGCCGTCTATGACACCGGCCTCACGCGCGGACGCCTGGCCGGCCGCCACATCCAGGAGGCCAAGGAAGGGCACACCATGGGCCGTCAGACCCAGTGCCTCTTCTACGCTACCGACTTCGCCGACCGCCTCGAGAACGAGATCGTTCCCGCCCTGCGCGCCGGGTATGTCGTGCTCACCGACCGCTACATCTACTCGCTGATGGCGCGGGCCGTGGTCCGGGGCATGCATCGCGACTGGCTGCACAAGCTCTACGGCTTCGCGATCAAGCCGGATCTCATCCTCTACCTCGACGTGTCCATCGACCAGCTTCTCCCGCGCGTGCTGGCGAGCGGCGGGTTCGACTACTGGGAGTCCGGCGCCGACCTCCTGCATGGCGATGATCTCTACGAGGACTTCATCCGCTACCAGGGATCGCTGCTGGAAGAGTTCCGCTACATGTCCGACGAGTACGGCTTCACGGTGGTCGATGCCAACCGGCCGATCAAGGCCGTCTTCCAGGAGCTTCAGGCGCAGGTCCGCACCGTCGTCCAGGAGATGCTCGCCGGCGAGGTCAGCTTCACCGAATTCGTCGGCCCGATGCTGCCGGTCGAGGAACCACCGACGGAGCGTCGAAGCATGTCTGAGACGCTGCGCGATTTCTTCTCTTCGCTGATGGATGAGACGTAGAACTAGAGCGCCAGGGCGCGCTCGCAGAGGTAAGTTGAGGGGGAGCTATGGCCAAGCCTGTCATGCCTGAAAACCTTACGGGAACGCTGCCTGCCGGGGCCGCGGCCTGTGCTTTGCTGGACGCGAAGATCGATGAGGTCGCCAGCTTCGCCCACTCGGCCATGAGCGGGGATGTCGATGGCCTCCACGACATGCGCGTGGCGGTCAAAAGGCTACGCGAAGTCCTGCGCCTCTTCCGCCGCCTCTACTCGAAGAAGCGACTCTTGCGCATCCTCCCGGCGGTCGAAGAACTCAACAACGGCCTCGGCCGCGTGCGCGATCTGGACGTGATGGCCATCAACATCGGCTGGGTCGCCGAGCAGTCGCCCGAGGTGTCGGGGCTCATCGAAATACTCCACGGCGTCTGGGCCGAGCAGCGCAGCCAGCATCACAGCGAACTGGTGCAGCTCTGGGATCGCCTTCTCGGACGCGACCATATCATCCAGCGTCTCCGCCGCGTCGCCCGCTCTGCCCGGGCGCGCAAGAAGCGGCTCAACCGCCTGCCCTTCGAGAGCTTCGGCTACATGGCCATCATCGCCCGCGCCGAACGCGCTCGCCAGCGCATCGGTGAGGCCGGCGACGGCACCGACCCGGCCCGCCTCCATCTCGCGCGCATCGCCGTCAAGCGGCTGAAGTACACGATGGAGCCCTTCCAGATGGTCCTGCCGGCCCTGGCGGCGCCGTACAAGGTCGTCTCCGATGCGCAGGAGGCTGTCGGCCTCGCCCACGACTTCGACGTCCTCGCCACCGAGATGAGCGACTACTTCGAGGAGCGCGGCCTCATGCAGACGCACAGCGCCCAGCGTGCCGTCGCCACCGTGAGCGACCGCCGCGCCGCGCTGTACGTCGCCGGCCGTCAGGCCCTTGAGCGGCTGTCGGACGACGGCTGGCATCGCCAACTACTCGACGCGCTCGACTGACACCGCACCACCGCATCGTCGCGGAGGTATCCCGATGAGCAAAGCTCTCGCTTGCGCTGTGACCGCGCTTGCCCTCACGTATGCCCTCGCCGCCGCCGAGCCGCCGAGCGTTACTGCAACGCGTCTGGCCTCGGCGCCGACCATCGACGGCAAGGTTGTCGGCGATGCCGCGTGGGCGGGCGTCAGGTCGATCGAAGGCTTCACCGTGCTGGGCAAAGGCCAGCCCGCTCGTGGGGCGACGCAAGTCCTGGTTGGCTACGATGCGACGGCGCTGTATGTCGCCTTCTCGTGCGACCTGGCGCCGGGCGCGGCGATTCAGGCCAAGCCTCGCGGGCGCGATCAGGACGTGTACATGGACGAGTGCGTCGAGATCTTCCTCGCCCCGGACGCGAAGGATCCAGGACGTTACTTCCACTTCATCGTCAACGCGGCGGGGTCGATGCAGGACGAGTTGCTGAAGGACCCGACGTGGAACATCAAGTGGCAGGCCGCCGCGACGAAGCGCGAGGGCGGCTGGGACGCCGAAGTCGCGATCCCGTGGGCCGAGCTTCCTCTGCCGGCGGGCGCGATGGGGGAGTGGCGCGTCAACTTCGCCCGCTCCAGCCCCGGCGCGGGCGAGACGTCGTGCTGGGCGCCGTGCGACGCCGCCTTCCATGAGCCCGAGCACTTCGGCACTATGACCGGTTTCGACGTCGACTTCACGCCGATCATCAGGCGAACCCTACTCGCAGAGATCGACGCTCTCGCGGCAAGTGAGAAGGCCCCATCGCCGGGCCAGGGCGCAATCAGCAAGCGGGCGGCGCAGTCCTTTACAGATGCGACGCGATCGCTGGTCGCTCTGCGTAGCCGAGTACCAACCGAAGACGCCGCCGCGCTGGCGAAGTCCGAGGCCGACCTGCGCGACCTTCGAGCCAGCTTCGCCGCTGCCGATCGCCTCGCTGCCGGGGCGAGCATGGCGTCGGCTGCCGCGAAGATCAGCGGCTCCGAGGACTGGGCCGTGTGCGTGGAAGACTCGATGCGCCGGATCCCGGCGTACGAGGCCTATGTCGGCACACCCGCTCGCGAGGCATCGGTCGAGCTTGCCCGCAACGAATACGAGGGCGTTCAGATCGTCGTCGCGGCGCTGGGCCGCAAGCTCGACGACGTGGCGGTCAACGTTGGCGCGCTGAAGGGTCCGGGCGGGGCGACCCTCGCGGCCGACAAGCTTCTCCTGCGCTGCATCGCCTACGTCGAGGTGAAGAAGTCCACGGGCCGGGCCACGATGAAGCCCGGACTTCTGCCGGACCCGCTGCCGCCCTACGAGCCTCAGGCCGTCGCGGTGGGAGAGATCCTGCCGCTGCTCCTGACCGTCCACGCGCCGGCCGATCAGCGCCCGGGTCTCTACACGAGTCAGGTGACGATCAGCCCTGGCGGCCAGAAGCCGTGGGCACTCAAGCTATCGGTGCGAGTGTGGGACTTCGCGCTGCCGACGGCCAGCGCCCTGCGCACGTCCTTCGGGCTGCTGCCGGGCTATCTGCCACGGTACTTCGACGTGTGGGACGGCAAGAGTGCGCCGGGCTGGTCCCTCGGCAAGTGGATCGGCCCCGACGTGTCAGGTACGCCCGACTACTTCGGCGATGCCGACTTCGACGGCGGCGTCACCGACCAGAATCCTCACGGCGGCAAGTATTGCGCCTGGTTAAGCTGCACGAAGATGCGCAAGGGCTCCATCGAAGCGCCTCGCGCCGCGTACGATGTCGGCCTCGACCTGAAGCCCGGCAAGTACACCTTCCGCTTCGCCTATCGCACGGAGGACGACAAGACCGTCGCCGACTGCGGCATCAGCACCGCGGGCTGGACCGCCCTGCCCCCGACGACCGAGTGGCGCGAGGTGAAGCAGGACTTCGACGTGGCGCAGGCCGCGAAGGTCTACGTCTATCTGAGGCTGCTGTCCGTAGGCAAGGTCTACTACGACGACGTGAGCCTCACCGATGCCGCCGGCGCCGAGCTTGCGCCCAACCCCGGCTTCGACCACGTCGGCCGCACGCAGATGGAGCCCCTCGTCCGTAGCTTCCGCCTCGACATGCTCGCCCATCGCGCCAGCGACACCAACCCCGCGGCGCCCGTAGTGACTGTCGATGGCGAAAAGTGCAGCATTGACTGGACCGGCTTCGATCGCGATATCGCCGAGCAGGTCGGGCTGGGGCTCAATGCCTTCAACGTGAATTGGTGCCGCGTGCCGGGCGGATGGGGGACGGTGAGTGACCTCGGGAGTGAACGCGAGCGACGCATCTCCGCCGAGCTCTTGCGCCAAAGTGAGGCGCATCTCGCCGCGAAGGGCTGGCTCGACCTGGCGTACATCTACGTCATCGACGAGCCCGGAGCCGACGCCTTCGGCAACGTGGAGAAAGCCTTCGATTTCGTCCATGCTGCGGCGCCGCACATCAAGCGCCTGCTCACGTACGGCTATGGCGCGACCAATCCTCACGAACCGGGCAAGCCGAAGTATGCCGACCTCGCGGGCTTCGTCGACATCCACGTCCCGCACAGCGACTGCTTCGACGAGACTTACCTCGATGCGCGACGGAAGGCCGGCGACGAGATCTGGGCGTACGTGTGCATCGCGGCGCAGAAGCNNCCGGCGCCGGCCCGCGCGCGCTGTTCTGGCAGCTCTTCCACTACCGCATCACGGGCTTCCTCTACTGGGCGACGACGTACTGGGAGAAGAATCCGTGGACCGATCCCGAGACCTATCCGGGCGGCAACTCCGATGGATCGCTCGTCTATCCGGGCGTCGACGGCCCGGTGGATTCTCTGCGCTGGGAGACCGGGCGCGACGGCATCGAGGACTACG
>PMZA01000193.1 GCA_003170595.1 Armatimonadota bacterium
AGTGGCTTTCCGCCACGGGGGACTTGGAGCCTCAACGAATGAAAACGAAGCCTGGTTGGTTGACACGCCTCTCCTCGGCGCCGGTGCACCCGCTGCTTTTCGCGGCGTACCCGGTGCTGTTCCTGTATTCCCACGATGCGGCGGAGCTAGGCTTGCAGGACATCGTCCTCGCGCTGGGTGTGGCGGTCGGGGTTGTGGCCGCGCTGATGGTCGTTCTGCGCCTCAGCTTCAAAGAGCCCCTGCGGGCCTACGTGTGCCTCTCGGTATTCACGTTCTCGTTCTTCAGCTACGGCGCGCTGTACGATGCCGTGCGGCGCGCTTCAACCCTCCCGATTCCGGCGAGCGCGCTGTGGATCATCCTGACCGTGATCGTGATCGTCGCGCTGGCGAAGGTGCGGTACGACCCGCGCGTCGTCGGGCAGGCGCTAAACCTGGCGGCCGTGGCGCTGGTGGTCATGGCGATGGCCGGCGCGCGGCCGGCTCTGTCAAGGCGCGGGACAGCCGTCGCACTCCCCGGGTCGCCGGTGGCGAAGGTGGGGCCTTCGTCCGTCGCGAAGGTTGGCCAGTTGCCTGACATCTACTACATCATCCTCGATGCGTACGGGCGGGCCGACATCCTCAAGGAACTCTACGGGCTCGACAACACACCCTTCGTCCACTATCTCGAGTCGCGCGGGTTCTATGTCGCGCCGCACGCCCTCTCCAATTACCCGGCGACCGCGCTGTCGCTGTCGTCGTCGCTAAACATGGACTACCTGCCACCGGGCACCAACAACGTGACGGCGGCGGGCATCCGGGGCCTGCACGAGCTTCTGCGGACCAACCGCGTGACCGCCGCCCTCAAGGCCGCGGGGTACAAGGTGATCTTCTACCCCTCGATCTTCCCGGACCTGGACGGCTTCCCCGCCGACGTCCGCGTGGCGGGCAGCGGCAACATGAAGTCGCTCATCTTCGACGACGAGTTGATGAAGCGCACACCCATCCGGAGCGCCGAGTCGCTCCTGGTGGCGCTGCGGGCGAAGGCCATGGGACCCGGCACGAGGACGGGGTGGATCCCAACCTATGGCCACGCGCTGGCCCTCCACGTGGCCCGCACGCAGGAAGCCTTCAAGGCCGTCGGCACCGAGACGCGCAGCAGTACGCCGTTGTTCGTCATGGTCCACATCGTGTGCCCTCACCCGCCCTTCGTGTTCGTCGGAAAGGACTGGCAGCAGAAGATCGATTACTCGGCCACCAACGACGTGCTCGGGCGCGACCTCACCCGCGAGCAGTTCATCGCCGGCTACCGGGGCCAGGTCGAGTACACCAACACACGGATGCACGAGGTCGTGGATCGCCTGCTCGCGCGCCCCGGGCCGCGGCCCATCATCATCGTTCAGGGCGACCACGGGCCCAATCTTGGCCGCATCGACAACCGCGAGATCATGGTCCCACACGAGCGGATGAGCATCCTCGACGCCTACTACGTCCCCGAGAACATCCGGGGCAACCTGTATCCGACCATCACGCCGGTCAACAGCTTCAGGATCATCCTCAACGGCCTTCTCGGCACCAACTACGAGAAGGTCGCCGACGATAGCTATGCCCCCTCGGCGAGCGTCACCGGTGGGCTTGAGCTTTACCGTGAGGGCGCACCCGCCGGATCGACGCCGGTGCAATCGCAGTCCGGAGGGGCCCCGGTATGGAAAGCAGACTGAGCAACGCCGCCTGGATCGCGGCGGTGCTCCTGGGCACGCTTCTCGCAGCCCAGGGACGCGCTCACGCCTACATCGATCCCGGCACGGGTAGCTACATCTTCCAGATCATCATCGCCACGCTCCTCGGCGCGGGGTTCATGATCAAGGTCTACTGGCGCAAGCTCGTGCGCCTCATCACCCGACGCAAGCCCGACGACGACGACGAGGACCAATAGCGAAGGAGGTGAGCGCGTCTGACCGGCGGCCTGACGGTTGTGATCCCTACCCATAACCGGGCGGACGTGCTGCGCTCCTGCTTGCAGGCCGTGGATGCCGCGGCGGCGGGGCTGGAGGGCGTCGAGGTCGTGGTGGTGGACGATGGCTCGCGCGATGAGACGCCTGCGGTCCTGGCTGCGACGCGCCTCGAGAACGCCTCGTTCCTCACCGACCGCACCGACGGACGTGGGCCGGCGACGGCTCGCAACCTGGGCGTGCGGGCGGCCTCTTCCCCCATCGTTCTCTTCCTTGGCGACGACATCTTGGTTGAGCCGGGACTGCTCCGGCGGCACCTCGAGTTTCACTCCGGGGGCGGCGAGGCAGGCCGTGCGGCCCGGTGCCTGATCGGCGAGGTTGCCCTCGATCCGTCGGCGCCGCAGACGCGGTTCTCGCGCTTCGTCCACTCGGCCTACCAGTTCAACCCCGCGGCGTCGGCGAAGGATGGCCGGCTGCCGTGGCACTGCTTCCACACGGCGAACGCGTCGATGCCGAGGCAGGCCTTCCTCGATGCCGGGGGCTTCGATGAACGCTTCCCGTACGCGGCATGGGAGGATGTGGAGTTCGCCTATCGCCTCGGGAAGGCGGGCGTCGGCTTCTACTATGACCCGGAGGCGGTGGGCTTCCATCGCCACGAGATGACGCTGCGATCATATGCCGCGCGGCAGGAACGGAGCGGTCGGGCGGCGGCGCTGCTGCTGGAGATCCATCCCGAGCTTGCCGACCTGGTGACGCCGCGGCGACGACTGCCTGGGCCGCTGCGGGCGGTGCTGCAGAACCGGGTGAACGTGGCGGCGCTGACGGGGCTGGCTGAGGCGGCGGAGAAGTGCTTGCCCGAGCGCGCGTACCGGATGATCGTGGGTCAGGTGCTCGCGTACCACTACTATCGCGGCATGCGTGAAGCGGGAGGCCGCGCATGAGCCGGTGTCCGCGCATCGCGGTCCTCCTCACCGACCTCATCGCGGGCGGCCTGCAGCGGCAAGGGCTGACGCAGGCGAAGCTGCTCGCGGCGCGCGGGTTCGACGTGACCGTCGTCACCGCATACACGCGGCCTGAGGAGAGTGGCGAGCTTCTCGACGAGATCGCACGGGCGGGTCTGACGCTCGTGAGGGTGCCGCAGGTTCAGCGGGTGCGCCTGCCCGGGAAGCTCGGTGCGATCCTCAACCTCCTCCTTGTGGCGTGGACCTTCGTGCGGCTGAGGCCGAGGCTCGTGTACTCGCATGGATACATCCACCTGCACCGGCAGGTGCTCGTCGCGCACAAGCGGTGCATGGGCTGGCGACTCGTGCACAAGGAACTCAACCCCGTGTCGCTGTTTCCGGAAAGCTACCGGCGGCTGGGGCGGGACCTGGCGGCGAGGTCGGACCTCGTTTTCGCGGTGTGCGAGAGCGTGCGGCGCGACCTGATCGAGCAGGTCGGCTATCGCGCGGATAACGTGCTGGTGCTGCACAACGCCCTCGACGCCGAGTATGCGCGGCCGCTCCCCCGCCCTGACGGCCCGCCCTGCATCGGCACCGTCGGACGGCTCGATCCGCAGAAGGACCTGGGGACGTTCCTGAGGGCGGCGGCGATCGCGAGGAAGGAGAGGGCTGACCTGACCTTCGTCATCTACGGCGGCGGCCCGCTCGCCGACGAACTCCACGCGCTCGCCGAGGAACTTGGCGTGAGCGAGGCCGTCAGGTTCGTGCCGGGCTTTCCGCCATCGCGGGCGCCGGAGATCTATGCGGGGATGGACATCTTCACCTTGACCTCGCTCGATGAGGGCTTGCCCAATACGGTCATGGAGGCGATGGCCTGCGGGGTGCCGGTGCTGGCTACGGCGGTAGGCGGCGTGCCCGAGATGATCGAGGACGGCGTGAGCGGCATGTTGGTCGCGCCGGGTGACGCCGAGGGCATCGCGCGGGCGTGGCTCGATCTGCTGGGTGATGACGACCGGCGGCGAGGGATGGCGGAGGCCGGCCGCTCGCGCATCCTCGACCTGTGCTCGCCCGATACCGTCGCCGACGAGCTGACGACGATCTTCCACGGCCTGCTGGGAGTGGCCGCCCCGTGAGGATAGTCCACCTCGTTAGCGACCTCTCGCGCGCGGGCACGCAGCGGCAGGTGATGATCGTCGCGCGGGGACAGGCGGCGCTCGGGCATCGCGTGACCATCCTCGTGGCCGGGCCGACGTATGACCTGGGGCCCGAGCTGGACGCGGCGGGGCTGCGATGGATGGCGATCCCGCAGGTGTCGCGCGTGCGGTTGCCCCTCAAGCTCGGCGGCGTCATCAACTATGCGCTCATCGTCGGGACGCTGTTGCGGCTGCGACCGCAGATCGTTCACTCGCACGGCTTCCTCACGCATCACCGACGGCTCGCGATGACGGCGCGGCGGCTCACGGGCGTCCGCCTTGTGCACAAGGAGGTTAACGTCCCCGGCTGCTTCCCGGAGCACTACCGGGCGGTCGCGGCGGAGCTTGCCGCGCGGACCGGCTGCATCGTGGCGAACTGTCGTGCGGTGCGGGATGCCCTGGTGGCGGAGCTTGGATACGATCCCGCCAAGATTCAGGTCGTATACAACGCGCTCGACATGGAAGGCTATCGCGTGGTGGACGCGCCGACTGACCCGCCGACGGTGGGCATCATCGGGCGTTTCGATCCTGAGAAGCGGCACGAGGATTTCCTCGAGGCCGCAGCGCTAGTCGCGGCCGAACATCCGACGGTGCGGTTCCTCATCTTCGGGCGCGAGGAAGGGGCGACGGCGGTGCGGGGGCGCGAGGCCTTCCTGCGGCAGAGGGCGGAGGAGCTTGGCATCGCCGAGCGGGTGGAGTTTCGCGGACCCTTCACGCCGGCCGAGCTGCCCGAGGTGATGGCGGCGATCTCGGTCTATACTCAGCCCAGCGAGTTTGAGGGCCTGCCGAACGCGGTGATGGAGGCCATGCTCTACGGTAGGCCGTGCGTGGTGACCGAGGCCGGAGGGATGCCGGAGCTTGTGGGGAACGGCGGAGTGGGGATCGTGACGCCCGTGCGTGACCCGAAGGCTCTGGCGGCGGCGTGGATGAGACTGCTGGCCGATGCCGAGCTGCGTCGACGGCTGGGCGAGGCTGCCCACAAGCGCGTGGTCAAGCTCTGCGCGCCGGAGGCCGTCGTTGGGACGCTCGACCTCATCTATCGCCGCCTGCTTACCGGCCGCGAGGACGTGACCTGAGATGTGCGGGATAGCCGGCTTCGTGGATCGCGACGACCAACGCCCCGCCGAGGAGAGCCTCGTGCGGGCGATGTGCGCGGCCATCATGCATCGCGGGCCTGACGACGAGGGCGTCTTCTGCGCGCCCGGTGTGGGCCTGGGCATGCGCCGCCTCAGCATCATCGACCTCTCCGGCGGCCACCAGCCGATCTGCAATGAGGACCGCTCGCTGTGGATAGTGTTCAACGGCGAGATCTACAACTTCGCCGAGCTGCGCGAGGGCCTCGAAGCCAACGGGCACACCTTCTCGACCAACACCGACACCGAGGTCATCGTCCACCTGTATGAGGAGTACGGGGCGGACTGCGTCGACCACCTGCGCGGGATGTTCGCCTTCGCGATCTGGGACGGGCGGCGGAGGTCGCTTTTCCTCGCGCGCGACCGGGTCGGGAAGAAGCCTCTCTTCTTCACGGAGGCCGACGGGCGCTTCTTCTTCGCGTCGGAGATCAAGGCCCTCCTCGCCGTGCCGGCGGTACAGCGGCGGGTCGACCCCGTGGCGCTGTCGGACTACCTCGTTTACGGATACACGTACGGCGATCGGACGGCCTTCGAGGGCATCCACCGGCTGCCGGCCGCGCATGTGTTGACGTGGCGGGGCGGCACCTTCACGACGCGGCGGTACTGGCATCCGGATCATTCCGAGGCGGCGGAGTGTGATGCGGCGGAGGTGCTGCCCCGGCTTATCGATGCGCTGGATGAGGCGGTGCGGATACGGCTGGTGAGCGATGTCCCGCTGGGGCTGCTGCTCAGCGGAGGGATCGACTCTGGGCTGGTGCTGGCGATGATGAGCCGACACACGTCGGAGGCGATCAAGACCTTCAGCATCGGCTTCGAGGAGAAGGAGTACGACGAATCTGAGCCGGCGCGGATCGTCGCCAACGCTTTCGGCGCCGACCATACCGAGAGGATTGTGGGCGAGGACGAGCTATACGCGGGCCTGCCGCGGGCCGTGTGGAATGCGGAGGAGCCCAACCAGGACTATTCGTTCCTGCCGACCTTCGTCGTGTGCCAGCTTGCCCGGAGCAAGGTGACGGTGGCGCTCAGCGGGGACGGGGGCGACGAGAACTTCGGCGGCTACTATATCTACATCCGCGACGACCAGTACGATCCGCGGGCGCTGTCCCTGGCGAAGGCGCCTCGTATATTGAGGGCGGCCCTGGGCGCGGCGGGGACGGTGCTCGGGGCGGCCGGGCCGAGTAGGGCGATGGGCGATCGCCTCAGCCGCCTCGCTCAACGCGCAAGCGAGACGCCCGAGTCGCGGTACCTGCGCAAGCGGAGCATGTTCCCTGACTTCGAGGTAGCGGCGCTGTTCAGCCCCGAGATGCGGGCGAGGGTGGGCGGGCATGATCCGAGCCGGTTCCTCCTCGACCTCCTCGCCGAGACGCCGCGGGGGGAGGGCGTCAACCAGCTTCTGCACACCGACCTGCTCAGCTATCTGACCTACGACGTGCTGGTGAAGGTGGACCGCTGCGCGATGGCAACGTCGCTGGAGGTGCGGTGCCCGCTGCTCGATCACAAGGTCATCGAGTACGCGGCGCGCATCTGCTCGGACCTGAAGGTGCGCGACGAGGTGACGAAGTGGATCCTGCGCGAGGCCGCGCGGAAGACGCTGCCGCCGCCGATCCCCGACCTGCCCAAGAAGGGCTTCGGCATCCCGCTGGCGGAGTGGATGCGCGGGAGGATGGCGCCGCTGATCGACAACGTGGTGCTGTCGGAGCGGGCGATGGCGCGGGGGTACTTCCGGCCGGACCTCATCCGCACGCTGCGCGATCAGCACCTGGCGGGCGTGCACGACCAGAGCGTGAAGCTTTACATGCTGCTAAGCCTCGAACTATGGCACCGGACCTACATCGACGGGCCGCCGGCGTGCGGCGATGAGCGCCTCTACGATGCCTGACGCGCGCGGGAGCCTGGAGACGGTGAGCTGCGCGCTATGCGGCGCCGACGACGCCCGCGAATATCTGGCGTCGCGGGACCGGGCCTTTCCGGCCGAGGAGGTGTGGCACGTCGTCCGGTGCAAGCGATGCGGGCTCTTCTACCTCAACCCGCGGCCGAACGAAGAGGCCATCGCGGCCTATTACCCCGAGGACTACTCGTGCTTCACCGCCGCGCCGAGCGACCTGCCGGCCTTCTCCGCAACGACGTGGAAGCGGCGGATCAAAGAGGTCACTCTCGAGGTGCACTTCGGGTACGAGGATTGGGGACGACTGCCTGCGTGGGTGCGGCCGGCGGCGTGGGCGGTGACGCTGCCGATGGCGGCGCGGTTCGGGCATATCCTCCCGGCGCAGGGTGAGCGGAGGGTGCTCGACGTCGGGTGTGGAGTCGGGGCGCAGCTATCGGTGCAGGCGAAGTTCGGGTGGAAGACGTGGGGCGTCGACCCAAGCCCGCAGGCCGTCGAGATCGTTCGCGCGGGCGGCCATGACGTCTCCCTCGGCAAGATCGAGGATGCCGGCTACCCAGAGGCGTTCTTCGATGCGGTCCTCTTCCACCATTCGCTCGAGCATATCCACGATTCTCGGAGCGCGCTGAAAATGGGCGACGACCTGCGCGTGTGGGCGGTCAAGCCCGCGGAGTCTGAAAAATGACGACCCCTGACGAGGGTTCGAGCCGGCGCATCGCCGATCACTGGGGCGACGACCGTCGCGGCGATTTCTACGCGGGCGGCGGCCTCTACTGGACCCAGCTTCCCGCCGTGCAGCGTCGCATCAACGAGAAGGTCAGTGGCGATCCGGCGCGCGACTGGGTCGACCACCTCGTGGCCACTCACCTCCCCGGACGCTGCCCGGTGGCGCGGACGGCAAGCCTCGGCTGCGGGTATGGCCACCAGGATCGCGAGGTCGTGGCCCGGGGTGTGACGCGGCGGGTTGTGGGCTACGACATCTCCGAGGGGGCGCTGGCTCGGGCGAGGCGACTTGCCGACGAGGCGGGCCTCCAGGGGATCGAGTACATCGCGGCCGACGTCAATGCCCTGCGGCTGGAGGAAGGGGCCTTCGACCTGGTGCTGGCGTCGGGCGCGCTCCACCATCTGACGGATCTGGAGGCTGTGGCCGAGACCATCGCGGGCGGACTTAGGGAAGGCGGGCTGCTCGTGGCCGACGAGTATGTCGGCCCCAACCGCTTCGCCTACTCGGACCGGCAGATGGCGCTGATCAACGAGGCGCTGGCCCTCCTGCCCGAGCGCTACCGGCGGAGCGTGAGCTTCGCGCGGACCGGTCGGGTAGGCCCCGGTGCCGAGCGCGGCCCGATGGCCTGGGCGCTGCTGGCGTGGATGAAGCTGCGCAGCGGGACCCTCCTGGCCGCCCTTCGTCGGCGTCTGGGCATGGCCAGGCTGCGGAAGAAGGGTGAGGCGCTCGTGCGAACCGAGGTGCGGCGGATCGCGGCCTCCGAGCTTGCCCTGGATGATCCGAGCGAGGCGGTGCGGTCGGCCGACATCCTGCCTGTTCTTGGCGAATACCTCGACCTCGTCGAGGTCCGGCCGTACGGGGGCAGCATCCTGATGCCCCTCCTCGATGACATCGCGGGGAACTTCGAGGGCGACGATCCCGAGGCGGGCGAACTGCTCAGGCGGCTGTTCGCCTTCGAAGATGAGGCGATCGCTTCTGGCGAGATTGGATCCGACTACGCCTTCATCGTCGCCTGCAGACGAACCTAGCCCTGAGGACTGTGTTCGCAAACGAACGCAGCCCTTGAGTCCAGCGCCTGCCGCCGCACGTCCTCCGGGCTGAACAGCAAGGCCGAGCCGCCGAGCCTAGGGCCGCCCGGAGGCCATGCTTCCGCAGCGCGTGCCCGAAGCTTGAGACCAGCACACCCACTTTCCGGACGATGGCCACTGAAGCAACGCCTGCCCTGTCGTCGTCTGCAAAACACCGGCGCCGGCGAGGGGGCGGACTTGCCGAAGGCGGGCGAAGGCCGTAGTCTTAACGGCGGCGTTCTCCCATGAAGAAGATGTTCGTCCTAACCTTCATCCTTCTCGTCATCCTGTCCGTGGCCGCACAGGTGACTAAGCCCTCCAGAACCTTCGCCGGCAAGACCCGCATCATCTGGACGACCGACGATAACCCCGCTCGCAAAGAACAGATCGCCATCTTCGACCGCGAGTTCCCCACCCTCAAGCTCACCATCGACCCGACGAACAATGACATGAGCAAGATCATCGTCCAGACCATGGCCGGGATCGGGCCCGATGTCATCGACTGCTACGACCGCATGCAGGTGCACACCTACTACCAGGCCGGCATCCTCGCCGACATCACCGACATGGCCAAGCAGGCCGGCACCACCCCCGACATCTCCTGGCCCGCCGCCCGCGAGAACATGATGATCGGCGGGCGGCAATACGGCTTCCCCACCAACCCCGGGCCGTGGGTCATCTTCTACAACAAGAGCCTCTTCGATAAGGCCCATGTCCCCTACCCCAAGGGCGACTGGTCGTGGGATCAGTTCGTCGAGGTCGCGAAGAAGCTCACCATCAAGAGCCCCGACAGCGATCGGAACGAAACCTACGGGATCATGGGCTACGACCTCATGGAGGCAGTCTGGCAGAATGGCGGGCACTTCTACTCGAAGGATGGGACGAGGTGCACGCTGGACTCGCCGGAGGCCATCGCGGCGGCGCAGTGGATGATGGACCTGCAGTTCAAGTACGAGTGCGCGCCCAGCCCCAGCGAGGAAGATGCGATGGCCGCGGCGGGCGGCTGGGGGCAGGGGATCGTCACCCTCTTCGACGCGGAGAGGCTGGGGATGATCCGCTACGGTCGGTGGGGCCTCGTCATCTGGCGCAAGAACCCGAAGCTGCGGATAGGCGTCGCGCCACTGCCCTTCAACCGCGAGCATGCGACGACCTTCGTGACGCGGATAAGCGTGCTCAACAAGAACAGCCCGTACCTGAAGGAAGCGTTCAACTTCATCAGATTCCTGGCGAGCGAGGATTACTGCAACCAGATCAACGACAGCGCGGATAACTGCGCGCCGGTGATGAAGTACTGCTACCAGGATAGGTTCCTGCATAACCCGAAGTTCCCGGCGGAGGACTACAACGACGTCTTCCGCGAGCAGATGAAATACGCGCACAGCGTCGAGCTGAGCAAGTTCGTCAACCCCTTCGTGGCGAGCCGAATCTTCCAGCGCTACCTCGACCTGATGCGCAATAAGGAGATGACGCCGGACGAGGCGATGAAGGCCTGCGCGGCGGAGATCAATGCCGAGATGCCCAAGTTCGTCGCCAAGTTCCCCGACCTGAAGGCTGAGTGGGACAAGCTTACGAACGGCAGGAAGGTAAGCGGATGACGAGACGCGAGAACAACTGGCGGATAGCGCTGGCGTTCCTGGCGCCGAACTTCCTCGGGTTCGTCGTGTTCATGGCGCTGCCGGTCATCTTCAGCCTCATCATGGCCTTCACGAACTGGCAGATGACGGCGAAGATTCCGCTGGAGATTGTGTGGCTCGACAACTTCAAGGACCTCCTCAAGGACCACCGGTTCTGGGGCTTCTTCCTCAACACCCTGTACCTGATGGCCGGGATACCGGTGGCGATCGCGGGGTCGCTATTCCTGGCGATCGTGCTCGGGCAGAAGCTGAAGGGCGTCGTCGTGTACCGGACGATGTTCTACCTGCCGACGATCACCAGCGGCGTCGCGCTCTTCATCCTGTGGAAGGCGATCTACAACCCCGAGTTCGGGCCGCTCAATACGGCGCTGCGAGCGGCGTTCGGGGCGATCGGGATACACATCAAACCGCCGGACTGGCTGCTGTCGATCGCGTGGGCCAAGCCGGCGATTATGCTGATGGGCGTGTGGACCGCGATCGGCGGGACGAACATGCTCCTCTACCTCGCGGGGATCAGCAACATCCCGCCGGAACTGTATGAGGCGGCGCAGATCGACGGGGCGGCAAGGTGGTCGCAGTTCCGGCATGTGACCTGGCCGCAGCTTGCGCCGACGACCTTCTTCATCGTCGTCATGAGCGCGATCGGCGGGCTGCAGGGCGGGTTCGAGCAAGCGCGGGTCATGACCCAGGGCGGCCCGGCGGAGTCGACGGTGTCGCTGGGCTACTACATCTACATGAAGGGCTTCGAAGAATATCAGCTAGGGTATGCATCGGCGATTGCGTGGGTCATGTTCGTGATGATATTCATCATGACGTTGATCAACTGGAAGATGGGCAAGTCGGCGTTTGACGTTGAGGTGTAGCGAAGGCAAAGGCCAAGGAAAAGAGGCCACAGCCCTCCACCNNCCACCCCCGCGGCCTGGAAGGCCGCGGCTACAGGCACCGGTAGGTAGAGGGAAAAGAAACAACGATGGCGACGGATTATCTTGAAGAGAAAGAGCAACGAGGGCCGGGCGGTGTCCGCAAGCGGACGCCCATGGCCATCGCCATGACCATTGGGTCGTACGTCATCCTGACCATCGCGGCCTTCGGGATGATGATCCCCTTCTTCTGGATGCTCGCCACCAGCCTTAAGCCGCTCTCCGAGGTGCAGTCGGGGCACTTCCTCCCGCAGGTGTGGAAGTTCAGCAACTACTCCGAGGTCCTCACGACCATCGCCTTCGGGCGGTACTATTTCAACAGCGTCTTCGTCGCCCTGTGGGTGACCTTCGGGCAGGTCATCACGAGCGCGGCGGCGGCGTATGCCTTCTCGCGGCTGAGGTGGAAGTGGCGCGACCGCGTGTTCCTCATGTACCTCGGGACGCTGATGGTGCCGGGCCTCGTCACGCTCATCCCGAACTACTGGATGCTGACGGAGCTAAGGCTCATCAACACGTATACCGTCCTCATCCTGCCGGCGTGCTTCAGCGCGTATGGGACGTTCCTCTTGAGGCAGTTCATGCTGACCATCCCGCAGAGCCTCGATGAGGCGGCGGAGATTGATGGGGCGAGCCACTGGCAGATCTTCTGGGACGTGATCATGCCTCTGGCGAGGCCGGGGGTGATCGTGCTCGCGATCTTCACGTTCATGGGCACGTACCAGTCGTTCTTCTGGCCCCTGGTCATGATCAAGGACGATTACCTGCGGACGCTGCCGATCGGGCTGCTGTATTTCGACAGCTCGTACGGGCGCGAGACGACGCTCTTGATGGCGGCGTCGGTGATGGCGATGATCCCGCTGATCGTGCTGTTCGTCGTGGGCCAGCGGTTCTTCGTGAAGGGGATACAGCTCGGCGCCGTGAAAGGTTAGGCCCGCTCCGTCGCCTTTCGGAGGGGCCGAATCAGGGAGGGCGCGCCCCAGCGACGCGAAGCGTCGCCGCGCGACCTCACGAAGCCGGCCCGGTTCTCCCCGGCCCCTCACCCGCCTTGTGGTAGAATTCGCCCCGATGTAACCGGGAGGGACGGCATGGAAAAGCTCACCCTTGGCGACACGCCGCGCTTTGAACACCCACGGCCCGACATGCATCGCGGCCTCACCGAAGGCAGGCACTGGGTCTGCCTCAACGGCTGGTGGGAGTTCGACTTCGACCCCGAGGGCCAGGGCCTCAGCAAGAAATGGTACCGCGCCAAGCGGGCCTTCACACGCCGCATCCGCGTGCCCTTCCCCTGGCAGAGCCATGCCGCGTGGGGCACTGAAGACCAGGCGTCCAACACCGACTTCTTCTCGCGCGAGGCGTTCCTCGCCCCCGAGAACGTGAGCGCTGACGATGAGAGCTACCGCAAGGGCCCCCAGCACGAGACGGGATGGTACCGGCGGACCTTCACCGTCCCCGCGACCTGGGGCGAGGGCGGCAAGCGCGTGTGGCTTCACCTCGGCGCGGCGGACTTCCATGCGACGGTGTGGATCAACGGGACGAAGGTCGGCGACGGCGAGAGCGGCTATCTCCCTCTGAGCTTCGATGTCACCGAGGCGCTCAAGGAGGGCGACAACGTCCTCGTCGTGCGCGTGCATGACCCTATGGAGCATGGCGAGCAGCTGGTCGGCAAGCAGTGGTGGTGGTACACGCGGACGAGCGGGCTGTGGCAGACCGTGTGGCTCGAACCGAGGGCAGCGGTGCACATCGCTGGCGTGCGCGTCTTCCCCGATCGCGAGAGTGGGATGGTGCGCATCGAGGCGAAGATCCTCGCCGAGGAGGAGGCGTCGCGGGCGCGGATGCTCGTGCAGATCGGCCTCGGCGGGCAACTGATCGGGTCGGCGCAGGTGGGCGTGGGCGAGATCGTCGCGGGCGAGCAGGTGGCCGAGATCGCCGTGCAGGTGCAGACGGTGAGGGCGTGGACGCCGGATGAGCCCAACCTCTACGAGCTAGGCGTGGCGCTGCAATATAACCGCGCGGATGGGCCGGAGATGAAGGATGAGGTGACCACGTACTTCGGCTTCCGCGACGTGAGCGTGGGGCCGCTGCATCAGGGCGGGCCGGCGTATGTGAAGCTCAACGGCGAGCCGGTGTACCTGCGCGGAAACCTCAACCAGTCGTTCAACCCTTGGGGCGTCTACACGTTCCCGACCGACGACATGATCCGCCGCGACATGGAGCAGGCGAAGGAAAGCGGGTGGAACTTCGTGCGGCTGCACATCAAGATCGAGGACCCGCGGTGGTACTACTGGGCGGACAGGCTGGGTGTGCTCCTCATGCAGGACATGCCCAACTTCGGCTACGACGTGTGGAGCGATCTGGCGCTCGAGAGGTGGGAGAAGACTTGCCGCGGGGCCATGGAGCGCGACTTCAACCACCCGGCGATCATCGCGTGGTGCCTCTTCAACGAGACGTGGGGCCTCGGCGGCGAGGTCTACATGAAGGATAAGAAGCGGCACGCCTGGGTCGAGAAGATGTACCTGATGGCGAAGGGCATCGATCCCACGCGGCTGGTTGAGGACAACTCGGCGTGCTGCTATGACCACGTGCGGACGGACATCAACTCGTGGCACTTCTACATCAACGACTACGACGTGGCGGCGGCGCACATCCGCGAGGTCGTCGAGAAGACGCAGCCGGGCAGCGGGTTCAACTACGTGCCGGGGCGGTATCAGGGCGCCGAGCCGCTGATGAACAGCGAGTACGGCGGCATCGGGGCGGGCATGGGCGACATGGATGTGAGCTGGTGCTTCCGGTTCCTCACCAATGAGCTGAGGATGCACGAGAAGATCTGCGGATACGTGTACACCGAGCAGATGGACATCGAGTGGGAGCACAACGGCTTCTACAACTTCGACCGCACGGGGAAGCAGTTCGGGTACAACCCGTCGCTGCTGCAGCGGGAGCAGTACGTGGGCATCACGGGGCCGGCGGGGCGAGAGATCGCGGCGGGCGAGACGGCGGTGCTGTCGTGGTGGCTGCGCGGACCTGAGCCGACGACGCGGGCAAGGCTGGTCGTGCGGGCGCAGAGGTACAACGCTCGGGCTGAGATGGACGGCGACTGGCGCGAGACGATTCAGATCGGCAGCTGGGAGATGGCGCGGCTGGGCGAGCAGGAGCTTGAGCTGTCCCACGCGCTGACGGCGCATGCGGGCGTGGTGTGGGTGTGGCTGGAGCTGCTGGATGAGGCGAGCCGCGTGCTGGCCGGGAACTTCGCGGTGGTGGAGGTCGTGGGTGCGCCTAGTTTGCCGGAGGGCGCGACGGTGATCGATCTCGCGTCGGCCGAGGGCCACTTCGCTGAGGGTGAGATCGAGAAGACTGAGCGCGAAGGCGTCGTCGAGATCGTTGCAGGCCTGGGCGCGGGATGGCTGGAGTTCGATGTGCCGATGCCGAAGACGGTTGGGGCGATGACGATTCTGGGCGAGCTATCGAGCCGCCGCCCGGGGAAAGATGTGCCGCAGACCGATGAGGACGCGTGGCCGACGGAAGTGCTGGTGAAGCTCAACGGTCAGGAGGTAGGGCGGCTGGTCATCGGGAACCAGTACGCTGACGCGCGGGGCGCGCTCTCGCACATGCACGGCTTCGCGGGAAGGTATGGCGAGCCGGTGCGGATCGAGGTCGCGGCTGAGGTGGCGCACGAGCTTGCCGCGGCGGGCAGGTTGACCCTGAGCTTCGAGGCAGTGGAGAAGGACGGCCATGCGGGCGGGATCGCGATCTACGGACCACGAGCGGGGCGTTACCCTTGCGGCCTCACGGTGGTGTGGGGCCGATGACGGACGTGCCGTTTCGTTGAAGCGCACTGCTGCGATGGCTGTCCTCGTCGTGCTCCTCGCGGGTGGATGCGGAAGCAGCAGGTCCACGTATGACGTCACCGGCCTCGAGGTGACACGGTATCGTTACCTCGTCGATCCGCGCAATCCGACCGTGCACGTCATGGCCGAGGTGCGCAATAACGGGCACACGACCATCCGCGAGGCGATGGTGGTCGCGACGGGCATCGGCAGGAATGGCGAGCGACTCGGCAGGAACGGTGAGCAACGCGGCGAAGGCAGAAGTAAGGCAAAGGATATCAGGCCGGGCGAGACCAAGCAGGTGACCGCGTCGTTCACGAACCGCGCCAGGTTGGCGGCGATTGAAGTGAAGGTGGAGCCGGTCCCGGATGCACAGCGCGGGAGGTGAGGAAGCTGAAAGCGGTGGTTATCGGCGCAAGCGGAATCGGCAAGCATCACGCCAAGTGGCTTCACAAGGAAGGCTGCGACGTGGTGGCCTTCGTGGGCACCACCGAGGAGTCGGTCCACCACACGGCGGAGGTCCTCCACGACCTCTTCGGGTTCGAGGGGAGGGGGTATACGTCGGTGGAGGAGTTGTTCGAGAATGAGACCCCGGCCCTCGTAAGCATCGCCTCGCCGCCGGAGGTCCACGAGGAACATCTCCGCGCCTGCCTCAGCCACCGCACGCACGTGATGTGCGAAAAACCGCTGATGTGGCACGACGATGTGGCGCCTAAGGAGATGGTCCTGCGCGCGCTCAACGTCGCCGAGGCCATCGACAACGCGGCCCTCGTCGGGGCGATCAACACGCAGTACGTGGCGGCGCTGGAGCCGTACTACCACATGTGCGACAAGGCCGGGATCGAGCGGGTGGCCGCACGGACGCTGTTCATGCAGATGGACTCGCGCGGGGCCAAGGGCGCCGTCGAGCATGAGGAGATCTGGCGCGATCTGGGCAGCCACTCGGTCTCGGTGATGATGGGGTTCTGCGGGTACGGGCGCATCGACCACAAGAGCCTCGAGGTCACGTCGACGGCGGGGGAGTTCAACGCCAAGTTCAGCTACGTGCCCGAGACGGGGCCTGCGTGCGACTGCCACCTGCGATGCTGCAATGTGCCGAAGGGCCCGCTTGTGCGCCTGATGGGTATCAACGACCACATCATGGACTACGAGGGCCGCAACGACGAGCATGGGGTGTACCGGGCGTTCTGCACGGTCGAGGGCGAAGAGGTGTGGTGGGACGACTTCGTGCACATCTCGTTCCGGCGATTCGTGGCGGCGGTGAGGGGCGAGGAGAGGCCGCTCGCGACGCTTCAGGATGGCTGGGCCAACCTCGGCTTCCAGTTGGAAATCCTCCACGCGGCGAAAAGGACGTAAGGGCTCCGGGGCAAGCTGTGCCCAGGAGGGTGGCGCGTGGCAACCGGCGGACCTTCATCGGAGGAGCGCACGGAGCGAGACGCACACGGGGCGGCCCGGGTCCTGGTGCTGGCCGGTGCCTCCCTGGCCCTGGCCCTGCTGTCGGCGCGCTACGGTCCCATGTTAGCCTTGAAGCTGGGGATTCCGGGGATGGAGCGGGCGCCCGCCGCACCGCCGACCCCGGTCGCAGCGTGGACCTTCGTCGGGGCGGCCTTGGTGCTGTCGGCGCTGTCCATCGTGCTAACGTTCGTGTGGAAACCCGGGCCGCATCTCGGGGCCAGGGTCCTCAGGGTCATCGTGGTCACGGTCAGCGCCGTCGCGGTGGCCTATGCGCTCAACGCCGCTCAGGTGACGGCCGCTAACGCGCGCGCGACCATGCAGGCATATAGCTTCTGCGCGGACACCTTCGACGCGTACATCGCGCAGCCGAAGGAAGGCCCGGTGAAGGCGAAGGCTGTGCGGGCCATTCACTTCGAGGCGGTAGCGACTTTCAATGGCAAGGACGTCTCCGACCGGATCAGGTTCGTCTGGAAATTCGGCGACGGGGGTACGGGCACCGGTCGGAAGACGACGCATGTGTACGGGAAAGACGGTGAGTACGACATCAGCATGACCGCAGACTTCTCGGACCTCACCGGTGGGGTCACCGAGGCGACGGTCTACGCGCCCCCGCTGACCACGGAGCGATAGAAGCCCGCAGTGAACGAGCGCCAGACGGCACCGCGCTATTGATCCAGCAGGGCGTTCGTGCGGAGGAGCGACTCGTCGGAGAGGAGTGCCTCCGTCGGGCCGTGAGTCGCAACCTTTCCCTCGTTCAGGATCAGGGCCATCGTGCACATCCGCCGCGCCAGGTCGAGGTCGTGCGTCGCGATGACCAGCGTCTGATCCAGCCCCCCCAGCAACCGCAGCAGCATCCCCCTCCCGCGCGGGTCGAGGCCATTGAGCGGCTCATCGAGGAGCAGAACCTGCGGCCTCATCGCGAGGGCGCCGGCGATGGCTACGCGACGCTTCTGGCCGAGGCTGAGGTGATGCGGCGAGCGGTCGGCAAGGTCGGCGGCACCGACGGCCTCGAGGGCGGAGGTGGCGCGGGCGTGGGCGTCGTCGTAGGCAAGCCCCTGGTTGCGCGGACCGAAGAGGACGTCGTCGAGGACCGTGGGCATGAAAAGCTGATCGTCCGGATCCTCGAAGAGGAGGCCGACGCGGCCGCGCGTACCGAGGCGATCGTGGGCCAGGGGCTCGCCGTCAAGGAGGAGCTTGCCCTCGGGGCGGATCAGGCCCGCCAGGGCGAGGAGGAGCGTCGACTTGCCCGCGCCGTTGGGGCCGAGGAGGGCCAGGTGCTCGCCGGGCGCGACGGAGAAGGTGACCTCGCGGAGGGCGGGGCTGCCGTCGGGGTAGGTGTAGGAAAGGTTGTCGGCGGCGATGAGGTCGGGCATGGCGGCTAGCTCGAGTGAAGCGAGAAGATCAGGGCGGCAGCACCGGCGGTTGAGGCGAGGAGCCACTGCCACGCGGGCGCGGAGGATGGGGCGAGGGCAGGGAGGCGGCCGGTGAAGCCCCGGCAGACCATGGCCCAGCCGACCCGCTCGCCCTGCTCGATGCCACGGACGACCAAAGCGCCGACCGCATGCCCGGCGAAGCGTGCGCGGGCGCGGAGGCCGGTCGGCGTGCCACGGAGGGCCATGGCGCGGCGCGTCGTCTCAAGCGCGGTCGCCGAGACCTGGAGATAGCGGATCATCAGCATGAGGCTCGCCACCAGAAAGCCCGGGAGGCGGAGGCTCTGGAGGCCGATGAGCCAGCCTCTCTCCCCCACTGCCGTCGAGGTGGCGATGACCCCGATCAGCGCGGCGGCGGCTTTGGCGAGGAAGAAGGCGGCGAGAAGGATGGCTGCACGGGAAAGTGTCACGCTAGCGTGACTCACACTGAGTGATAAGACATCGGCGGGCGAGGTGGGGCGGCGACAGAGAACTCCCAGGGCCAGGAGTGCCAGAAAGAAGCCTGCGGCGGCGACCTGCGCCCCGAGGCGTGGTCGGACGCGGGCGAAGGGAAGCGTGGCAGCCCAGAGAGCGACGGCGGCGATGATGAGACGGAGCCAGTGCCCCGCGGGCACCGATGCGACCGCCGCGACGAGGAGCAGGACGAGGAGGACGTAGGGGCCGTAGGACTTGATACGCACGTCAGGACTCCCGAGGGGCACCGGGGGTGTCGGATCGGCGGCGGAGAAGCCAGGCCGCGCCGGCTGAGAGGAGGAAGACGGCGAGGGAGCCGACGACTGCGGTCATGGCAGGATGGCCGGCGGCGAGGGGTGGGTGAGCAAGAGGCTCGGCGTGATGAGCGAAGCCCAGGCGCCCGGCGACGCTTTCCAGGCCGTCGGGCGCTGATGAGCCCAGCGGTGAGAGGGCAACGCCGACGACCAGGGCGGCGCCGAGGATGAGAATCCACGCGCGGCGCGTCATGAGCCGTCACCTGCGACAGGGACGGTGGCGAAGGCAGGCGACACAAGATCGACGCGCCAGCGGGCGAGGAGTGAGAGGGCGGCGACGGTCAGGGTGCCCTCGCCGAGGCCGATGAGCGAGTGAACGCCGACCATGGCGATGAGGGCCGGGCGGATGGGGACGATGCCTGAGAGCGCAAGCTCGACCGCGCACGCGCCGGACGCCACGACGACGGCGAGCCAGGCGCTAAAGCCGAGGAGAGGCATGGATGCGCGGCCACGAGTGAGGCGAGAGAGGAGTGTGAAGATGCCCCAGCCGAGGTAGCAGCCGAGGAAGCCCATGTTGAAGATGTTCGCGCCGAGGGCCGTCACGCCGCCGTCCTGAAAGAGGAGTGCCTGGACGAGGATCACGACGGTCATGGCGATGAAGCCGGCGCTGGGGCCGAGGATCGCAGCGGCCAGGACGCCGCCGAGGAGGTGGCCGGAGGTGCCTGCGGCGACGCGGAAGTTGATCATCTGCGCGGCGAAGAGGAAGGCGGCGGTAGCGCCGACGAGGGGCACGCGCTCGAGGGGAAGATCGCGCTCGGCGCGGCGGGCGGCGTAGGCGACGGTGCCGGCGGAGACGGCGGTCATGGGCGCCCAGACCTGGGGGCTGAGGAAACCGTCAGGAATGTGGATGAGCCGACCTCCCGCACCAAGATAGCGTCGCGTAGCACGAACGTGAGAATTGTAGCACGATGGACGGAGGCTGGGAAGGGCAGGAGTGGGGCGCGAATTGGCGAAAGCATAACCCCCGCCGGCCGGGCAGGGAGATGCGTGGCAATGGGAAGACCGCTGGCTGCGACGATGCTTGCGG
>PMZA01000283.1 GCA_003170595.1 Armatimonadota bacterium
CGCCTCCCTCAGGATGACAGACTGGGGGCGGCGGTCTTCGGGGTGGGCGCAGAGGGCGCTGCTCTCTCTGGATGACATCCAAAGGCGAAAGGCAGACAACCGCACCTGAACAGGAAGAACCCCTCGTGCTGGGCACGAGGGGTTCTTTCTTGCTCCAAGACTGCGCGCAACTCGCCCGCACCTAGAAGGTGTGGAACAGCTTGCTCGGCGTGTCGCAGATCTGGCACTTGTCGGGGATGTCGCCCGTCCAGGTGTGGCCGCAGTAGCTGCACACGTGGATAGGGTCGGCGGTGAGGTCGTTGCCTGCCCCGACAGCGGCGATGGCCAGGTCGTAGAGCGCACGGTGCTCGACCTCGGCCTTCAGCGCGTGGTCGATGGCCTTGGCGGCGTCGGCTTCGCCCTGAAGCGCGGCGACGGCTGCGAAGGCCGCGTACATCTCCTCGACCTCGAAGTTCTCGCCACCGCGAGCGGCCTGGAGATTCGTCGCGGTGTCGCCCACGCCGGAGAGCACTGCCAGGTGCCTGGCGGCGTGCACGCGCTCGGCGAAGGATGCTGCGTGGAAGAGGCGCGCCACGTTCGGCAGACCTTCCTTCGTCGCCTTCTCCCCAAATACGCTGTACTTGACATGCGCCTGGCTTTCCCCGGCCAGAGCGTCCTTAATGCAGCTTTCGGTCATCTTCTTCATGGTATCAATATCCCTCCACAGGTTGGCCCACAGGTCAGTTACAGTCCCCCCGCCCTCTCCTAAAGGGCCGGACCGATATTGTACCTCAAATAACGCGTTACCAGTCAACCTATTTCCGGCCTGCCGACGGTCAGGAGGCCCGTCCGCTCCGGCGGCGAAAGAAGACCCGTCCGGAAACTCGCGACGGAGGACTTCCCATGAAGCCATGGATCATGTTCACCAAGCATCTCGAGGGTTGGGACCTCGGGCAGATCATCGCCGGCCTCAAGTGCGCAGGCGTCGAGGGCGCCGACCTGTGCGTGCGGCCGGGCTATCCCGTCACGCCTGAGAACGCGGCCCGAGAGCTTCCCGCCGCGGCCAGGCGCTTCGCCGACGAGGGCCTCTGCATCCCGATGATCACCACTCCCGGCGAGTTCACCGACCCGGCGACCGATTACACCGAGTCCCTCTTCGCCGCCTGCGCCGAGGCGGGGGTGAAGCTGGTCAAGCTAGGGTACTGGCACATGGGCGAGGACGGCTACTGGCCGAGCCTCGACCGCTGCCGCAAGCAGCTCGAGGGCTTCGTCAAGGTCGCCGAGAAGACCGGGGTGAAGCCAGTCGTCCACAACCATTCGGGCGCTACCATGGGCCTCAACTCCTGCGGCGCGATGAACCTCGTGCAGGGCTTCTCGCCGGAGCACGTGGGCGTCTTCGCCGATGTGGGCCACCTCTCGATCGTGGGCGAGCCCTACGCGATGGCCTTCAGCATCGTCAAGGATTACCTCGCGGCGATCGCCTTCAAGGACCTCGTGCGGCAGCGCTACATGATCGACGGCAAATCGGTGTGGGGCATCGACATGTTCCCGCTGGGGATGGGCTTCGGCGACTTCCCGCTGGTGATGAGCCTGCTGAATAGCATGAACATCACCGTGCCGATCAGCTTCCACTGCGAGTATAGCGGCAAGCCCAACGAGACCGTCATCGACATGTGCCGCATCGATGTGCGCTTCATCCAGAACATCGTCGATAGCCTGGAGTGACACGCCGTGAGCGATCACGCCCAGAGGGTCAGACGCGCCAGGGAGCTGCTCAAGCAGGCGGACTTTCAGGGCGTCGTCGAGCTGATGCGCCCGTGGCTGGCCGCGCATGAGGACGACGCCAGCGGCTGGGAGACGATCGGGGCGGCGTACTACGGCATGCGGCTGTGGGAAGCGTCGGAAGAGGCCGCCCGGAGAGCCCTTGCCCTGAGGCCCGAGAGCGCCCGCGCGTGGTCGAACCTGGGGACACTGCTGCGAAAGCTCGGACGGTTGGAAGAGGCGCGTCAGGCCCAGGTGCATGCCATCGAGCTTGACCCCGACTACGATCGCGCGCGGCTAGAGCTGAAGCGCGTACATCAAGCCATCGAATTCGAGAAGGAACCCTCGGATGAGCTGTTCGACTCCTTCGGCTAGGCTTGGGCGGGCTTTTCGGAGGGGCCGCATCCGACTGAACACGCCGCGCGTGCTCAGTCGAATCCGGCCCGCTTTTCGATACGGGAGGCTTCGATCGTGAACAAGTGCCAGACCTCTACTTTCAACCTCGAGCGGGAGGCCCTCGCCTGCTACAACTATCTCGAAACGCTCGTGGATCCGGACACCGGCTTCACGTATTTCGACGTTTATCTAACTAACCCGGCTGAGGCCGCCCACGACTGGCCCGATTTCCTCGATGTGCCCGGCCGCTCGGCCGAGACCTGCGTCCTTCTGCGCCACATGACCGGGAAAACCGTCGCCACCGAGGACCTCTTCTTCCGCCGCATCTACGGCTTCCAGGAAGACGACGGCTGGTTCTGGCGCCCGGAGACGAAGATCACCCGCCATGAGGTCATCCCGGGCGAGAACGTCCTCGACATCGCGCCGCTGGTGGCCCGCGCCGTCGCGGATGGCGATGCCGAGGCTGAGCAACGCCTGGGAGCGATGCTGGGCGCGCTGGAAACGTGGTCGCAGGGGCCCGACTACGGCATGCCGGAGGGCTTCATCCGGCCCCTCACGAGCGCCTATGAGGGGCTGAACATGCCCCGAGCCTTCGACCTGGCCGTGCTTTTCGGCAAGCATGCGCAGAGCGGTCAACCAGTGTTCCGCGAGGATGGCAGCTTCCCCGGCCACGTCCACTCGCACCTGTATTTCGCCGCCAGTCTAACTGAGTTGGGTCGGATCACCGGCGACGAGGCGCTGCTGGCATCCATGGACCGCGTTTTCGCGTTCATCAGCGGCGAATCGACGGCTTTCGGATTCGTTCCGGAGGTCACCGAGCGCCACGACGACGTCATCGGGTGCGAGACGTGCTGCCTGATGGACTACATCCACCTGGCTCTCTCGCTGGCGAAGGCCGGGCGAACCGAGCGTTTCGACGACATCGAGCGGGCCGTCCGCAATCACCTCGCCGAGAGCCGGGTCAAGCATGGCGACTGGCTGCCGTCATCGCCGGATGCCACGGACGACGAACTGATCCTGCGCCGCGGGGTGCAGGAGAGGGTGGTCGGCGCGTGGGCGGGATGGAGTGGGCCGAACCACATCCTTGCGTATGACGAGTACCTCCCGGCCGGGTGGCTCAAATCGCCGGACCTCGCGCCCATCTATCTGGGCAAGGTCCGCGCCCTGCAGAACTGCTGCGGGCCGTCCGGGCCGAAGGCGCTGTACCTGGCGTGGCAGCATGCGGCGCGGATGGAGGGCACGACGCTGCGGGTCAACCTGCTCATGGATCGCGCGCTGCCGGAGGCGGAGGTGCGGGGCTTCGAGCCGTGGGATGGGCGCGTGGAAGTTGCGGTCCGTGCGCCGATCGACATCGCCCTGCGCGTGCCGGGCTTCGTGAAACGGGAAGACCTGGCCGCGACGGTGAACGGGAATCGCGTGGACCTGCGCTTCGAGGGCGGGTATGTGGTGACGCCGAAGCTCAGCCCCGGCGACCGCGCGGTCTTCACCTATCCTCTTGCGGAGAGAACTGAGACCATCACCATCGGCAACGAGGGCTTCCAGCAGTATGAGTATGCGGTGAAGTGGCGCGGCAGCACGGTGCTGGGCCTCGAGCCCGGGGACAACGCGACGATGGGCAAGTCGAACCTGATGACCGAGCCGGTGCGGCTGTACTACGGCGCCGAGGGCCCGCATCCGATCTACCAGCGCGAGGGAATGCTCGACGCGACGCCCACGCCCGGCCCGCTCAACGAAACGCCGGGACCGGACGTGTGGTAAATCCGTCGGTTGGGCTGGTCGGTGCCGGGTGGTATCATCTACTTGGAGCGTTCTGATACGCGCAAGAGGTGTCTGACATGGCCGAGGAAGCAAAAACCTATACCTATACGGTCATCCTTCTGAAGGACCCAGAGGAGGGCGGGTACACCGTTGTGGTGCCTGCTCTGCCGGGTTGCGTCACAGAGGGGGAGAGTGTAGACGAGGCGCTGGCCATGGCGCGAGAGGCCCTAGAGGCCTACGTCGAGAGCCTGCTGCTGGACGGCGAACCGGTACCAGAGGAAAGGAGGCCGCTTACCTTTGATCCCGACGAGAGCGTCGAGGGCCTCATCTACCGCGTGACGGCCCGGCCTGAGGTCCCGGTTCATGCCTAAGATTCCGCGCATCTCGGCGGAGAGGATGCGCAGGGCGCTGCTCAGGGATGGGTTCATCGAACATCACCAGAAGGGCAGCCACCTCGTCATGGTTCACCCCGAGCGGCATCGCCGCACATCTGTCCCGATGCACCCGGGGACGCTCAAGGTGAGCACGATCCACAAGATCATGGTGGAGGCCGGCCTAACGGTCGAAGACCTTATCCGCCTTCTGGACTAGTACTCGATCGGCTCCCACTTCTTCGTCTTCATCGACTTGTACGCGGCTTCGAGGATGACGTTGACCACGTAGCCGTCCTCGAAGGTCTCCCGCGGCGTCTCGCCCTTCGCTACGCACTCCACGAAGTGCTTCATCTCCTCGTGGTAGCCGTACACCCGCGCCTCGTCCACGCACGGGAAGATCCAGCCCGTGTCCATGTCGCACTTCTCGACGACGTAGCCGCCGCCGCCTTCGCCCAGCACGAAGGCCGTGATCGGCGTCGCGCGGGTCACGTCGGTGAAGATCGTGCCCAGCGTCCCATAGACCTCGTTGCGCAGGTCGAGGCCGCCGCGGGCGATCCAGCTTGTCTCCGTGATGCTCATCTGCCCGCCCTCAAAGCGCAGGAGCAGGACGGCGGAATCCTCGGCGGTCGTCTTGTCGTGATGGTAGAGAAGCTCGCCCCAGCCCAGGCACTCGACCGGCCGCACGTCCTTGCCAAGGAAGTACCGCGCCGCTTCGATGCAGTGGCAGCCCATGTCCATGAGCGCCCCGCCGCCGGTAAGCTCGGGCTTCCAGAAATGGGGCGAGTGCGGGCCGGCATGGGCCTCCCGCGAGCGGACGCTAAGGATCTCGCCGAGGCCGCCGCGCTCGATGAGCCCGCGCGCCTGCATGACCGCCGGGCTGAAGACCTCGGTCTCGGCGTAGCCGGCCATGACCCCGGCCTCCCGCGCGGCGTCGAGCATGTCCTTCGCATCGGCGGGCGTGCGGGCGAGGGGCTTGGTGCAGACCATGTTCTTCTTCGCGGCCGCGCAGGCCAGCGCCGCTTCCTTGTGCATCTCGTTGGGCAGGCCGATGAGGACGAGGTCGACATCGTCGCGCTCGATAACCTCTTCCATCCGCGTCGTGCTCATCGGGATGGCCCACCGTTGGGCAAAGGCCGTGGCCCTGTCGTCGCTGCGCGAGAAGTTGACGACGACCTCTTGCCCCGGGACCTCGATGAGGCCCTTCATGTAGAACTCCGAGACAAAGCCACTGCCGAGGATACCGATGCGGACCATCAGACTGCCTCCTTAATCATGCCTCAGTTGATCTTCGCGATAACGCAGCACCAGCGCCTGCTCGACGCCGGGAAGGTCGGCCGTGCCGACCGCGTAGTACATGGTGACGATCGTGCCGTCGTCGAGGAGGACGGTGCTCGGGTAGCCGGTGTCGGTGCTCTCGCTGTCCCAGGCGAGGAAGACGCGGTGCGAGAACCGCCAGGTCTCGCCGCCGTCATGGCTGAGGACGGCGCCGACGCCGTAGGGGCCGATGCGGCAGCCGTAGGTCAGGAGGATGCCGCCGTCGGGCGAGATACAGGCGTCGAAGGGCCACTGGTGGGGCTTCAGGTGGGGCAGGGGTTCGCACCAAGTCCGCCCGCCGTCGGTCGACTCGGCCAGGTCGAGGCCGTGAGTGCCCGATCCCTCGGCGCGCGTGAAGGCGAGGAGGTTGCCGTCGGGCTTCTCAAGCAGGGCCGTCTCGTCGTGGCCTGGAAGCTCCGTCGCGTCGCCCCACGTGCGGCCCTTGTCCGTCGAGCGGAGGATGCAGGTGGCGTCCGACGGGAACTGGTACATCGACATCAGGGCGGTTCCATCCGCGAGCACGATGATGCGGCCGTAGGGTGAGCCGTTGTCGAAGGACGCCTCAAGCAGCTTCGGCTTCGACCACGCCGCCCCGGCGTCGGTCGAGATCGAAAACTTTGGCGTGTAAGCGCCGGCCTCGACGTCGAACTCGCCCTTCTCGTTGTAGGTGCTGGCCTCGGCCCAGGCGACGACTATCGCGCCGTCGGGCATGACGCCCACGGCCGGGTTGCGATCATCCCATTCGCTGTCGACGATCACCGTCGGGGCGGACCAGGTCTTGCCGCCGTCGGTCGAGCGGATCCAGTCGAGCCGCCCGGCGCGTCCGATGTGCGGAGCGCCACCGCGGATGACTGCGCCGAGCGATCCGTCGGCCAGCTTCACCAGGACCGGGAAGTACCCCTGCCCCTTCACCGCGACGATCCGCTCGATGCCCTCGACATGCCTCACTGCCGGCTCCACTAGCTCGTCCGCCATCCTCATCACCGCCTCGTCTTGATCTGAACGCTGAATCAACAACTTCCCCGCGCCACTGCATATGCTTTTCTGCAGGCCGGGCATCCCAGCCAAGAACAACTTACTAACGCTCCGCTCAAGGGCTGTCATCCTGAGGAAGGCGGTTTGTGCCGACCGAAGGATCTCCTTTCTTCGTCAGGTTCCCGGCCCTGCGGTACGAGTATCTTCCGTGAAAAAAGGAGATCCTTCGTCGGCGACTAAGACCGTCGCCTCCTCAGGATGACAGCCCGGAAGCAGAACGTCGGCAGCCTATTCAGTTGATCATCCTGTGCCCGCCGAGCCTAGTCCACAAGCACCGCGCCATAGTAGTTCTGGTCGCAATCGCGATCGGTCACGACGCCGATGGGCAGGCCGTTGCCACGCGCCGTCGCGTAGACATCGACGCCGCAGGCCTCCAGGCACGGCCGCGCCTCGTAGGCATGGACGCAAGACTTCAGGTTGCATTCCGCGCAGAGGAAACATGGCCCCGACCCGAAGGCGAAGGCCCGGTAGTAGCCGGCCAGGAAGATCTCGCGCTCGAGGGTGACAACAAGGTGCTTAACGTCCGGCACCGAACCACGCTGCCCGGGTTTGACATGGACCAGGATCGCGCGGCGGTAGCAGTCGATGACCTCGCGCGTCTGATCGTGGGTCGGGGTGTGGGGCGGGCAGCAGAGGGTCGTGCCATACCCGCCGCAGCCGTACTGACACTTGAGGCGCACCCACGCGGCGGTAAGGATCGTCGCCGGGTCGATGACCTTGGCATGCTCGGCCCCGAGGTCGAGGGCCTGCTGCAGGAACGGTTTGAGATCGGCTTGCTTCAGCATCGGAACCACCGGGAAGTCCTTCGCGGCAAGAGCGAAGGGTCCTGCACGGGCAAGACACGCAGCGTCGATGTAGGTACCGCGTGCCTCACCGGCAGAACCGGCAGGCGGCGGACCATGTCTAACAGAGATGGGTAAGCCGGAAGTTCCCCGGCTTCGGAGGGAAGCGTTTTCGGAGTGGCTGGTCTGCCTCGTATAATGCCGAAAGAACGAAGAAGAGGCGGGCGGGGAGCGTAAGACCGCCGAGAGCGGGAGCGTGTCACTCTCAGGGAGCGAAAACGAGATGAGGCGCCTAACGTTGCCAGGGGCGATTCTCCTCGGCTTAGCATCTATAGCGATTACGACGGGGTGTCTTGGGCAAGGCGGGCCACTGACCGGGTTGGGTCAGCCGGGGAAGACCCTGTGGCAGGAGGCCGGCGGGGAACCGGGCGCATGGCCCACGCTAGCGCTGCGACCAGATCCTCGCGTAGCGGCGAGCATGCTTGTGGTCCGGCCAGACCCTCACCGGGCTGGGACCATGACGACGCTCCGGCCAGATTCTCGCACCGGGAGCTTGCTGCTGGTTCCGCCGAGTCCGGCAGGGGACCGCACGGCCGGCTCCGGCGTCGGTGGCAGCGTCAGCCCCTTCCGACTAGGTGCCGCCGCCGATGTGTCGGCCCTGGAGGCCGGACACCTCAAGCTCAGACTCGGTGACCCCGCCGATGGCGCGGCCCTGGACGCGGGGCGTCTCAAGCTCCGACCAGGCGCACCCACGCGGCCGTGACGATCGTCGCCGGGTCGATGACCTTGGCGTGCTCGGCCCCGAGGTCGAGGGCCTTCTGCAGAAACGGTTTGAGATCAGCTTGCTTCAGCATCGGAACCACCGGGAAGTCCTTCGCGGCAAGGGCGAAGGGTCCTCCCGGCGTGAAATAGGTAACCTGGGAAAGTGTCACGCATGCGTGACACTTAATCTGGTTACGCATTGTGGAGCGACGCTACCATGACCAGTCGCGAGCGAGTGCTCAAAGCGTTGAACCACGAGGAGCCCGACCGGGTGCCGATCAGCGACTTGTTCTGGGGGAGTTTCGTTGCGCGATGGAGGGAGGAGCTAGGTCTCGGGCCCGACGTGAACCCCTACGATTACTACGACCTCGACTGGATCGTCACCACGCCGAACATGGACCCCTGGATTCGGCCCTTCGAAACGATCCGCGAAACGAACGACGAGGTCGTTGTCAGGACAGGGTTCGGGCTCACGACGCGCAAGTGCTTCGACATGCCCATGCCGGAAATGATGGCGTGGGATACCGACACGATTGAGAAGCTCGAAGCCGCCGAGTTCGACGATCCGCGGGATCGGCGGCGTTTCTTCGAAGCCGGCGACAACCAGATCGCGGGCGTGGGCGACGGCTTCGAGCG
>PMZA01000235.1 GCA_003170595.1 Armatimonadota bacterium
CTCGGTAGCTCAATGGTAGAGCGGGTGGCTGTTAACCACTAGGTTGGGGGTTCGAGCCCCTCCCCCGGAGCCAGTTGGTACACTCCTGTCCCTCGACGAGCCAGCAGAAGGGTTTTCTGTAGGTGGGGCTAAGGCTCGTGCCGTCGAAGGTGCAGTTCGATAGCAGGACCCTAAGCAGCTTGCTCTTCTCCACAGCGTTCTGTTGCAGCCACAGGTCGTAAGCCCGGCTCGCCAGGTCCAGGATGCGGCCCCCCTCATCGTAGTAGGCGCGGCTGGCGTTCTCGTGGTTCTCGACCCGGCCCCGTATGTCGGTCAGGGCCGCGCCCCACTCTCGCTGCTTCCTCTGCCACAGGTCCTCAGAGATCCTGCCTTCGAGCTTATCCTCGTAGGCGTTGTCGATCAGGCGCTGGACACGCACGTACTCCCGCTGCAGGACCTCGATCTGCCCGTCGTGGAACGTCCGCTCTTCCTCGTGGCTCTCACGCAGCGCGGCCTTCACCCAATCCACGACTTCCTGGCCGACGACGACGGCCCGAACTACGTCGCCGAGCAGCGATTCCAGGGCCTCCTCGCGAACCGCCGGCTTAGCGCAGCCACGGCGAGAGCCTGTGCAGTGGTAGTAGACGTACCTTCCCTTCTTCTTCTCGGCAGTGATGGCACACCCGCAGTGTGCGCAGGTCATCAGCCCAGTGTAAGCGAAGGAGAGCCGATCGTTGGCCTTGGGCTTGTTGTCTTTGCGGAAAGCCTCCTGTGCGCGCCGGAAGAGGTCCTGCGAGACCAGGGGCTCATGGTCGCCCTGGTAGACCTGCCCGTTCCACACAAACAGCCCGGTGTAGAAGACGTTCCGGAGGGCGTACTCGATCTTGCTCTTTGCCGGCGCCTTACCGCGTCTTCCGATAAGACCGGCCTCGACCGCCCGCCTCCGCACCTCTTCCAGGCTGCAATCTCCCGCGGCGTACCACTCAAACATCCGACGGACGATCGGCGCCGCGTCGGGGTCAGGCACGATCTTCTTCTTCTTGTCCACCTCGACATTCATGTACCCCATCGGCGCCCAAGATGGCCAGGTGCCCTGCTCGGCCTTCTCCCTCATGCCCTTCTTCGTTTCCTCCGACAGGTTGTCGATGTAGTTCTTGGCCATCAGGACCTTGATGCCGTGCATGAACTTCTCGGAAGAGCGGGAATCGGGAGCTAGGATCACGTTCTCCTTCACGAAGTGAATCTCAAGCCCGAGGTCTTCGATGGTCACCCAGTCCTTCAGGTTGCGNNACGGCGGCGCAGGAACTCGACCATCTCGCCGAAGGCCTGCCGGCCCGCCTGCTTGGCCGTCTCGATGTCCACGAACTCGCGGGCGATCTCGAAGCCGTGGGAGGCCGCGTACTCGTGGAGGAGCTTCTGCTGCGCCGGGATGGAGAAGCCCTCGTCGGCTTGCTCCTTGCTCGAAACCCTCGCGTAGATCACGGCTGGTTCCATCTCACCTGTCCCCTTCCGTGAGCGCGTCCAGCTTCGCCGTCAGTTCGGCCAGCTGGCGCCTGAGTGCCTCGATCTCGTCCTGATTCGCCTTCGCCGGTGGCTGTTCCTTCTTCCGGCCGGTGATCGCGCGGGCGAGGCGGGAGTTGCGCACCTTCGCGTAGACGCGGGTCGTCTCGGGGCTGCTGTGCCCGAGGGCGTCCTGGACGAGGGCCAGATCGCCCGTCTCCTCCAGAAGGTCCGTCGCGAAGGTGTGCCTGAGCGCGTGAGGATGCACTCGCCACTGGATGTCCGCCTCGGCGCCCTTGCGGGCGCAGACCTCGCGCAGGTAGCCGCCGTCGAGCGGGCCACCCTTGAGCGTGGTGAACACGTGCTTGAAGCGCCCCAGGCTGAGGACCTTCCTGCGCTCAAGCCAGGCCTGCAAGAGGCGATCGGCGTCGTCGCTCACGTAGGCGATGCGCTCCTTGCCGCCCTTCGTCGTCTCCAGGCGCAGGCAGGTGACCGGCTCGCCATCGAGCTTGTCGTGGCGGACGTCGACTGTGCGCAGGCCGATGACCTCGCAGGACCGGAGGCCGGCCTCACGCATGAGCGTGAAGAGCGCCGCGTTCCGCAGGCCCGTGGGAGCCTTCGTGTTGAACCGGCCGATGAACGCCTTCCACTCTGCGTCTGTCATGATGTCGGGAAGCTTGTCGGTCATATTGGCCCTCTCCTCGATATACCTACGATAGTCCTTAGTATCGTGAGTATATATGAGAGAGTGGCCCGCGTCAAGCTTTGTGCCCATCTTTTCGATACTATTTGCTCTTTGACGGTCCGCTTCTGCCTGCCTGAGTATACGCCCGAAAGCACCGACTCAGCCCGTCTCAGACTGAGCCTCGCCGTCGGGCAGACGGCCCGGATCGGGGGGCGCAGGCGCAGCCGTTCCGGCCGCCGCAGCGTTTGCGGTAGCGATGTTGACCTGCTTTTCGCCGATGTTGACCTGCAGGGCCGGGATCGCCAGCCTGCGCACGACGGCCAGGGCCTTGCAGGCCGAAAGGAACCGCCGGTGTGCGCGATCCTGGAACCGCTGGAAGTAGTCGCCCTGGACAATGCTGCAGTTCCCCAGGCTCGCGTACCGATGGTCGGCGTGCTGCACCTGCAGCCAGCAGACCACGATCCGGTCGATAAGCAGGCGCTCCAAGGGCGTGTTCCCCTCTGCGGCCAGTTCCTTCCGCATTGCCCTCATGCGCTGCTCCATCCCCTCTCGCATTAAGAGGTCTTGACCGAAGGCCGCCTTTAGCTGTTCGGCCACGAGGGTCTCGATTACGGCGTAGGGAAGGTCTAACAGCTTGCTGTCGTCTCGCATGAGGGCGCGCAGCTCTTCCATCGCCGCCTCGTCCCCGTCCTGAGCGCGCCCCCCAAGCTGCTTCGCCCGCTCCCAGCGTTCCTGCCTGGAGGGCGGGGCTTCCCCCTTCTGGGCCTCTTCGGGCTTCGCCAAGGCCGCGGGCTGATCGTCAGTTGGTGTCGTGCTTCTGCTCTTTGCCATGTCGTCTTCGTCTCCATTCGCCCCGGTGGTGCCGGTGGTATCCGGCGGCTGCCATTGCTCCCGCCACAGCAAGGTCCGCTATCCTGCACAGGTCCGCGGTGGCCGCGTCCACGGCGTCGAGACGCTCCCGCTCCGCACGGAACGCGTCTTGCTCGTCGGCCCGCTTCTTCCGGTCCAGTGCGTCCAGGTCCGCACAGGCCTCGGCACCGGGCCCGCAGCCGATGTACTCGCGGACCACACGCCCGTTCACCTTCCGGCTCCGGGTAAAGTACCTGCCCCCTCGCGCGCGTCGTTCCCATCCCATGCGTTGTGTTACCTCCTTCGCTCTGCCCCGCTTGTGAGCGCCTGCCGAGACCCGAAGCACTCGCAGCGGCTTGCGGCGCCTGTCACGTACAGAACGGATAGAACGGTTTCCGGCTAATCCTTTCCCTCACGCTGGTCCTCAATCCCTCCGCTCTCATACCCCATCGCTATCCGTGTCCTCAACAAAGGGGTGGAAACCGTTCTGTCCGTTCTATTCGGTCTCGGCCCTCTCGTCGCGGAGCCCTATCGCCAACCAGACCCACGTCTTCGTCCCGCCGACCATGCGCTGCGTGTCCTGCAGATCCGGCCGAACCCTCTTAAGTGCTTTGCCGAAGGCTCGGTCCATCATCGGCGGCCGACCGGTGCGGTCGCAGAAGGCATTGAACGAGCGGAGCAGATCCTGCTTGGGAGTGACTGCGTGTGGATCGGCGACGGTCTCCCGGTCAAGCCACACCGCCAGCGGGTCGGTGACGGCTCGGAACTCGCTCGACGCTTCAAGCATCGACGCCGCCTCCGTGATGCCCTGCGCACGCACCTTCGGCAGGTAGGCCAAGGCCATGTTCAGGACGCCCGACAACTCGCCGCCGGCGGCCAGCTCGGCGTCGAGTTCGGCGCGGTCTCTGGCGCCCTGCCCTGGCTCGAAGTTGCGAGGGAACAGCACGCAGAGCCACCGGCGGAAGAAGGCGTGGGAGGCGTCGGAAGACTGGGGCGGGCTGTTGGCGGAAAAGATCAGCCGGGCGTAGGGCTCAAACTCGAAGCTGTCGGCGTACTTGCGCTCCGCCAGGAGGCGGTCCCCGCCGACGATGGCCTTGAAAGTGGAGGTCCCCGTAAGGTGTGCCGAGGGGAGGTCGGGGCAGATGTTCGCCAGCTTCCCAACCAGCCGGGCGGCGGCGAAACGATCCGCCTCAAGCTTGTGCAGGCTCACCGCCGCGCAGTTGGGGCGCCCGAGGAAGGCCGTCAGGGCAGCCAGGAAGGTGCTCTTGCCGTTCGCCCCCTCGCCGAGAAGGAGCACCGCCTTCTGGATTGAGGTGAACGGCGCCATGAGCCACGCGACCAACTCCCAGGGCAGGCTCTGGCAGTCCTCGGGAAAGATCTCTTCGACGAACCGCTCCCATGCCGGGCAGGTTGCGCCGCCGTCGTACGCGACCGGAAGCTGCAGAGGCGATAGGAAGTCCGGGGAGTGTGGTCTGAGTTCGGCGGTACCGAGCGCGAGCAGACCGTTCGCGCAGTTCAGCAAGTCGAGGGGCGGCTTGGCCCAGAGCTGAGGCGCATCCACTCGGATGTACTCGACGACCTCTTCCTGCTTGTGCGTGCTCCACTTGTGATCGAGTTCCCACTCATGGAGCAGCGTCTTCAGCCGGCGCCTGATGACACTCTCGCCGTGCGGGCGGTAGGCGCCGTCGCGATAGACGAACAGGCCACCGCCGCCGTCCACGGCGAACCTGTCTTCTTCCAGAATGGCATCGGCCAGACGTCGGGTTGTGGCGTCGCCGGCTTTGCCTCTTCCAGCCTGCGGCCCCGGGGTCTCCGCGTCCTCGGACTTCTCGGCCGGCTGAGCACTCGCGATCAGCTCCTGAAGGCTCTCCGGTGTTCCTCCCTGGATGAAGAAGTCGGCAGCGTCGCCCTTCGGCGGCGCCTCGCGCCACAAGAGCAGCCGGACCGAGCACCCCATGTCGAGCAGACGGTTCGAGAGCGCCTGCATGTGTCGGTGCCCGTCGTCATCCGCGTCCGCCCACAGAACCACATCGTGACCCGCGAGCGGTCGCAGAGCATCGGGCGAGGGAACGCTGGATGCGCCGCAGGTCGTTGCGACGGCGAGGACGCCCCGTTCGGCACAGGCATCGGCCGCCTTCTCGCCCTCAACGACGATCACGGTACCACTCTCCGAGGCTGAAAGCAGGTCGGGAAGCCGGTACAGCGGGAGGTCCTCCAGCGGCATGCCGGCCAGGCCTTTCTTGCCGTCGCGCTCCCACCACATCTTCTTTGGCGTGTCCGCGAAGTCGATGCGAATGTGCTCGGCAACAAGACGTCCCTCGGCGTCACGTATGGGGTATCTCTTGCGCCCGACTTCACGCGGCGGATTTCTCTTGGCTTTGGGGAGCCCGGCCTTGCCGTTGACTCCAAGCAGCGGTGCAAGCTCGTCGCACGCTTGTCGGAAGTCTGCGAGCCCATGCTTCGCCATGTAGAAGTCAACGATGGATCCTCTGGCCCCGCAGCCGAAGCATTTGAAGCCACCGTCCAGGAAGACCGTGAAGGACGCGTCCGTGTCCGCGTGAAGCTCGCACAGGCCCTGTAGGCTCTTTCCCGCCCTCCGCAGCACGCCACCGTACCCAGCCGCCCGGTACGCGGCTTGCCGGTCCTGTCGTGTCGCGGCCTTCAAGTCTTCGATGCCGGCCTTCATCGCTCCTCACCGGGTCTCATGGGCTCGTCTTCCTCGGCGGTGTCCCACTGCGCGAGCAGGTCGAAGAGCGCCGCAACATTGCGTATGCTCTCGGCGGCATCGTCGGGAGACAAGGGCTCGCCTGTGCGCTCGGCCCAGACGCGCCTCGTCTCGCTGATGGTCTCTGCCGACAGGCCTGGCTCCACTCTGCGCGCTCCGTCTACCTATCGATCTGTCCTGCCATAGGTGAGGATACGCGCGTGGAAAGAGCCTACGTGACGCCAACGTTGCGCCAGCGTGACGTTTGCGTGCGGGGGACAGCCGCGAGGAAATGGGGGCCTTTGAGCTATTCAGGGCTAGGGGACGATGCGGACCTGAGCGGGGTACAGCAACAACTCGTAGGAACCCGTCCCCTCCGAAGTGCCCTTGTGCGTCAGGATCACTTCGTCGGGTACCTGCCTGCCTGCGGCACGCGCCTTCGTCGCAGCGTCCGACAGCTTCCGGCGGAGTCGCGAGATGACCGTTCTCAACGAGCGCTCGGCGTCCAACTCGCCGCGCCATACGGTTGCGAGGAGGTCTGGCATGAACGTCGGCTTCTTGGGTCGTTGAGCAAGTGCCAGAAGAACCGCGCCTTCTCTGGCAGTCGGCGTCAAGCGCTGACCGCAGTACTCGACGACAGTGCCGTCTCCGTAGATCACCAGTAGCGCAGATGAACGCACGTCAGACGTCGCGTGGACCGGCGTGCTCGGCCAGGCGATCCGCCAAACATCGTCCTCGTCGAGGCGGCAGAGGAAGACGTTGGCGTCCTGAAGCCGGCGCAACTCTGCCTGGTCCCGAAGCGCGAAGCTGGGGCACACGAGGATGTACTGCTGGTGATCCCCAGACGCGCGAGTGGGCACGGAGAGGGCCGTGTCGTGTGCCGCATGCTCTGTGGCGAATAACGCGAGCAGCACGGCGCTGTGGATCCCCTCTCGTTGCCGGAAGCCGAGGTAGTAGAGCCTGTCGCCGACTTCGCACGCCTCGCCCTGAAGCTCGTTGGCTTCGCGCAGCCTCGTCGCTACGGTATCGAGCGACAGGCGATAGCGGGACAGGTCCGCTGCCGTGAGGGGCACCGGATCGGCCTCATCTTCCCCGTCGTCCACGCCCCAGAACTGGCCGTCCCGCTCCATCACGGAAAGACGCCTGCCATCAGGCAGGACCAGGCTCCCGCCGTGCTCGGGCGGCTGGACGAAGCGGAGCAGACCGGCCTCCACTGCCCCATCGAACTCAGTGCCGAACCGGGCGCGCAGGTCCCTCTCGTAGAAGAGGGCGTGGGGATTGCGCTCCAGCTCGCACAAGGCCCACCGGATCAGATCAGCTTCACGCCCTGTGCCTTCAGGTATGCTGAGATCACCCCCTGATGCTTCCTGGTGGCAAGGTCGCTGCTTTCGGGGGGCGTGATCTCCACGTTCTCGTGGACGTCTCCGCCGTCGGAGGGGAAGGTGAAGCGAAGCCTCACGTAGGTCAAGGCACCCATCGCAAGGCTGAGACCACGCAGTTCCTGAGACAACGTGAGACTCAGATCGCTGGACTTGAGATGAAGCTTCGGCTGCGTCTTCCCATCGAGTTGAAGCTTCGCCTCCAACAGCACGATGGACCTTATCTGCCTGTTGCCGCCGTAGTCGAAACTCCCTGCCCGGAAGGGCTCAAGCGTGTAGGCAGGGCGCTGCTCGGCGCGATCCGCGGCCATCTCATCTTCGAGCACCCGGCCAGCGAAAGCCTGGACGTAGCGACGCCGGTCCTTGGCCAACGTTGCCTTGACCCGCAAGGTGCCCAGGTCGGGATCGTACATGAGCATGTCTTCCATCGCCGGGCGGAGCGATTGGATCTCGACCTTGCCGTCATCCCAAGCCGCAATCGTGTGCATGTAGGTTCCGTGAGTGATCAGGATCACGGTGGCCCCGTCGTGTTCGTAGGAGTTGACCTCGGTCACATCGCCTTTGGCCAGCTTGCTGAACCAACCAGTGATCTCCTGCCGGAAGGCCTGGGTCCGTTCTTCGGTGAGGTCAAAGCTGTCCGATGGCAGTCGGTACTCACTCATACGGCTTTGGCAGCTGTGCCAGGTGTACCATGCATACGCCTCTCGGAAGGCGTCGGGGCGCTCCACGAACAGCCTTAGCGCCAGGTGCGTAGGTGTCTCCTTCTCCTTCCACGCGATCCCATAGCGGCCGTATGTCCATATCAGGGTGCTCGTTCCTGCACGCGCGAGGTCGTTGATACGGCTGAAATCCTCCAGGACTAACGCGCTGGTCTGCGCGTTCTTTGGGTCCTGCAGAAAACGCATAGTGAGTTCATCATTCATCAGGATGCGCTGTGGCAGCCGCTTGCCATCCGTTAGGTTCACAAAGTACCGCTCAAGCAGTTGGTAGTCCACAGCCCCCAGGAACTTCTTTAGGTTGAGCCTTCCGTGGCGCGGCATGTCGAAACCCCCTCTTGCGGTGAGCGTTCGCTCTGCTTGTTCGTCGGCCAAAAGCAGGACTCCTTTGCGGAGGATTTCACGAGTTATACGGCATGTGAAGGTACTGGGGGCGAATTGGCGAACAGCCGCGGTACGCTCTGACGGGAGCCATGAACTGCGTGGCCTCGGGTTCGGGTGCCAAGTCACACCGGCCGCGGCAATATGTGCAATCATCTACCGCGAAGCGAGGTGTCGCATGTCGGTAGCTGCCGCAAGTGGTTTGCAGCAAGACCTACTGTGGGCGAAGGCTCTGGCAGAGGACCCAGAGCAGTTCCATCCGCTGCACTGCCACCTGATTGACGTCGCCGAGGTAGTCGGGGCGATGTGGCGTGACGTGTTCCCCGCCGCTCTTCGGAAGACCCTATCGAACGCGACAGGATTGCCAGAGCCGGATACAGCCCGTTGGCTCGCTTTCTGGGCAGGCCTTCACGACATCGGCAAAGCGTCCCCCGGCTTTCAGGCTCTGAGCACCGCGCGCGCCGAGGCGCTTAAGGCCGCAGGGCTACCGGTTGGCTCAAGCTCGCACATCCATCACGGCGTAATCACTGCACGCGTTCTGCCCGACCTCTTCGCAAGAAGTGCGCCAGGCGGCCATGCACTCCGGCCGGAGGTGGTTGCCTCGCTCGCCCTTGCCGTCGGAGGCCACCACGGCATCTTCCCCGCTGTTCAGGACGTTGGTCCAGCTGCACTCGGGGGCCCGCTCTGGGATGCAGCCCGCAAACAGGTCTTTGTGAGCTTGGCTGAGGTAGAGCTTGTCTCTAACCTCGATCTTCCGCGCGGCCTGTCCGCTCAGGACCATCGCTTCTTCATGCTACTCGCCGGGATTACCAGCGTCGCCGACTGGATCGGATCGGCGGCAGAGCACTTCCCGTATGAGCCCCAGGCCCCGGAACCTTCCGTATACGCGTCTGAGGCGGCGGGTAGGGCGGCGGCAGCACTGAAGGAGCTTGGCTGGACTCAGTGGCACCCCTTGGCAGAGACCGTGCAGTTCGACGAGTTGCTCGCATGGGCCACTCCCGGCGACGAGAAGCCGTCCCCGCGGCCCATGCAACGTGCCGTTGTCGCCGAGGCTGAAAAGCTGCCGGCGCCAGGGCTGGTGCTCATCGAGGCGCCGATGGGCGAAGGCAAGACCGAGGCGGCGTTCTACCTTGCCGACTGCTGGAACACGCGCCTGCAGCAGCGTGGGTGCTACCTGGCGCTGCCCACTCAGGCTACGGCGAATGCGATGTTCCGACGCTTCGTGGACAACTACCTGCACCCGCGCTATGAGGGGATGGTCACCGACGTGCACCTGCTGCACGGCCAGGCGGCACTGTCGGTGGACTATCAGCAGCTAAGAGACCTCGCCCGAACCTACGACGTTGATGAGAATGACACCGCGGCGGCCTCCGCCGTGGTTGCGCACGAGTGGTTCGCGCAACGCAAGCGTGGATTACTCGGACCCTTCGCCGTTGGCACTATCGACCAGGCGCTGCTGGCGGCTTTGCAGACAAAACACGCCTTCGTCAGGCTGTTCGGGCTGGCCGGCAAGACGGTCATTCTTGACGAAGTGCATGCCTTCGACACGTACACCTCGACACTTATCGACCGGCTCCTTGAGTGGCTCAGCGCCCTGGATTGTTCAGTCGTGCTACTGTCGGCGACCTTGCCCAGGGCCCGGCGAGAGCACCTTCTGCGGGCCTATGCCGGCAAGAATGTCGAGGTGCCTCACGTCGCCTATCCCCGCGTAACGACGATCTGCGCAGGCGAGGCGACAGCCGTCACGTTCGACTGCGCCGCCAAGGAGATGGCTCTCCGGTGGGTGCCCGGCGAGGCCCAGGCGCTCGCCACGAGGATCAGAGAAGCCACGCCTGATGGTGGGTGCGTGGCGGTCGTATGCAACACCGTCCGCCGAGCGCAAGAACTCTACCGGGCTTTGCGCGAGGAGTTCGACGGCACAGCGACTGAGGTGGACCTGTTTCACGCGCGGTACCCCTTCTTCGAGCGCGACCGGCGGGAGAAGCGTGCCATACAGCGCTTCGGCAAAGGAGGTGACCGGCCCAAGTCTGCGGTACTGGTCGCCACCCAGGTGATCGAGCAGAGCCTGGACGTGGACTTCGACCTGATGGTCACCGAGCTTGCCCCCATCGACTTGGTGCTGCAGCGATCGGGACGGATGCACAGGCACAATATCCCGCGGCCACCTGGACTCGCAGAGCCATGCCTGTGGGTCATGGAGCCAGGCAGGCGTGAGGATGGGCAGCCGGAGTTCGGCCATGACGCATACGTGTATGGCGAGTACCTGCTCCTCAAGACCTGGTGTGCCCTCCAGGGCCGCGAGTCCATCGGAGTCCCGGAGGATGTCGAAGACCTGATCGAGCGTGTGTACTCCGACGAGGAGCCCGACTTGGGCCCCGAGTTGATGGGGCGTCTGCGTGAGGCTGCTGTGCGCGCCGCGGAGAAGCGCGAGAAGCTCAACTACGAAGCGAAGACCAGGTTATTGCAGGCACCTTCCTTCGATGACGACTTCCCCTTCTTCCCCCACGGCGACCCGCACGAAGAGGACGACCCCACGGTACACCGGGCCTTCCAGGCCCTGACTCGCTACTCAGATACGCCGTCCATCAGCGTTGTCTGCCTTCGTGATGGCGACGCTGGCGACCAGACGGCGTGGCTTGAGACCGCCGCGGGACGGCTGGCGATCAGTCTTGATCAGAAGCCCGACGACGACGCCATGAACAAGCTCATGGAGCAGTCAGTCAATCTGAGTGGCGCAGCCGCCCGGTACTTCATCGGCCAAGATGCACCGGCAGGCTGGCGGCAGGCACCCATGCTGCGGTTCATGCGTGCCGCCGTGTTCAACGACGAGGGAGTGATTGAGGCCGGCTCGATAACCCTTCGCCTTGACGAAGAACTCGGTATCGTCGTCGTTAGAGGCGACACCGAAGGAGGTTCGGTATGACACCATCCTTCAACCTGATCAGTGAGCCCTGGCTTCCCTGCCTCACGAGCGACGGGAAGGTCTGCGAGTATGGCTTGCGGGACGTCCTGGCGCTATCGCCTGATCTCGCGGAGATCGTCGATGCGTCTCCGTTGATCACCGTCTCTCTGCACCGCCTCCTGCTGGCGGTACTTCACCGCAACTTCGGGCCACGCAACTCAGCCGCATGGAGGAAGCTCTGGGCCGCCGGCAGCTTCGACATGGACGTGCTGGACTCGTACTTCGAGAAGTGGCACGGCCGCTTCGACCTGTTTGGCGCCGAGCGTCCGTTCTACCAGACCCCGCTTGACGAGGAGGGCATGTGGACCACGGTCGCTAAGCTGGCCCACGAGCGAGCGTCTGGCAACAACGCCGTCCTCTTTGACCATAACAGCGATAGCCAGCCGACGTCGGTGACGGCTGCTGAAGCCGCACGGCTGGTGGTGACTCAGCAGAGTCTCTCCCTTGGGGGGCTGATCGGCATCGAAGGAGGCAGAGCCTCGGCGACATCGGCGCCCCTCGTCGGCTCCGCCGTGCTTCTCGTCAACGGCGCGAACCTCTTCGAGACCCTCCTGCTCAATCTCGTTCCATACAGCCCGGATCAGGGGCTCCCCCAGATCGGCACTTACGACGCGGATTGTCCCGCCTGGGAGCAGGACGAGATCGTTCAGCCGGGTGAGACCAGACTGCCCAAGGGATACCTGGACTACCTCACTTGGCAGAGCCGGCGGCTCTATCTGCGGCCCCCCGTCGATGCTGCGTGCGGAGTCTCGGAGTGCATTGTCAGCCGGGGGAGGGAGTTCCCAAAGGACTACTTCCCACGCGATCCCTTCATGATGCTCATCAGGCGCGAGAAAGCGCCCACGGGCCAAAACCCGTGGCCGGCGGTCCGCCTGCGCGAGGACCGCGCCCTGTGGCGGGACAGCCACGCCCTGTTCGGATCGGTCCCCAACCAAGTCACCCGGCCGGCAGTGGTCGATGAACTTGCCCGGCTCGCTCAGGCAGGCGCCCTTCCCCCAGCCAAGCGCTACCAAGTCTCGGTCTTCGGGATGGCGAGCAACCAGGCCAAGGTCTTTCTCTGGCGCCACGAGCGCCAGCCTTTGCCGCTACTATACCTTGAGAGCGAGGCGCTGGTGGAAGCGCTGCGAGACAGCTTGAGGCTCACAGAGACCGTCCGCTCAGAGGCGCTTGGCAAAGCGCTTTGGCGTCTCGCGGAAGAGACGCTGGCCCCTGGTGACGACCGGGAGCCCGACCGCGGCGCCCTTGGCACGCTCATGGACTCGTACCCCGCCTCCCGGCTGTACTGGGAAGCTCTTGAGACGCCTTTCCGCGAACTGGTCATGGACCTCGCGGACAAGCCCGAGCAGGCCGGAGACCTGAAGCGCGGGTGGGCGGAGACCGTCCGGCGGCAGGCCACCGACGCCCTGCGCGACACAACGTCGGGGCTCAAGACGGATGCACGGAACCTACGAGCTGTAACCGCAGCCAGCTCCCTTCTCGGCGGCAAGCTGCGCAAGATCATAGGCGACTTCACAGGAGGTGGATGATGCCCAAGCCTACAGAGCATCAGTTGGGCTTTGTGAAGCACTTGCAGGCTTACGCCACGCAAGAGAACCGCGGCGCGCTGGCTGCGCTCCGACGTGGGCTCGGCAAAGCCCCCGGCACGGTGCCGGAGATGTTCCCGTACGTCTTGCCTTTCGTTTCCGGGATGAAGGAGTACGACCAAGACCCATACTTCCTGATCGCCGCCCTGTTCGGCGCACACCCGAGCCAGGCGGACAAGGGGAACATGGGCGAGACCTTCAGAGCGATCGGCACCAGTAGGGGGGACGACACAAGCACCGAGCGCCGGTTCGTCGCTTTGCTGAACGCTCACGCAGACGACTTGCCCGATCACCTTCGCCACGCGGTTGCGCTCGCGCGGGGCGCCGACGTGCCGGTGAATTACGCGCAGTTGCTCCGCGATCTGCACTACTGGACCCACCAGGACGGCTTCATCCAGCGCGAGTGGGCCGAGGCCTTCTGGAGGCGTGTTGGAGAACAGGCCGAGGGCGCTTCGACTGACACCACCGCCCAAGTGGCGGACTAAGGGAGGGCTCACCATGTTCGTGGAACTGCACTTGATCCAGAACTTCGCTCCGTCTTGCCTGAATCGCGATGACACCAATAGCCCCAAGGATTGCGAGTTCGGCGGGTTCCGCCGTGCGCGCATCTCCAGCCAGTGCCTCAAGCGAGCGATCCGGCAACATCCATCGTTCGCGGAGCATGTCGCCAGCGGCATCGGCAACCGCACCAAGCTCCTCGTAGCACAGTTGCAGAAGGCGTTGGGGGCCGCGGGGAAGCCTGCAGACCAGTGCGCGGCCATCGTTCCCGCCGTAGTCGAGGCGACGATGGGCAAGCTGAAGGGTGACGAGACAGCCGTCCTCGTCTACCTCGGATCTGACGAGGTCGACAGGATACGTGACATCATCCTTGCGCACTGGGGAGAACTCGCGGACGCGGCCAAAGCTGGCGCTGGCAAGGCGGCGCAGAAGGGAAAGACGCCTCTCCAGACGGCTGCCGAGGCTGCGGCTGCCGAGTTCAAGCCGGCCACGAAAGCGGCGGACATCGCCCTGTTCGGCAGGATGGTCGCCGAGAACACGAGCATGAATGTAGACGCCGCCTGCCAGGTCGCCCACGCCATCTCGACTCACAAGGTAAGCATGGAGATGGACTTCTTCACGGCGGTGGATGACCTCAAGCCCGATGACGAACCCGGCGCGGGGATGATGGGCACCGTCGAGTTCAACAGCTCGTGCTTCTATCGGTACGCGCTGATCGACACCGCACAACTCGCGGAGAACTTGGGCGGAGATGAGGCCCTCGCCAGGGCGGCCGTCGAGGCTTTCCTTCGGTCTTCGATCGCGGCCATCCCTTCGGCCAGGCAGAACTCGATGGCCGCACAGAACCCTCCCAGCTTCATCTTCGCCGTGGTCCGCAACGGCAGCGCGCCTTGGTCCCTTGTCAACGCCTTCGAGAAGCCCGTCCGCGCTACCGAGACCAAGGGCCTCGTGGGGCAGTCGGTTGAGGCGCTCGTTGCTTACTGGGATGAACTCGCGAAGATGTATGGCGAAGAGGGCATCGTCGCCAAGTCGCTGACGGCTCTCGGGGATGCCGACCTCGGTGGCCTGAAGGCAGCCAAGGGCGCCAATGTCGAGGGCGTCATCGCCACCGTCATGGCGGCCCTTACCGGAGGTGGCGCAGCGTGAGTGTGCTACTCCTACGTCTCGCAGGCCCCATGCAGTCGTGGGGCACGCAGAGCCGTTTCACCGTGCGCGACACCGGCCGGGAGCCGTCCAAGAGCGGCGTGGTAGGACTGCTGTGCGCCGCCCTGGGCGTCCCGCGCGAGGACGATGGCACGCTCGCCAACCTTGCCGCCCTGCTCATGGGAGTCCGCGTGGACAGGGCGGGCCGTATCGACTGTGACTACCACACGGCCGGCGGCGGCAAGATCAACGGGCGCGACTACGGCGTCATCAAGGCCAGCGGCGCGAAGGGCGACTGCCTGCCTTCGACCCGCTACTTCCTTGCCGACGCCGACTTCCTCGTGGGCCTAGAGGGAGAGGCAGATCTGCTGCGCTCTCTCCACAAGGCGCTCGGCGCCCCGCGGTGGCCGATCTTCCTGGGGCGGAAGTCCTTCGTTCCTGGTAGGCCGGTGCGCATCCCAGACGGCCTGGTCGAAGCGACGTTGGAGGATGCCCTCCGCGGCCACCTCCCGCTCCCTCGCGAGAACTACTGGCTGGTGCTGGAAAGCTCCGACACGGGGGACGAGGTCCGCATGGACCAGCCTCTGTCTTTCCGTCTCGACGCTCGCCGGTTCGGCCTTCGCCACGTCACGACGAAGCAGATCGCGAGTGGCGAGGAGGTGCCCTGATGTACCTGTCGCGGCTTGTCCTCAACCCCAGGTGCCAGCAGGTGCGCTCGGAGATCCTGCGCCCCTATGAGATGCACCGGACCATCATGCGCGCCTTCCCTGCCGACCTACCAGACGGCGAGCGCGTTCTGTACCGGCTCGACGTCAGCCGCGAGACGGGCACACCAACGCTGCTGGTGCAGTCCATCACCTGCCCTGCCTGGGCCTTCCTGGCGCAGGCCGATCGTTACCTACAGCCCCCCGGTGACGAGAACCCGGCAGTCAAAGAGTTCGCGCCGGGCTTTACAGCCGGCCAAGTGCTCGCCTTCCGCCTTCGGGCCAACCCCACGGTGCGCCGGGAAGGCAAACGGCTGTCCCGCTTCGGCGAGGAGGATCAGCAGGCCTGGCTCGACAGGAAGGGGGCATCCGGAGGCTTCCGGCTCGTCACCGTCACCATGACGCGTGAGGGCTTTCAGGAGAGCAGCAAGCACGAGGATGACGAGCGCCGCCTCTGCCACTTCGCCGTCCGCTTCGAGGGTGTGCTCACCGTTACCGATCCTGCGACTTTCGTCGACACCATCGCGCGCGGGATTGGTCCCGGCAAAGCCTTCGGCTTCGGCCTACTCTCCGTGGCGAGGCAAGACTGAGTAGCCGCAAGGAGCGACCGTGAACCTTGACAACCTGCCTGACACCGGAGGCCGTGAGCAATGGACGACTTGCAGATCGTTCCACGCTTCGACGACAGCTTGACCTATATCTACGCCGAGCACGTCCGCGTGGACCGTTGGGAAAGCGGCATCGCCTTCTGGGACAAGGAGGGCATCACCGAGGTCCCGGCGGCGGCTGTCCGGGTCTTGATGCTCGGCCCCGGCTCCACGATAAGCCATGCCGCCATCGAGGTCATGGCCGACAACAACTGCCTCGTCATCTGGTGCGGGGAGGAGAACGTCCGCTTCTACGCCCACGGCATCGGAGGCACTCGCAGCGCTGCCCGTCTCCTCCACCAGGCGCGTCTCGTGTCCGATACGGCCGCGCGTGAGCGCGTCGTCCGAGCGCTCTACACCAAGCGCTTCTCCGAGACGCCCCCGGCCGAGTCCACCGTCGAGCAGCTTCGAGGCATGGAGGGCCAGCGCGTCCGCGAGGCCTATCGCCGCCTGAGCGCCGAGACAGGCGTAGCGTGGAATGGCCGCTTCTACGACCGCGGCAACTGGGACCGGGCCGACCCTGTCAACCGTGCCATCTCCGCCGCCAACTCCTGCCTCTACGGCCTTTGCCACGCTGCAATCCTTTCCGCCGGCTACAGCCCGGCCTTGGGCTTCATCCACACCGGCAAGCAACTCTCCTTCGTCTACGACGTGGCCGATCTCTATAAGACCGACCTCGCCCTGCCCATCGCCTTCGCTGCCGCCGCCCGAAACGCCTCCGACCTCGAACGTCAAGTGCGCTTGGCGATGCGCGATGCCTTCCGCACGTCTCGCCTCCTCGGTCGCATCCTGCCCGACCTGCGGGCTGTCCTCTCCGACGAGACGCCGGAGGACGATCTGGCTGTCTACGACGATGACCCGGCCCGGCCGGCCGAACTCTGGGCGCCACCGGAAGAGCAGGCGCACGAGGAGAGTGACACCGATGATCGTGCTGATAGTTGAGAACGCCAAACCCGCGCTGAGAGGCCTGCTCAGTCGGTGGCTGATCCAGCCCAAGGCGGGGGTGTTCGTCGGCAACCTGTCGGCCAGGGTCCGCGATAGGCTCTGGGACCTCGTCGTCAAATCCGGCAAGGCAGACGGCGCCCTTCTTGTCCACGGCGCCACGACCGAGCAGGGCTTCCGCATAAGGTCCTGGGGCGATACATCGCGTGAGCCCATCGACTTTGAGGGGCTGACCCTCATCCGCCGGCCGACCGACAGCAAAGCCCATGCCGAACACTACGGAAAGCGAGGTTATGACAACCACAAGCCGGGAGGAAGCGGACAGCAACCACAAAAGCCCCAAGGGCGAGGCCAGTAGTACAGGTTTTCGGACGATCGTAGTGCGCTCCCCACGCACGTGGGGG
>PMZA01000512.1 GCA_003170595.1 Armatimonadota bacterium
GGCCATTATGCCCGCCGCGCCTTGCGCCAACGTCAGCGGCGGGCATAAATGCCCGCCCTACAGAAGCAACCAACCACACCCAATCCACCCCCGCGGTCTGAAAGACCGCGACTACAAAGGCGCAAGGCACTACAGCGGTAGGACGCGGAGGCGGCGGTGGGGTTCCTTCCCCACCGACTCTGAGCGCAAGTTGTGCTTGGCGATCATCTCGTGCTGCAACCGGCGGATGTACGCGTTCTGCGCCGCAAGTTCCGTCGGCTCACCCTCGCGCAAGACGTGGGCCGCGGCCTGCTCGGCCTCGAGGAGGGCGTAACGCTCGCGGACCGTCTTGTCCCCGCTGTGGAGGAATTCGCGGAGGGCCTCGAAGATCTGGCCGTAGGTGTTGCTGCGGATGTCGACCATCTGCACGCCCGGCCGGCGCGGCAGAACGTGGTCCTCATGATGACCCGCGACGGCGAGAACGACGTCCGCGTTTTGCGGATCGCTGACTGTGACCGCCTGAGCCCGGAGTTCGCGGAGGGCCTTCTCGACCTTGCGGCGCGTAGCCCCGAAAGGGTAGATGCGCGTCACCGGCCCGCCGGGGGCGGCGAAGGGCTTAACGGCATCCTGCTCCTCGCCGTAGTAGCTATCCTCGTCGCCCTCCCACTCGTCACCATCGCCGGTCGAGTAGACCTGGCGGCGGGGGCCCCAGGTGCTGCCGACGAGTTCGAGGGTCTTGTGGCTGCGAGTGACGCGGCCCTCGGCGTCCTTCTCGCGGATCTCGGCCGTGACCGACTTGCCCAGGAGGAGGTCGTCCACCGAGCGGGAGATGTCGCTGTGGATGACCAGGCGGTCGACCTGCTCGATCTCGATGACGCTGTCGAAGGTGGGCGAGGTCTTGCGCTCGAGGACCGTCTTCTGGCTGCCGCGCATGCGGGCCGTGTCGTCGGAGAGGGTGACGGCGTGGATGCCGCCGACAAGGTCGGCGAGGGTGGGGTTGAACATCAGATTCTCGAGCGTGTTGCCGTGGGCCGTGGCGATGAGCTGGACGCCGCGCTCGGCGATGGTGCGGGCGGCGAAGGCGTCGCGCTCGTTGGAGATCTCGTCGATGATGATGACCTGGGGCATGTGATTCTCGACGGCCTCGATCATCACATCGCACTGCTCGCGGTCGCCCGGGACCTGCATGCGACGGGCACGGCCAAGGGCTGGGTGTGGGATGTCGCCGTCGCCGGCGATCTCGTTATTCGTATCGACGACCATGACGCGGTAGTCGAGTTCGTCGGCGAGAACGCGGGCGGCCTCGCGGAGCTTGGTCGTCTTGCCCACGCCGGGGCGGCCGAGGAGAAGGATGCTGCGGCCGGTGTCGACGATGTCGCGGATGATGTCGATGGTGCCATAGACCGCTCGGCCAACGCGGCACGTGACGCCGACGATGTCGCCGAAGCGGTTGCGGATGGCGGAGATACGATGGAGGGTGCGCTCGATGCCGGCGCGGTTGTCGCGGTCGAAATGGGCGACGCGCTCGACCACGTAGGCGAGATCCTCGTGCGTGACCTCGTCGCCGACGACCTCGTAGGAGCCGGGGAAGCGGGCCTCCACGGGGCGACCGAGATCGATGACGACCTCGAGGAGGTCCTCGAGGCGCTCGTGGTTCTCCAACACCTCGCGGACGCGGGGCGGGAGGATTGTCAGGAACTCTTCGATGTTGTCTGTTACGGTTTGTTCACGCGTCATAGCGACATCTGGGACGGTGGTGCGTCCCCGGAAAAGGCAAGGCGGGCGCCATGATCCGAAAGGGCACCTCGGCCTTCGAGAGATTATACCCGTGCCGGGGGAGAAAGGCGAAGTGGGTGGGCGACGGGGGGCGTTGGTGCGGGGATCCTTCGTCAGGCGAAGAGCGCCTTCCTCAGGATGACATCCAAAGGCAGGAACCTCGAAGTGCCACAGTCCCACCACCACCGCGGTCTGAAAGACCGCGACTACACAGGCCAAACCGTGCTGGGCGGGTTGCGCGGGGAGGGGGTTGCGGATAACCTTGGGGCGTCATGGTAGCCGCAATCGTAGCCCTCAGTCTGACCAGCACCTTCGGCGCGCAAGTCGTAATCACCAACGACCCCAACACGACGATCCGCAACGCCGCCAGCGATGGCGCCGAGCGCGTCTGCGTCCTCCCCGCCAGGATCCCCCTGTGGGCCGTCGATAAGCAGGGCAAGTGGTTCAAGGTGCAGCTTCATCCGGCGCTGAGCGGGTGGGTGTTCGAGGATAGCGTCAAGGCGACCGGGCAACATGAGCAGCCGGCGAAGGCTGTGGTCGGGAAGATCGACACCGGGCTGTGGGAGGGTGGCGAGAAGCTGGTCCTGCCCATGAGCCGAGCGGCCGCGTTCAGGATAATCCCGCGCATGAATCCGTCGCACCTCGCTGTGCAGGTGTTTGACAGCGCGCTCGATTCGGCGGCGTGCGGTGAGACGAAGGGGCGGTACCTCCTCAGCAACATCAAGCCCAGCACGCCCGGGGCAGGATGGACGCAGGTGGATCTCGACGTGAAGGCGCCGGCGCTGCTCGGATACATGGCGCACTATGAGGATGGGAAAAGCCTCGTCGTTGAGGTGAAGGAAGGGCTGGCCGACTCGCGCGTCGAGGGGAAGATCATCTGCCTCGACCCGGGGCACGGCGGGCCTGACTCGGGCGCGATCGGGTCCGGCGGGACCATGGAAAAGACCGTCAACCTGGCCGTTGGGAAGAGGACCGCAGAGCTACTGCGGCGGGCCGGGGCCGAGGTCGTCATGACCCACGATACCGATCGGCAGGTCGGTCCGGAGGGCTGCAACCAGGCGCAGGAACTTGAGGCGCGCGTGCAGGTGGGGATCAAGGCGGGCGCGGACCTGTTCCTCAGCATCCACAACAATTGCGCTGGCGGGAACTGCTCCATCGGCGGGACCGAGGCGTACTACTACTCGGCCTTCAGCAAACCCCTGGCGGCCGACATACTCGACGCGGTGAGCTATGCGCTGGGGTCGAAGCGGCGATGGGTCAACCCCGCGGTGTTCCACATACTGCGCTGCACCGACTGCCCGCGGGCGCTGGTGGAATGCCTCTACATCTCAAATCCCGCCGAAGAGCAGGAGATGGCTAAGCCGCAGTTCGTCGAGCGCGCGGCGGAAGGGATCATCGGCGGGATAAGGCAGTACCTGGAATACGCGGCCGGAACAAGCAAAGGCCAACCTCGGGGCTCCGCCCCGATCCCCGCAGGGGCCGCGGGCCCCTGACCCCACTGCGCACCTCCGGTGCGCTTCGCCGCCNNCCGCCTACGGCGGCTTCCTCGCGAGGAAGCGTGGTTCCCTGCGACGCAATGCACCGCAAGGGCAGACTACATGCTGACGGCTTCCCAGACGGGCAGGCCGTCGTCCTCGCCGGGCAAGGGCTCCTCGGGCAGGTCGATAGGGTACTTCCCCACCTCGTGCGCGTAGTCCCACGTCTTCGCCAGGACCTCGGGGTCGGTGCCAGCGTAGGTCTCGCCACCAATCGCGAACTCGAACCCTCCGCCCGGCGCCGCAAGGCGGATCGTCGCGCGGATCTTCTGCCTCAACTTCTCCGTCCAGCCAGCGTAGAGGTCGCGGTTGTTCAGGCCGCCGTGGACGATGCACCGTGCGGGTTTGAGGATCGCGACCGCCGGGCGCNNGGGCGCAGCTTGCTCCACCCGCCGATGTCCATGTGGTTGAGCTTGAGGATGCGCGCGTAGGTCTCGTAGTGAGCCTCGTTGGGGCCGTCGGTGTGGAGATAGCGCGAGGTCGGGCCGTACTTCTCATAGAGGGCGAGGTTGTAGGGCAGGACCATCTGGCGATAGAGCGGGTCGGAGACGAAGGAGGAGTTGTCGTCGGCGAGGCCCAGGCCACCGGGGGCGCCGCCATAAAGCTCGTACATGTACTCCTGGCAGAGACAGAAGGCCTGGAAGCACTTGTCGAAAAGCCTGCGGACGAGGTCGGGCTCAGCGAGCATGTTCAGATAGACCCAGTCGGCGCCGGCGAGGGCAGTGGCGGCTGAGAGGGGCGGGTGGATGCCGACGCCGCCCGTGCCNNGATCTTCACGCCGAGGTCGAGGGCGCGCTGCTTGAACGCGCGGCCGCGCTCGAGGAGGGCCTGGACGCGGGGGTTGTGGCGCGGATCGATGACCTCCAGGCGGTCGATGTCTTCGGCGGAATGAAGGCGCGGGACGATCCAGGGCGAGGTGCCTCGGGGGCGCTCGATATCGCAATCGAAAACGACGGCCTCGCCGATGGGACCGCAGTCGAAGCTGATGGCGGCGTCGGTGCGGTCGTCGGGGACGTTGTCGTGGCGCCACTGAAGGCCGCGCATCTGAACCTCGATCTGGGCGTCGATGTCGGAATAGTAGTCGGCGATGTCGATGCCCAGGACCCAGGCCCAGTAGGAGCCGTATTCGGAGGAGAGGACCGGGACGCAGTCGCCCTCGCGGAACTCGTGGGCAGCCTGAAGGCGGGCGCGGCTGGCCTGCCAGCGGGCCTCGTACTTCGTGGGGTCGAAGCTAACCCAATCGGGCATGAGCGCGCCTCCGGCGACGACGAGGCTTACTCGAGCGATCGGGCGGCGGCGAGAGCGGCCTCGTAGACTGCGCGAACCGTCGCGCCCTGCCTGCGGGCGACGTCCGCGCAGTCGCGGTATTCCGGTTGGGCCGTGACAATCCTGCCGTGGAGCCGGGCGACTTTGACCGCGACCGCGCCGAAAGGCGTGTCGACCGTGAGCGACTCGCGCGGCAGGAACAGGCGGTGGCGGTCGGCCATGCGGACGCCGAGGCTGGTCGTGTGAAGGAGGATGGCCTCGGCGACGGCGGAGGCGGCGTCGGAGGGGGCGAGGGCGCTGAGCTGGGTGGCCGGACGCTGGCGCTTCATGAAGATCGGTGTGAGCCAGGCGTCGACGGCGCCGGCCGCGAAGATCGCGTCGAGGGCGGGCTCGTAAAGCTCCGGGGACATGTCGTCGATGTTGGCCGATAGCTCGACCACGGTGTCGGAGAGGAGGCCGTCGGGGGCGAGGGTCGGCTCGGCCGACTCGCCGATGAAGACGCGGAGAAGGTTGGGGACGGTGCCGAAGTCCTTGCTGCCGGCGCCATGGGCGACCGTGCGGATTGTCATCGGCGGAGGCGGGCCGAAGGATGAGACAAGATGGCGGACGAGGACCGCGCCGGTGGGCGTGACCGTCTCACCCTCAACATCGAGCGGGCGGGTGGGCAAGCCGGCAAGGAGGG
>PMZA01000495.1 GCA_003170595.1 Armatimonadota bacterium
GTACGACTGGGGGCGGGATGGGGGCGTGGCCGTGACGGGGAAGGTGTTCGTGTCGGGGCTCATCGACTGGTACCGGAGCGAGGCGTCGACGGTGAGCTTCGAGGGCGGGGCGAGCCATGACCCGGAGGACCTGCTGCCGGGCGGGGTCGTGTACTGCCCAGGCGTGCGGTACATGACGAAAAGCGATGGGCGGCGGAACGCCATGCGGGAGCGGTTCATCTTCACCGTGTCGCCGGAGGTGGGCGAGGTGCTGCCCACGCTGCCTCACCCGACGCCGAAGAGAAACGAGGCGGTCGCCGAGTGCGTCCACTACACGGGCGGGTCGGCGGCGCAGCTCGATCAGCAGCTTGAGACGTGGCGGACGATGAAGGCGTACGGGGTCGAGCACGTGTACATCCGGCACTTCGATGGGATGTGGGCGGATGAGGCGCAAGGGCCGCAGGAATGGACGATGACGGAGCATGTGGCGCCGGTGGCCGGGGATGCGGCGGTGCGGAAGTACCTCGATGAGCTGAGGGCGATGGGCTTCCTGCCGGTGCTGTACACGAACTATACCGACCTGCAACCGGTGGCGGCGGAGTTCGACTGGGACAAGGTGATGAGGCAGGCGGGCGGGGACATCGACCCGTTCTGCTGGCCGGGGTCGTATCCGCTGAAGCCGCTGAAGGCCGTCGAGATGGAGGCGAAGTATGCGCCGAAGATAGCGGCGCGGTTCGGGACGACGGGATCGTTCTGCGATGTGCATACGAGCGTGCCGCCGTGGGGGAAGGTGGACTTCGATGCGAGGCTGCCGGGCGCCGGAAAGTTCGGGACGACGTACAGGTGCTATGCGCAGGTGCTGAAGAACGACAGGGCGACGTATGGCGCGGTGTACAGCGAGGGGAGCCGGCACTGGCTGTACGCCGGGATCGCGGATGGAAGTGATGCGCAGATATCGGCGGCGCGGCCGTACCTCGAACCGTTCCTGGTGGACTTTGATCTGACGAGGATCCACCCGCTGGAGATGGACTGCGGAATGAGCTGGATCGGGCGGTACATCACCGACCCGTATGGGGCGTCGGAGAAGAAGAGCCGACAGGATGCCGCGGCGGAACAGGTGGGCGGATGGGAGACGGCGGGCGACCGATACATGGCCGCGACGTTGGCCTTCGGGCATCAGGGAACCTTCACGGGGATGGGCTTCCGCGGGGTGAACGGCGATGTGAAAACCTATTACATGATCCAACCAATTCAGAAGTTGTACGCGATGCGGAAGGCGACGGCGATCCTATATCACGACGCGGCGACGGGGAAGATGGTCGGGGCGTCGGAGGCGATCCTCGGCGGGGCGTACCGCGAGAGCCAGGTGTACGTGAAGTATGAGACCGGGCTCGAGGTGTGGGTGAACGGGAGCCTCGACAAGGCGTGGAAGGTCGACGCGGGCGGGAAGACGTACGAGCTGCCGCCGGAGGGATGGGTGTGCGTGGGGCCGGGGGTGACGTGCTGGTCGGCGATGGTGAGCGGCGCGAGGGCGGACTACTGCGGGGCGGAGACAAGCAGGTTCGTCGATGCGCGAGGGACGCGGAAGACCATCGGGGAATTCGACACCGACGGGGCGGCTATCGTGCGCAAAGATGGGACCGGGCGGCAGGTGTTCCCGCTCGGGACCGTCAGCGTGCTGAGGGTCGACGTCGGCGCCCTCGGGATCAAGGGGACTATCAAGGCGATCCTGCGCGACGATAGCGGCGCGGAGGTCGGGCGGAAGGACGTGAAGGTGGAAGGCGGATGGGCGGAGATGCCGATCGGGGAAGGCGTGTTCAGGATAGACATACAGGCGTAAGGCAAAGGCAAGAGATGGACCGTGGGGCGCTGCCCGGCGACCGCAAGCGGTCGCTGAGCCCCGCTGGAGGGACCTGTCCCTCCAGACCTCCCACGCCGCACAGGGCGCGGCTTTCTCGCGAGGAAGGGTGGAGGGATGGGGGACGATGCGCCGCGGAGGAGAAGAGGGAGCAGAGAGAGGGAAAGATGAGACAAGAGAAGGAGAGACAAGAGAGAGAAAGATGACGGAAAGCGCTTGCGCGCAGTTGGCGCCCGCAAGAATGGCGGGCGCTCAACTTCGCGCAAGCTGCTTTGGACTCTCACGGCGTCAAGATGCGCGACAAGCGCGCGCCTCTTGACGCCGTAGTCGTTAGTGGGGCTTTGAGCCACGAGCGAAGGCCGATTCAGTGGGCTGGGGCAAGGTGGGCGTGGAGGAACTTGAAGCCGCGGTCGAAGGCGTGCGAGATGTCCGCCTGCGTCGCTCCCGGGAAGCCGTGCCCGCCGTTGTGCACGACCACCATCTCGGTCGCCACGCCGACCTTGTCCAGCGCCGCCATCATGAGCTGCGACTGCTCCAGCGGGACGAGGTCGTCCTTGTCGCCGTGAAGGAAGATCGTCGGCGCGGCCTGCTTCGTGACGTGCGTGATCGGCGATGCCTCAAGCCATGTGTTCGGCGCGTCCTGAAAGGAGACGCCGAGGAAGCCCTGCACGATCGGCGCCGCTACCGGCATGAGCTGGGGCGTCATGTCCGACGGGCCGTAGATGTCCACCACGCACTGCACGCGGCAGGACTGGGCGCGGTTGGGATCGTCCGGCACCTTGTAGGCATCGGGCCGTATCACCCCGAGCATCAGGGAAAGCTGGCCGCCGGCGGAGTCGCCCATCGCGCCGACGCGCTTGGGGTCGACGTCGTAATCCTTCGCGTGGGCGCGGATCCAGCGGATCGCGCGGCAGACGTCCTGAAGCTGGATCGGATAGGTGAACTTCGGGGCCAGGCGATAGTCGATCGAGAAGCAGACGAAGCCGGCGCGGGCGAGGGTCGTGCCCGCCCAGGCGAAGCCGGACTTGTCGCCGCCAGCCCAGCCGCCGCCGTGGATGAGCGCCACGGCCGGGTGCGGGCCGGGCGTCGCCGCACGGTAGACGTCGAGGAGGAGGTTCTCGCCGCCGGCAGTGCCGTAAGAGACGTTGAGTTCGGGCGCGGGCGGAGCGGGTTGGTCGCCGTCGGCGAAGGCGGTGGTGGCTGCGGTAAGGATAAGGAAGGCTGGGACGAGAAGGATAAAGGACGGAAGGTCGGTAAGGCGGAAAGGTAAGGGCGTCATTGGGAAAGGCTCCTTGTGCGATTGGTTGGCGTAGAGCGAAAACCAGGTCCTTCGCGGAGACGCGTAGCGTCTCGCGCTCAAGATGACAAGCAGAAGAGAAGTGCGAAAGATGCCACCGCAGGTCCTTCGGTCGGCNNAAAGACGCCTCCCTCAGGATGACGACCAAAGAAGGCCACAGCAGTCCACCCCCGCGGCCTGGAAGTCCGCGGCTACACCTGCGACGCGCATACCCACATGCAATCGGCCGCACCAGCATTGGCGGCTAGCGGCGGTCGGCGTACCAGCGGTCGAGGAATTCGCGGCCGCGAGCGACCATCCGCTCCAGCCAGCCCNNGCTCGACGTACCATCGGATCGTCGAACGCAGGCCCTCGTCCCACGAGATCTCCGGGCGCCAGCCGAGGGCCGCGATCTTGTCGCCCGTCATCGCATAGCGAGTGTCATGCCCCGGGCGGTCCTTCACGAAATGGATCAGCGACTCGGGCTTGCCGAGTTCCGCCAGGACCGCGCGGGCGACCTCAAGGTTCTCGTGCTCGTTGAAGGCCGGGAGGTTGTATGCCTCGCCCGCCTCTCCCCTCTCCGCCAAGGTCGTCAGGGCGCGGCAGCAATCCTCGACATGCAAGAAGTCGCGCTGCTGGCGGCCGTCGCCGTAGAGAGGGAGCGGCTCGTCGTGGAGCGCGCGGTGAACGAGGACGGGCAGAAGCTTCTCCGGGAATTGGTAGGGCCCGTAGTTATTCGTCGGGCGGACGATGACCACGGGCAGGCCATAGGTGACGCTGAAGGCGTAGGCCAGGCGGTCGGCCGCGGCCTTGCTCGCCTGATACGGCCCGCGCGGGTTCAACCGCGCGTCCTCCGAGAAGGCCTCACCCGCGGGGGCGATGCCGTAGACCTCATCCGTCGAGACGAAGACCACGCGCGAGACACCGGCGTCGCGGGCGGCAAGGAAGACGCGGGCTGAGCCGTCGGCGTTCGCATGCCACGTCGCCCAGGGGTCGAGGATCGCGCGGTCGTTGTGACTCTCCGCAGCGAGATGATAGACGACGGTGGCGTCAGCGAAGGCGGCGGCCAGGGCGGCGGGATCGGTGACGTCGGCGGCGAGGATGGAAAGGCGTGGATCGGCGGCGACGTCTGCGAGGTTCACCGGATCGCCCGCGTAGGTCTGCGAATCGAGGACGCGGACGCGTGAGGCGGAGTCGGCGTCGCCCTCGGCAAGGAGAAGGCGGACCAGGTTGGAGCCGATGAAACCGCAACCACCGGTGACGATGATCAGAGCCATGCCAACCCCCCAGTGCGAAACCGTGGGGCTCTGCCCCACTCCCCGCAGGGGCCCCGGCCCCTGACCCCACGCCGCCTACGGCGGCT
>PMZA01000517.1 GCA_003170595.1 Armatimonadota bacterium
GGCGGGGATTCATCCCCGCCGCGATGAAGGGAGACGAACGACGCGGCGGGCATAAATGCCCGCCCTACAGGAAGCGGTACTGTTAGGACTCGCGGTAGCGGTTGGGGGCGAAGGGGAGGTCGTCGGCGAAGAAGACGCTCCCTGCGTCACGGCAGCGTCCGCCTGCTTCCATGAACGCTGCGATCGCCCGCTGCAAGGTCGTCGTCCGCGCCGCCGCGGCCAGGTCGAAATCGCCGTCCCCGTGCCAGTCGAAAACCCGCTCCAGCATCTGCCCGTCACCCGCGCCCTCCGTCGGGTGCAGATACCAGCCGCGGAGGAAGGCGACGATGTTCGCGGGGGGCGGGTCGAGGGCCTCGAACTGGGCGTCCAGCAGCCACGAGTGGCACGTGAAGGCGCGCCACGGGACGTCCGGAAAATGCGCCGGGAAGAACCGCGCCGCCTCGGCGAAGGATCGCGTGCAGGACTCCGGATCCATCGGCCCCGACGCCGGGATGTGCACCGTCAGCACCGGATCGCCCGGGCGGAGGATCTCCTCCCAGTCGGGGAAGGTCAGCGTGGCGAGGCCGCTCAGGACATGACCGCGCGGGTCGACCGGATTGCCGCGGAGGGTGCGGAGGATGCCCCCGGGGGCGTCTTCCTCCAGGCGCGAGGTGAAGAGGCCCGGCGACTGTGACGCCTCGACCGTGCCCGCGAACTGGCCGTCCGCGCGGAAGCACAGCCCGTCCTCGGCGAGGGCGATCACCCGGCGTGTGCCCCGGTGGCGGAAGAAGCGGAAGGGATGAGGGAAGGTGCCCGGGAGGTACTGGAGCCGCCCCAGAGTGAAGAGCTTGCCCTGCAGATGGTAGACGAGCCAGCTCAGGTTGCGGAAACACCACACACCCTCGCGGCGGGTGGCCTCGCGGATCCAAAGCTCGAGGTCGGCGAGGGTCGCGAGCGTGACCGCCTCGTCGATGCCGCGGGCGGCGTTCATCTTCCGCAGACCCGGCACCCCCGAGAGCAAGACGACGGCGCAGAACAGTCGGCAGGCGGGGATGCGGATCCACGTCGCCGTATTCACATCCACCTTCGAGACGAAGAGGAGCCAGTGAAGCTGAAAGGCCAGGCGCGTGAGAAGCAGATTGCTGGCCATGCAGGCGGCGGAATCGACGAGGGCATCGGTGACGTCGGGCGACATCCGCGCGTAGGCGCAGGCTTCGCGGACGAAACCCTCGTCGAGGAAGGCGGTCGCGCCGGGCGTGAAGGCCCCCTCGGCCTCGGCCCAGTGGTCAGCCCAGTCAGCGGGGAGTGAGGCCAGGCCCAGTGCGGCGGCGACATCGGCGGGGGATGCGTGTGCGGTGTGAGTCATGATATGTAGAAATCACCGACAGGTTCTTCCCCGGCGGGGAAGAATAACCTGCCGGGTAGGCGGAAGACCCAAATCGGCGGCAGTGGAGGAGGGGGTGTGGGGTCATGAGCGAGGAGATCGTGAAGTGCCCGCACTGCGGGGCGATCAATAAGGGGCACGACCTGACAACCGGCGACAAGGTCCTGTGCAGCTCGTGCGGCAAGGAGCTTGTCGTGGCCTGCTATGTCGAGGCCAGACCTAGTGCCGATGAGCGCAAGTTCAGCGACGGATTCGTAGCGACGGGGAAGTGGGGGCTGGTGATCGGCGTGGTGCTCGGGGCCGTGGTCGGTGGCGCGTCGGGGGCGGTGACGTCGGGGCCGGGCGGCGGGCTATTTGGCGCCCTCGTCTGGGGTCTCCTGGCAGGCATCGGGCTGGGCCTGGCTTTCGGGCTGGTGGGCGGATTCGTCTGCCGGGCCGCCTGCAAGAAAGGCTAGGGTCCGTGGTGCAGGAAGGCCGGAGGTGCCAACTTGCGAATCGAACTGGAACGCAACGGCGTGAGCGGCGCTGCGTCGCTGTACTACGTGCCGCGCAATCGCGGTGATGTCCATTTCAACGATAGCGTGTCGCGGGCGCTCTACGATTTTCACATGCGTCCGCGCCTCGATTGGGCCGACCTCTATAGCCGGCTCCTGCAATCCGTCACGCCGCTGGGCTGCGATGCGGTGACCTTCCCTCCCTCGCGCAAGAGTGGCGAGTGGACGGCCAGCCAGGCGCTCGCCGATGCCCTCGGGCGGATGATGGGCGTGCCCTGCCAGCAGCTAGCCTTCTGGGCTGCGCCGCCGCCGAGAGAGTTGCACGATCAGGACCTCGTGATGCGATGCCCTCGGAGCATGGAGGGCCTGCGCGTCGCCGTGGTCATCGACTTCTGGCGCACGGGCGCGAGCATGTGGCAGACCGTCGAGGCGCTGAAGGCGGCGGGTGCGCAATGGGCAGGGGCCGTCGCGCTGGCGAAGGTCGTCACGTGGGAGGAGTACCGGCAGAGCGAAGATGCGCGGGCGGTGAGTGGGGCGGAGTTGGCCGGCCATCAGCATGGCTCGCAGGAATATGCGCACAACTTCCTCAAAGCGGTGGGCGAGCTGCCTGATGACGCTGACCTCCACCGGCGAACGCTGTGGGAGCAACTGGCCGTGTGCCAGCGTGCCTATGCGGCGTACTGCGAATTCGCCCTGCGCAGCATCGGCACGACGGTGTCGTTTCATCCCTACCATCAGCAGATGGCCGACGACCTGCAGTCGCTGGTGGATGCGACCATGGCCGCGCTGAGGACCGGGCCCTTCGCCGGGCGCGATGAGGATCAGGTCAAGCGGCTGTTCGGCGACATGACGGAGTAGAGGGGGGAGTCAAGTGTCTCCTTACGAGCGTTGTCTGGTGGCCCTCTGCGTGGTGCTGCTCCTGGCGATGGTGCTTCCGACCAATTCCCGGGCGGACGAGGTCGCGGTAACTGGCGACACCGAGCAAGTGGAAACGATACTGCGCGGGGTCGACTCCTGGCGCCAGTCCATCGAGACCCTCCAGGGCACGGTGTGCGCGCGACAGTATCTAGCCGACGCGGAGATCGCCGCCCTGGCGGTCGCGTACCGAGAGGGGAGCACTGTGCCGCCGCCGAAGGGCCTTTTCACGACGCGGGGCCTAGATGTCTGTCGCTTCTTTCTGGCGCCGGAGAAGTGGATCTGTGAGGTGGCGGAGGTCGTTCCTTGCGGGCAGGACCCGTGGAACGTGCCCCTAATACCGGTGCCTGGAAGGGAACTCAGCCAGGTGCCGGACGCCAGGTCGAGTCATGTCGCGTACTCGCTTGGGGACTCCACCAAGGTAGTCTTGTACAGCGCCTCGGATGGTCTTGCACGAGTCTTTGAGCGCCAGAACGGCGACGATCGAAGCGCGCCCATGGTGACTATCAGGCATTCGCTACTAATGGACGTGAACGGGACGCCGATCGGGCGTTTTCTACTCGACCTGGTGCATGGGAGGCATGAGGGGCTCACATGTCGGTTGGTTAAGGCCACTGAGGTGCCTGGTCCCGCAAAGACCAAGCCTTGGCAAGTTGAGATATGGTTCGAGTCGAACAAGGACCTTGTGCTCTGGTCCATAACGGTCGCCCCTGAAAGGGGCTATATGCCGATGGTATTTGACTCGCTCGGGGTCGATAGGGAGGTCCGAACCAGGGGCCTCCGACATCGCACCGTGATCCTGGCAAGTCAGCAGACGACGGCGGGCCTATCGGTTCCGACGGAGTCCCTCTACACCTGGTACGTCTACCAACCTCATCGAGCGTCCAATTGGGCTGGCATGTATCATACCCGTTTCAGCGATCTCGACATCAATGAAGAACAGCCGGCCTTCGACATGGTCCCGCCGCTTTCCGCACGAGTACAGGATTTCCGCGCGCGTCCAACGCGTGGGGGGTACCTCGACCTGTTGGAGAAGGAGCTGCGGGAGTTCAAGTTGGCCAAACCTCCAGAGGTCTCAGCCGCTCTGGACGGCCCCTTGAACGGTCATGAGCTTGATGAGGGTTTCCCCAAGCCGTAGGGCGTGTAAGCGGGTGGCAGGACTTGGCCTACGGTCAAAGGAAAGCACTACATGGCGACTACAACGATCAGGATAATCGAGGGGGCGGCGGGGTGCGGGAAGACTGCCCAGGCCCTCGACGCCTGCCGCCAGTGCGTCGCCGAGCACGGCTTCGATGCCGCCCTCGTCCTAGTGCCCACCGGGCGCGTCGGGGACCTCATCCGCGGGCGGCTGTGGCATGAGGGGCTCAGCGGCCTCTTCGACTTCCGCGTCCTCACCTTCGGCGGCCTCGCCGATGCCCTGCTCCTCGCCAACCACGTCCCCGTCGCCGCCGTGAACGACCTCCAGCAGCAGTACCTCGTCGGGCGGGCCGTGGCTGAGATGACCGGCGCCGAGCTTGGTCCCCTCGCCGCCCAGCGCGATCGTCTGGGGCTCATCGCCAGCGTGGCCGGGCTCATCAACGAAATGAAGGCGGCTGGGGTGTCGCCGGAGGCGCTGGGTGAGGCGCTGGCAAAGGGCAGGGCGGATGCGATTGAGCGGGCGGCCGTCCGGGCCTATGCGCGGTATCAGAAGCTGCTGCAGGACAGGAATCTTTACGACGCCGCGGGGATGCTCTGGCAGGCGCAGGAGGCGCTGGCTGAGGGGAAGACGCGGCCCTTCGAGCGCACGCGGCTGGTCATCGCAGATGGGTTCAGCGACTTCACGACGACCCAGCTTCGCGTGCTGGCGAGGCTGGCCGCGATCGCTGAGGAGACGATCATCACACTGACCTGCGAGCCCGGCGAGGACCGGCCGGAGCTGCAGCGCGTGCCTGCGCGGACGAGGGCGGCGCTGGAGGAGCACCTGGGTCCCTCGACAGGCTCGGGACCTTCGGTGGGCACGATCGAGCGGGTGACGCCGGCGTGCCCCGAGGCTGCGGATACCGACCTGGGGCACCTCCGCGCCCACCTCTTCGACGCGGCGGCCCAGCCCAGGGATGGGCGCGATGAGACCGTGCGGGTCCTGCGTGCGCCGGGGCCGTGGGCGGAGGTCAGGCTTGCGGCGCGGGAGATCAAGCGGCTGCTCACGCGGAAGGATGGGGCGGCGCGGCCGACAGACATCGCCATCCTCACGCGTAGCCTGGATGCCTATCAGGGGGCGTTGCGCGGGGTGTTCGATGAGTACGACCTGCCGCTGTTCGTGGCGGGGGGCGAGCCGGCGGCGAGGCGGGCGTGCGTGAGGCTGGCGGCCGACTTGCTGCGGCTCGTGGAGGAGGACTTCCCGAGGGCGGCGACGGTGGCAGTGCTGGACTCGACGTTTCTTAGCGCAGGGCGGCTGGTCCCTCGACAGGCTCGGGACCTTCGGGTCGCGGTGCTGGACTCGACGTATCTGACGGTGGCGGAGGATGCACCGCTGCTTTCGGCGACCGCGGCCGAGGTCGATGAGGTCGCGCGGAAGGCGGGGATCGTCGGCGGGCGGGAGTAGTGGATGAAGGCGCTCGATCGGCTGGCGGTGCGGACCGAGAGGCGCGTGCGCCATGCCGAGGAAGAGGCGGCGGCTGTCCCTCGACAGGCTCGGGACCTTCGGGAAGCTGAGGCGGAAGACGAGGAGGAGCGGGCGCCGTCGGCGGAGGAAGCGCGGGCGTTGCTGGATAAGATCGCGCGCGTGAAGGCGAGCTTCGCCGCGCTGGCGGAGATGCTGGCGCCGCTGGCGAAGGCTGATAGCAGACGCGGATTCGTGGCGGCGCTGCTGACGGTACTGAGCGAGCTTGGCGTGGGCGAGAGCGTCGTCAGGGAGGGGATGGGGAGGCCCCCTCGACAGGCTCGGGACCTTCGGCAAGGGGCGGCTGAGCTGCGGGCGTGGAATGCGCTGGTGGATGCGCTGGAAACGCTCGGTGACGTGGACGATCTGATGGCCGGGGGAGAGATTGAGGCGGGGGCCTTCGCGGCTGAGGCGCGGGCGGTCATCGGCGGCCTGCGGACCAAGCCGAGCGGGCGCGGTGAGGGAAGGGTGGTGGCCCTCGGCGTGCATGACGCGCTCCAGTCATCCTACGACTACGTGTTCATCCTCGGGCTGACCGAGGGCAGCTTCCCCCTCCGCGCGGCGAGCGATCCGCTCCTGCCAGATGACCGGCGGAAGGCTCTGGAGGCGGGCGGGCTGGCGGTGCGTCCGAGGAAGGCCGGGCAGGATGATGAGGCCTACCTCTTCCACCTCGCGCTCACCCGGGCGCGGCGGGCGCTGTACCTCTGCTATCCCGACACCGATGCGGCGGGCGGGGAACTGCTGCGGAGCTACTACGTGAACGAGGCGGCGCGGCTGCTGCCGGGCGTGGATGAGGCGCCGGTGGCCTTGATGATGAGGCTGCGGGATGTGGTGCCTCCGCTCGATCAGGCGGCCGGGGCGAGAGAGTTGGCCGAGCGGGCGCTGATGCTCAAGTACGGCGTCCCTCGACAAGCTCGGGACCTTCGGGGCGATCATCCGGATAAGGGACAAGAGGGCGCGGCGCTGCAGATGCTGGCCCGCGGGTGGGATGCGGAGACCTTGCACGCGGCCGAGCATGGGGCGCAGGTGGAGCTAGTCAGGGCGGGACGGCCACCGGCGCGGTTCGGCCCGTACGACGGGGTGCTGGCGCGGCCGGATGTGATCGAGGAGCTGAAGCGGCGCTTCGGGCCGCAGCACTTCTGGAGCGCGAGCCAGCTAGGGTCGTACGGCGCCTGCCCGATGGGCTTCCTCTTCGAGCGCGTGCTCGGGATCGAGGAGCTTGAGGAGCCCGAGCATGAGGTCAAGTTGATGGAGCAGGGGCTGCTCCTTCACCGGATCCTGACGAGGTTCTACCGCGAGCGAGTCAAGGCCGGGCTCGGGCATGTGGCGGGGGATGAGGGGCTCGACGCGGCGGCGAAGATGCTGCGGGAGGCCGAGGAGGACGGCTTCGCGTGGTATGAGCGCGGCGGCCTCACCGGCAACGAGGCTCTATGGGCGGTGACGAAGGATGTGGTGCGGGCGAGGCTGACGGCGTGGCTCGAGGCTGAGGCTTTGATACCGGACAAGCTGAAGGCCGGAGTGCTGGAGCCGGCCCTGTTTGAGCATGCGTACGGGGACGATGAGGCGACGGCGCTGGTGCTGGACCTGGAGGTGGCGGGGAAGGCGATGGTGCGTGGGCGGATTGACCGGCTGGACCTGGTGGGAGAGGGCGGCTTCGTCGTCTTCGACTACAAACGCGGCGGGGCGCCGGGTAAGCAGGCGACGGAGGATGGGGCGGACTTCCAGCTCGCCTTCTACGCGATGGTGGGCGAGAGGCTGGCCTGCCCGGGACGGCGATGCGCGGCGTGGGCGTATATAAGGGTGGGGATGCCGGTCGATAAGGCGTTGGAGGGGAAGGTCGTCGGCGAGGGTGAGACTGAGGGACTGATGAAGCTCGCCGAGGCCAACGCCGAGAGCCATATATTGATGATGCGCGGCGGGTACTTCCCGTGGCCGGCGAAGTGCGGGGGCGCACGGTTCTGCGCCTTCAGCCACATCTGCCGGTGGGAGCCTCGGCGCGGACGGATCAGGCAGCGTGCCGAGCATGATCCCTCGACAGGCTCGGGAGCGCATCCAGATGGCTGAGAAGGGAACCCGCGGTTCAGGAGAAGGATTAAGGCCCACCACCGGCCACAGCCGCACCCTAAAGGGTGCGACTACTGCTCAACGATCGCTGGCGGTTGACGGAGGATTGCCGTTCTGCAGTTCGGGGTGTGGACCGAACACCGAAGGCGCTACGCGTCACAGCGGTAGTCGCAGGCTTCAGCCTGCGGCTGTGGATGTGTGGTGGGCCTTTGGGTCGAACGCACCGCGTCGGATCGCCGAGCATCAGGACGGTGGCGGCGATGAGTGAGGATAAGGTGCGCAAGGATCCGCCCGATCAGAAGGCGCGCGTGGCTGCTGCGACGCACATCGGCAGCCACATGCTCCTCGAAGCGGGCGCGGGGTCGGGCAAGACGACCGTGCTCGTCGCGAGGTACCGGTACATTCTGGGGACGACGCCGCCCGGTCAGGATGCGCCGCCAGCGATGGAAAAAGTCGCCGCGATCACCTTCACCAACAAGGCCGCGCGCGAGATGAAGGAGCGGCTGCGGGCGGCCTATGCGAAACGCCTCTCGGAGGTCTCTGACCACGCCGAGCAGCGGGACCTCCGCGACCTCATCCGCGAGCTTGAGACCGCGCCGATATCGACCATCCACTCGCTGTGCGAGGGGCTGCTCAAGCAGTACCCCTTCGCGGCGGGCGTCGACCCGCAGTTCGCGGTCCTTGACGACCGGCAGCGGACGGTGCAGCTACCGCGGGTCGTGGGCGACAGCCTCCTGCGCGGGCTGGAGGAGGGGCGGGCGGCCCCTCGACCCCTCGGCGAGCTCGGGACCTCTCGGCAAGCTCGGGACGCTTGCGCGGCGGCGCTGGTGATCGGGCAGTTCGAGGGGCTCGGCGCGGCGGTGGATGCGATCGTGCGGCTCATCGACAAGCGCGAGCTTTACGCCGAATACCTTGAGGCGCCGCCCGGGGCGGAGGAACTGCTGGCGCGGTGGGGCGAGATCGAGAAGGAGTGGGCCGAGGGCTTCCCGGAACTGATCCGCGAGTCGCCGGAGTATGTGGAACTCATCGCCGCGGTGAGCGACATGATGCCTACCGCGGAGGCTGAGCCTGGGGACAAGCTGTCGGCCTTCGTGAAGGGGCTGCTCGCCACGGTGTCCGTTGAGCCGCCGAGGGAGCCGGAGGGGATCGCGGGCTGGGCGGCCGCTGCGTGCGGGACGGGCAAGGCGGGCAACGTCGGGTCGGCAAAGGTGTGGGGCGATGACATCAAGGAACGGCGGCAGAGGCTGAGCGCTGCCATCGACGGGTTCAGGAAGCAGGCAGGGAAGCTCGCGGCGATGGCGGCCGAACCGTCGCCTCGGACGGCTGAGCTTGCGGCGGCGATATGGGCTGAGACGAGGACCGCCCTCGAGGCGTGGCAGAGGCATAAGGACCTCCTGCCCGCGCTCGACTTCGACGACCTCCAGCAGGGCGCGAGGAGGTTGCTCGACGACGCGAGGGTGAGGGCGGACATCCAGCGGCGCTTCAGGCACATCCTCGTCGACGAGTTTCAGGATACGAACGTCCTCCAGCGCGAGATCATCTGGCGGCTGGCGGGGCTGGATCATCGCCCCTCGACAGGCTCGGGGCCTTCGGGCGGCTCGGCGGGGCTGGATGAGAGAGGGGATGAGGCGGCGCGGGTGTTCGTCGTGGGCGATGCCAAGCAGTCGATCTACCGCTTCCGCAATGCCGATGTGACGGTGTACGCGAAGACGCGCCAGAACTTCGAGGCCCGGCGCGAGCAGGGGTATGAGGTCGAGCGGCTGTCGGTGAGTTTCCGCCCGAACGCGGGCCTGATGGAGTTCATCAACCACCTGTTCCTCGATCCGCAGATGATGGGGGCCGAGCGCCACTACGAGTTTCAGGCGGCGTACGAGCCGATGGAGGAAGTGCGCGCGGCGACGCCGGTGACGCCGTGCGCGCTGGGGCTGCTGACGGCGGGTGGGGAAGAGGATGACGCGCTGCACCGCCGGCTGGGTGAGGCCAGGACGATCGCGGCGCTGCTCAAGGAGAAGCTGCTGGGCGACGTGCGGCCGAGCATCTACGATCACCGCAGCCAGTCACACCGGGCGCTGCGTGAGGGCGACATCGCCATCCTCTTCCGGGCGACGCGGGACATCTATCTATATGAGGATGCGCTGGCTGAGGCGGGGCTGGCGTTCTACAACGCGTCGGGGCGCGGGTTCTTCACGCGGCCGGAAGTGCTCGACTTGGTGAACGCGCTGCGGGCCGTGGCGAATCCCGAGGATGCGGTGGCGGTGGTGGGAGTGCTGCGCTCGCCGATGTTCGCGGTGAGCGATGTGGCCTTGTTCTGGCTCGCGGAGAGAAAAGGAACGTGGTGGGAGAAGGTGATGGGGGCCGCGTCGGATGGGGCGTGGGGTGAGGAGCCGTACAGCCACGTGCCGATAGAGGAGCGGGCGGGGCTGAAGCGGGCGGCGGAGCTGATGGGTGCGTGGAGAACCGTCCGCGACCGCCTGCCGGTGTCCGCGCTGATGGAGAAGATCCTCGGCGAGACGGGGTACAGCGCGGCGATGGCGTCTCAGCCGGATGGCCTGCGGGCGGCGGCGAATCTGGGCAAGCTGCTGGACATGGCGCGCGACTATGAGGGCGCGGCGACGGGCGGGCTGGGCGGCTTCGTCGAGATGATGGGCGAGCTTGCCGAGCGCGATGAGGGTGAGGCCCAGGCGCCAACCGAGGAGGAGGAGGGTGAGGGGATCAGGCTGTCGACCATCCATGGCGCGAAGGGGTTGCAGTGGCCGGTGGTGATCGTGGCCGACCTCGGGCGCATGCCGAACGCGGGGTTTGATGTGCCGCTCCTGCGCATGCACCCCGACTATGGGATCGTGCCGGCGGAGGTCGATCAGTACCGGCCGCGGACGTGGAGGCTGGCCGGGGAACTGATCGCGCGGCGCGATGAGATGGAGGACGATGCCGAGGATCAGCGGCTGCTATATGTGGCGCTCACGCGGGCGAGCGACCTGCTGGTGATGTCATCGTGGGTCGATGTGAAGACGACGGAGGCGGGCGGGAAAGTCGTCAAGCGGCCGAGCGGATCTACGTGGCTGACGATGCTGGGTGAGGCGTGCGGGTGGGCGGAGAAGCTGGATGGGCTGGCAGCGCCGGATGGGCCGGTTGAACTAGACGCGACGCTGGGGACGTGGTATGTGACGAGCGTGGGTAAGCCGCCGCCGGTGGAGATTGTGATGGGCGACGAAGCCTCCCCTCGACAGGCTCGGGACCTTCGGGAAGTCGAGGAAAAAGTCGCGGTGGAGAAGATTGCGGCGGCCGACTTCTCGATGGCCTTGACGAAGGTCCTGCCAGATGCACGGGCGCGGGAACGGTTCTCGGTGTCGGAGCTTGCCGACTATCTGTACTGCCCGATGGGGTACTGGCTGCGGCACGTGGAGGGCATGCCGGAAGGGTCTGCGCGAGTGCCCAATCCCAAGCGGAAGCTGTCGGCCGTCGAGCGCGGGACCATGGCGCACCAGGTCCTGCAGATGGTCGGCACCGGCGGCGTCGAAGGGCTGGGCGAGGTCGTGCGCGAGGGCATGCCGCTGCCGGGTGGTCGCGGCCTGCGGGTCGTCGGGGCGGATGAGGCGCGGCGGCTGAGGGAGCTGACGCAGTGGTATCTGGAGAGCGACTTCTACCGCGAGCGGGTGGTCGGGGCGAGGCTGCGGACCGAGGCGTGGATATCCTTCGAGCTGGGTGGGGCGCTGATCGAGGGAAAGATGGATGCGGTGGCGGAGGGCGTCCCTCGGGAGCCTCGGGACCTTCGGGGCGCGGTCTTGATCGACTACAAGACCGGGCGGGCGCCGGCCGAGCCGCTGGAGGATGAGGGCGAGCCGGCGCGGGACGTGTTCCAGATATCGATCTACAGCCTCGGGCTGCGCGAGGTGACCGGGCAGTGGCCGGCGGAGGGCGTGGTCGTGTACCTGGCGGATCAGAAGATCGAGCCGATCCGCCCGGAGGCCGATGGACGCGCGGCGGAGAAGGATGCGGCCGATGCCATTGCGCGGATACGGCAGGACGGGTTCTTCGGCGCGACGGCGGATGGGGAGAAATGCGAGCAGTGCCGGATGAGGTGGGCGTGCGACAAGGCACGCGAGGTGGGAGGATGATGCGCGAAAGGACGGCCTGGGCCTGCGCGGGTTGTCATCCTGAGGGAGGCGGTTATTGCCGACCGAAGGATCTCCTTTTGTCGATGGGGGTGGCGACTGCTGCGCGGCCCAACAAGCCAAAAGGAGATCCTTCGTCAGCAACGGAAACCGTTGCTTCCTCAGGATGACAGCGGGGGCGGGGTCGGGCGGGTCTGGCGAAAGCAAAGGCCCACCACGGGCCGCAGGTCCCGAGCAGTGGCTTACGGTCTGTCATCCTGAGGGAGGCGGTTATTGCCGACCGAAGGACCTCCTTTTGCCGATGGGGTGGCGACTGCTGCGTGGCCCAACAAGCCAAAAGGAGATCCTTCGTCAGCAACGGAAACCGTTGCTTCCTCAGGATGACGGCTAGGGTGGGGCCGTGGGTGGTGTGTGGTGCTCTTATTCCCTCGGAGCGGCGGGGGGATATACTGCGTGAAAGCGTTGGCTGCGGAGGGTTTACGTTGAGAGAGAGAAGACTTCTCGTGCTGGTGATCGGGCTTGCCATCCTCGCGGCGCTGGCGAGCGCAAGCGCCGATGTGGCGCCGGCGCCAGTCCCGGTCGGCATACCCGTCGAAGGCCCTGGCGGCCTTACCGTCCCCAACGGCAAGCTCGCCCGCGTAGGTGAGGGCCCCGATGCGATAGATGTCCTCTACCTCTGGGGCACGCCCTACCAGATGGGCTACGCGCACGGGCGGCTCCTCGGCGACAAGATCCGCAAGTTCTATGCCTCGACGATCCTCGCCATGAGCATCGGCATGAAGCAGCCAGTCGAAAAGCTCGATGAGGCGTGGACGAAGATGGAGCCCTTCGTATCCTACGACCTCAAGTCGGAGATGCGCGGACTGGCCGATGGGGCGGGCGTGAGCCTGCAGATGGTCCACCGCGCGCACGTCATCCCCGACGTCTCGGAGTTCCACTGCACGTTCTTCGGCGCGTGGGGGAAGGCCACGACGACCGGCCACCTCATCCAAATCCGCGCCCTCGACTATGCGACCGAGGCGAGCATCCAGAACGCCCGCGCCATCATCGTCTACAAGCCGAAGGGGAAGGTGCCCTTCGTCGTCGTGGGCTGGGCTGGGATGATCGGCTGCCTCAGCGGCATCAGCGGGCAGGGCATCGCCGTGAGTGAGATCGGCGACAACTTCGGCGACGAGAAGGAGACGCTGGCGGGCGAGCCGATGCCGTTCCTGCTGCGGGAAGTCCTCGAGCGGGCGCACAACGTCGACGAGGGGACGATGATCGTCCAGAAGGCTCACCGGACAAGCTCGTTCCTCTACTGCATCGGCGACGGGAAGGCTCCGGACGCGCGGTCGATGATGACCTGCAAGGACTGGGCGTACATCTTCGACCCGCACAGCCAGCCGCACAGGCAACTGGACGATGTGGTGTACTTCTCGATGGGGGTCGACAGCCCGTGGAACGAGAAGGTGTACGACGTGCTGAAGGCCAAGTACGGGAAGATCGATGAGAACGTGGCGATGCAGGACGTGATGAAGGGGTTGAAGACCGGGAGCTTGCATGCGGTCGCGTGGGATGTGACGGACCTGAAGATGTGGGTGGCGAACTGCACGGCGGCGGGGATCGGGACGAAGGGAAATCCCGGGTATGACCAGACGTTTGTGCCGTTCGATGTGGGTGTGGCGTTGGGGTTGAGGCAGGCGAGGTGAAGGGGATTCAGGACCAGAAAGCAAAGGCCCACCACGCATCCACAGCCGCAGGCTGATGGCCATGCAGATAATAGACTGCTATCGGCCGCCAGCCGGCACCCGTCACGAGGCGCTGCGCCTTGGCTGTCATCCTGAGGAGGCGCTGTGAGCCGACGAAGGATCTCCTTT
>PMZA01000470.1 GCA_003170595.1 Armatimonadota bacterium
GGTGGACGGTGATGGGCCTTTGCTCTTCACCTGAACCGCAAACCCAGCCCCTGGCCCTCCGACGTCCCCCGCACCCCTCCGCATTGACGGTCCCACCCTCGCGGGTTACAATCCTTCCCGCTTTTCCCAGTCCGTCTTTGGAGGCCGCTGAAACACCTCCTGCCCGCCAGTCGTACTTCGCTGGCCGGGGGTTGCCGTTATGGTACAAATGTTTGTATACCGCGTGGGCATCGACCACCGGGGCCGCGTCCTCCTCATCCTCGCCGATGAGCCTGTGAAGCAGCTCCTTCCCATGGTCATCGGCCAGTTCGAGGCCAAGGCCATCGCCATGGAGCTTGCCGAGCAGCACTACGAGCGCCCCCTTACTCACGACCTTCTCCATAACGTCATGTCCAGCCTCGGCCATCGCCTCGACCGGGTCGATGTCACCAAGCTCGAGGAGGAGGTCTTCTTCGCCGAACTCAGCCTCGTCGGCGAGGGCGACATCGTGAAGGTGGATTCCCGCCCCAGCGATGCCATCGCCCTGGCCCTCCGCTCCGGCGCGCCCATTTTCGTCGCCGAGGATGTTCTCGACCGCGCCGCCGTCCTGCCCGAAGACATCATGGTCGAGGAGCAGGTCGACACCGAGGGCGATCACACGGTTGAGGCTGAGCCTGATGGCGAGGTCACCGGCGAGGAAGGTTCGGAGAGTATCGACCATGTCCGCCGCCTTCTCGAGGGGCTCGACCTGGAAGAGGGAGAAGAGCAGTAGCCTCCTTCTGTTCTGTTGCGGGCTGACGCAGGCTTGTTCGCCCTTCACCGGGCGCCCCGAACCCCAGCCCTTAGCTTCGTCTGCATGGCGCCGTGCCTGGCGTCAACCTTAAGTCCATGAGAGGGATTTGCCCGTGCCGCGGTCCAACCGCTGGATGTACTTGTTTTTCGGTATCCTAACCGCCCTGATCCTCCTCCTGAAGGGTCTATCCCTCTTCGCGGACTACTGCTGGTTCCAGTCCCTCCAGCGCTCCGATGTCTTCTTCACCATGTTCTGGGCACGCCTGCTCCTCGGCATCCCGGTCGGCTTGCTGGTCTTCGGCTGGCTGCTGCTCAACTCGAAGATCGCCCGCCGCAAGATGCCCGAAGCCGTGGTCCTCGTCGGCCGCCGGCTTCTCACGGATGAAGAGCGGAACCAGATCGAGACCTACCTCTCCCGCGTCCTCCTGGTCTTCTCGCTCATGGGCGGGTTCCTCGGCGGCATGGCAGCCTCCGGCCACTGGGTCGACTGGATCCACTTCCGCAACGCGATGCCCTTCGGCTTCAAGGATCCCATCTTCGGCCTGGACGCCTCCTTCTACGTCTTCAAGCTCGACTTCATCATGTATGCCTGGCGCGCCTGCTTCTACGCCGTGGCCGTCGCCTTCGTGGTCAGCATCCTCGTCTACTTCTATGAGGAAGCCATCCGCGTCGTCGGCAACGCCGTCCACGTCATGGATTACGCCCGGCCCCACGCCTACGGTCTCCTCGCCCTCCTCCTCGTGATCAAGGCTGTGGGCTACCGCCTGGACATGCTTCGCCTGACCCTCTCGAACCACGCCGAGCCGACCTTCTCCGGCGCGTGTTACGCCGACGTCCACGCCCGGCTGCCGATCCTGTGGGTTCTCCTCGGCCTCTCTGTCCTGGCCGCCATCGTCCTCGCAGCCTCGACCCGCAGCCGACGCTTCCTCCTTCCCGGAGGTGCCGTCGCGGTCGTCGTCCTCGTGTCGATCCTCGGCGGGGCGATGTATCCGGCCGTCGTCCAGAGCCTCGTGGTCAAGCCCAACCAGCTTGAGAAAGAGCGCCCCTATATTGGCAATAACATCGCCGCCACCCGCCGCGCCTTCGGCCTCGACATCATCAGTGACAAGGAATTCCCGGTCGGGGAGCCGCTCACGTGGGATGGCGTCAAGCGCAACTGGCCCACCGTCCAGAGCATCCGCGTCTGGGATCACCGCCCCCTCGAGCAGACCTACCAGCAGACGCAGTTCCTGCGCCCCTACTACTCCTTCTCCGACGTCGACGTCGACCGCTACACCGTCGGGGGCGACTATCGCCAGACGATGATCTCGGCCCGCCAGCTCGACTATTCCCAGATTCTCTCGCCCACGTGGGTCAAGACGAAGCTCCAGTACACTCACGGCTACGGCGCCTGCATGTCACCGGTCAACGAGATCGGCGGCGAGGGCCTCCCCGTCCTCTGGCTCCGCGACATTCCGGTCGTCCCTGCCCATCCCGAACTCAAGGTCGACCAGCCCGCCCTCTACTTCATGGCCTCGGTCCACCCGCGCCTCATCGAATACATCTCTCCGCCCGAGCAGAGCGAGGAGCCTGCCCCGGCCGCCAATCCCAACCCGCCCTCCATGGATCAGGTCGGCGAGAAGCCCCAGGCTCCGACCGGCTCTGAGACCGCCCGCGCCCGCCCGACGATGGGCATCATGTCCGACTACTGCATCGCCAACACCCGCACCGCCGAACTCGACTACCCCAAGGTCACCGAGGGCACCGGGGAAGCTAATGCCACCACTCACTATACTGGCCTCGGCGGTGTGCCCATCAACGGGTTCCTCCGCCGCCTGGCCTTCGCCGCCAAGTTCCTCGACATCAACATCCTCCTCACCGGCGACCTCACCGATAAGAGCCGGGTGATCATGAACCGCTATTTCCCCGAGGGGTTCATGGAACTCACCCCCTGGATCATGTGCGATCCCGACCCCTACCTGGCGGTCATCAACGGTCGCCTCAAGTGGATCTGCGACGCCTACACGATCTCCAACCGCTTCCCCTACTCGCGCCCGGTCATGGGCATCGCGAACTACATCCGCAACTCCATCAAGATCGTCTGCGACGCCTACGACGGCATTCCCGAGTACTATGCCTTCGACCCCAGCGATCCCATGCTCCAGTGCTACATGAAGGTCTTCCCGGGCCTCTTCAAGCCCATGTCCGAGATGAACGCCGAGACCAAGAGGCACCTGCGCTATCCCCAGCTCCTCTTCATGTTCCAGGCGGAGACCTACGGCGACTATCACCAGGACACGGACACCTTCTACCAGCGCGAAGATAGCTGGTCCATTCCCGTCGAGATGTACGCCAACGGCCGCCGTCAGGTCGAGCCCTACTACGTGATCATGAAGCTCCCCGGCCAGGACAAAGAGGAGTTCGTGACGATGCTTCCCATGACCCTCAAGGGCAAGGAAGAGCGGAGCATGGTCGCCTGGATGGCCGCCCGCTGCGACGCGCCCAACTACGGCCAGCTCATCGCCTTCCGCTTCCCCAAGGGCGCGTGGGTCAACGGCCCGATGCAGTTCGAGTATCGCGTCAACCAGAACTCGGAGATCTCTGAGCTGCTTACCCTCTGGGGCCAGCATGGCTCGCGGGTCATCCGGGGCAACACTCTCGCCATCCCCATGGAGCACTCCGTCCTCTACGTCGAGCCCGTCTACCTCGTCTCCACCGCCGGCAGCACCAGCACTGGCAACGCGAGCACGGGTATCCCGGAGCTAAAGATCGTCATCGCCGCCATCGGCGATAAGCTTGCCATGGGCTCGACGGTCGAAGAGGCCATCGGCAAGCTCTTCGGCGTCGTCGCCAGTCCGAGCACCTCGATGGTCGAGGAGAAGCTGACGCCGGCCCAAAAAGCCGAGTCGGCTGGGGCCGCCGCCGCGGCGGCCGGCATGAAGCCGCCGATGCCCGCCACCGGCGTCATGCGCCTCATCGACCAGGCTATCCAACTAGACGAAGAAGCCCGCAACCTCCTCAAGCAGGGCGACCTCGCCGGCTATCAGAAGAAGCACGAAGAAGAGCGGCAGATTCTCGAGCAAATGAAGAGCGTGGCTAAATAGCCGTCCCGCCGGGCGAGGAGTTTTCCGGAAGTCCCCGGGCCAAGGGATGTCATCCTGAGGAGGCAGCGAGTAGTGCTGCTGACGAAGGATCTCCTTTGGGCTTGTTGGAGTGCCCGGCAGTCGTCTGCCGATTTCGACAGAAGGAGATCCTTCGGTCGGCACAAGCCGCCGACCTCAGGATGACAGACGGGGCGTGGCTGGCGTCAACACTGGCCCGCGGGGAGGCAAGAAACGATGTCCGATGAACGTCCGGCCGCACTTCTGGCTGCCGTCGTCTTCGACTTCGACGGCACGCTTGCCGATACGCAGATCGACTTCCAGGGCATGCGCAAGAACGTCGTCGACGTCCTCAAGCGCGTCGGCGCGTGGGACGATGCTCTCGAGGGGCAGCGTTACATCCTTGAGATGATCGACGCCGCCTGCCTGCTGGCCATGCGCCGCGGCCTCGACGTCGATGCCGTCCGCCAGTGGGCGCTCGCCGCGGCCCACGAGGTCGAGATCGAGGCTTGCAGCGTCGCCCCGCTCTGCCCGGGCGCGGCGGACGCCCTCCGCCGCCTCCGCGACGCGGGCCTTATGATCGGCATCATCACCCGCAACTGCCAGGCCGGGGTGGACGCGGTCCTCTCGCGCCATCACCTGGACGTCGACATCCTCATCCCGCGCGAGGTGGCCGAGGCCGCCAAGCCCAATCCGGCCCACCTCCTCCAGGCCCTCGACCTCCTCGGCGTCAGCCCCGCCCGCGCGGCCATGGTCGGCGATCACGTCACCGACATCCAGTGCGCGGTCCAGGCCGGAGCGCTCCCCGTCGCGGTCGCTGGCGCATCCTCTTCGCCCGAAGAGCTTTCTGCCGAGGGTGCGGCCTTCGTCGCCACCAATCTCGCCGAGGCCGTCGACTTCCTCCTCACCCGCGCCGCGGGGGCCTAGCGCGATGCCTGACGGCGAGCCGCTCCCCGTCGGCAAGCTCAAGATGGAGGCCCTCGAGGCCCTCCTCGCGGGCCTCGGTGGGGGAGACCCCTCCGTCCTCGAGGGCCCGGGCATCGGCCATGACGTCGCCGTCCTCGATCATGGCGGCCCGATGCTCCTGGTCGCCAAGACCGACCCGATCACCTTCGCCACCGACGAGATCGGCTTCTACGCCGTCGCGGTTAGCAGCAACGACATCGCCACCTGCGGCGGGCGGCCGCGATGGATGCTCGTCACGGCCCTCCTCCCCGCCGGCCTCGCCGACGACGCCCTCGCCCGCGACATCTTCGCCCAGCTAACCTCCGCCTGCACGGTTTTGGGCGTTTCCCTCGTCGGCGGCCACACAGAGGTCACGTCGGGGATCGACCGCCCGATCCTCGTCGCGACCATGCTCGGCGAGGTCGCCCGCGACCGCCGCGTCTCACCCTCCGGCGCGAGGCCCGGCGACGCGATCCTCCTCACGAAGGCCATCGCCGTCGAGGGCACGTCGCTCCTGGCCCGCGAACTCCGCGCCGACCTCCTCGCGCAGGGCTTCGAGGCCGACTTCCTCGACCGCTGCGCCGCGATGCTCCACGACCCCGGTATCTCCGTCCTCCGCGAAGCCGAGGCAGCCATGGCCTCCGGCGGCGTCCACGCCATGCACGACCCGACGGAGGGCGGTGTCGCGACGGCGCTGTGGGAGCTTGCCGTCGCGTCCTCGGCGCGGATCGTGGCCGACCCGGCCGCCGTCCCGATCCTTCCCGAGTGCCGCCGCCTCTGCGATGAGTTCGCCCTCAACCCCTTCGGCCTCATCGCCAGCGGGTCTCTCCTCATCGCCTGCGCCCCCGATGCGGCAGAAGCTATCCGCGCGGCTGTCTCTGCCCAGGGCATCGCCTGCACCCCGATCGGCATCGTTACCGCCTGCGATGGGGCAGAGGTCGTCGACCCTTCCGGCGCCCCCTGGCCCCGGTTCGACCAGGACGAACTGACGCAGGTCCTCTGACTGATTGCCTGCCCGGCCTCCTCCGCGTTTTTGCTCTCGCAAGCCCGAATAGTCGGATCAAAATTGTTCATCGGACGTAATTGCCCCAGACGCTTGACTTTCGTTAGCGTCATGGTACAATCGCCTCAATAGCACGGTCCGAGACTCCCCTCCCTGTACCCCGTGGATAATGCGCTTAGCTCTACGCAGAGGTGCGACTGCCATGGCCTCAGTCAGGGAATGGGTTAAGCACCGCAAAGCCAAGATCCTCCTCGCCCAGTTATCAAGCGCTGACCCCGGAGCAAGGACTGCCGCGGCCGACAGCCTTTGCGCCCTGGGCGATTGTGCCCTCCCCGACCTCTTCTCCGCGCTCGAGAATGGCGATGCGCACGTCCGAGCCACGGCGGCCCAGGTCCTCGGCAAGTCTCGCAGCTCGATCGTTGTGGCTCCGCTGCTCGGTCGCCTCACCGACCCCGACAGCAACGTACGCGTCGCCGTGGCCCGCGCCCTAACAGAGATCGGCGGCTCGGCCATCACACCTCTGATCGGCTGCCTGAGCGACCACAACCCCGACGTACGCCGTGGGGCAGTCACCATCCTCGGCGAGATCGCCGACCTCCGCGCGACCACCCATCTCATCGCCTGCCTGAAGGACGACTGCGTAACGGTGCGCCAGGCCGCGGTTGAGGCACTCGGATCGATCCGCGACCCGCGGGCCGTACCGGCCCTGACGGCGCTGCTCCGCGACTGGAGCCCATCAGTCGCCCAGGCGGCCCTGACAGCGCTTAACCGCGTTGGCACCAACGAGTCCCTCGCCGCCCTCCGCGCCTGGCACGATGAGAAGACGGCCGTCCGCTAGTCGCCGTCTGTTGGGGTTTGCCTGTGGAGGGGCGGAAGGGGGTGGCATCGCAGATTCCAGGTTCTCTAGCTGGCCCGTGCTTCTCACCTGCCCGCCACGGGCCCTTGTTCCTGCCTCGACCTTCCGCCTTCCGCCCGCCCCCTTTCTGAAACTATGCTATAATGTCTCCCGGCGCGGCGGTGCGTGAGGCTTCCGCGGGAGTGACTCCACGTGGCAAAGATAGTCGTTCATGGCGGCAGTCCGCTGCAGGGCGAGGTAAAGGCCAGCGGTTCGAAAAACGGCACGCTGCCTTTGCTCGCCGCTGCCATGCTCATAGAAGGCGAAACGATCCTTGAGAACGTCCCGATCATTCAGGACGTCCTCACGATGGTCGAAATGATCGAGGCCCTGGGCGCCAAGTGCAAGTGGCTCGCCCCGGGCACGCTGCGCATCGACGCCACCTCGCTCGCGAAGTCCGTCGCCCCTTACGAGCTTGTCCGGCGCATGCGGGGCTCCTTCTACGTCGCCGGCGCCCTCCTCGCACGCTTCGGCGAGGCCGAGGTGCCACTGCCGGGCGGCTGCGTCATCGGCTCGCGTCCTGTCGATTATCACCTCATGGGCTTCCGCGCCCTCGGCGCCGATATCCATGAGGATCACGGCATCATGCACGCCAGCGCCGACCGCCTCCGCGGGGCGCGCGTGTACCTCGACCCCCGCTACCGCAGCGTCGGCGCGACGATCAACATCATGCTCGCCGCCTGCGTCGCCGAGGGCACGACCATCATCGAGAACGCCTCCCGCGAACCCGAGGTCGTCGCCTGCGAGGAGTTCCTCTCCTCCGCCGGGGCGAAGATCCAGGGCATCGGCGCGGCCACCCTTGTCATCGACGGCATCAAGCGCCTGCACGGCGCCCGCTGCCGGGCCATTCCCGATCGCATGGAGGCCGGCACCTACCTCATCGCCGGCGCCCTCACCGGCGGCGACTTCACCGTCACCGACGTCCGTCCGGATCACATGCACGCGGTCATCGAAAAGCTCCAGGAAGCCGGCTTCGTCATCCACAACCACGGCACCGCCCTCCGCGTCGTCGGCGGGCGCAGGCCGCGTGCCATCGACGTAACCACCGCCCCGTATCCCGGTTTTCCTACCGACCTTCAGCCCAACTTCGGCGTCGTCGCCTCGGTGGCTGACGGCACCAGCGTCATCGAAGAGACCATCTTCGAGTCGCGCTACAACTACGCTGACGAACTTGCCCGCATGGGCGCCAACATCCGCGTCGTGGGCCGCGCGGCCATCGTCCGCGGTGTCGAGACGCTTTTCGGCGCCCCGGTCGAGGCCACCGACATTCGCGCTGGCTCAGCCCTCGTCCTCGCCGGCCTCATCGCCGACGGTGTCACTGAGATTGACGGCGCCGATTTCCTCGACCGCGGGTACGAAGACATAGTCACCAAGTTGGCCGGCGCCGGTGCCCGGATAGAGTTGGTCGGCCGCGCCAGACCTGAGGCAGCTCAATGTTCCAGCTAGGCACGAGACTCGGCATCGACCTGGGCACCGCAACCATAGTCGTCTACATGGCAGGACGCGGGATCGTCCTCCGCGAACCGTCCGTGGTGGCCGTGGAGATGCCGGGCCGTCGGCTTCTCGCCGTCGGCGAGGAAGCGCGCCAGATGCTCGGCCGCACCCCCGGCAGCATCGTCGCCGTCCGACCTCTGCGCAGCGGTGTCATCGCCGACTATTCGCTCACCCGCGACATGCTCGCGAACCTCCTCCGCCGCGCCTGCGGTCGCAAGTTCCTCCTCATCCGCCCGATGGTCGTCATCTGCGTTCCCTCGGGCGCGACCAATGTCGAGAAGCGCGCGGCCCTCGACGCCGTCCGCTCCGCCGGCGCCCGCGATGCCGTCCCCATTGAGGAGCCGATGGCCGCGGCCATCGGCGCCGGTCTGCCCATCGCTATGCCTGGCGGCAACATGGTCGTCGACATCGGCGGCGGCACCACCGACATTGCCGTCATCTCCCTCGGCGGCATCGTCACATCCGACTCCGTCCGCGCCGGCGGCAACGACCTCGACGAGGCCATCATCCGCAACGTCCGCCGCGTCTATAACCTCGACATCGGCGAGCGGACGGCCGAGAACATCAACATCAACATCGGCTCGGCCGCGAGCCTCGAGCGCGAACTCGACATGGCCGTCCGTGGCCGCGATATCCTCACCGGCCTGCCCCGCACCGTGACCGTCACCTCCGTCGAGGTCCGCGAGGCCATGGCCGACGTCGTCTATCGCGTGGTCGAGCGCGTCAAGCACGTCCTCGAGGAGACCCCGCCGGAGCTTGCCGCCGACATCGTCGAGCGCGGCATCACCCTCACCGGTGGCGGCGCGCTCCTCCGCGGGATCGACCGCGTGCTGGCCTTCGAGACGGGCATCCCCGCGGCCGTCGCCGACGACCCGGTGTCGTGCGTGGCGAAGGGCACGGGCTACGTCCTCCAGCACGTCCACCGCCTCCGGGGCAAGCCCGAGATCTCCTTCTCCTGAGGCAAGGCCCACCACCGGCCACAGCCAGGCGGTCCTTCGGACCGCCGCCGCCGGCTGAAGCCTGCGACTACGCTTCTACGATCCTCGCCAACTCTCGAAAGATCACCTTTCCGCGATCCGACCAATGTCAACTACCGCCCACACCGTTGACCCCGCCCGGGCCGTCTTCCTCGGCTCCATGCCCTTCGCTGATGCTCATGCCCTCCAGCACGACCTCCTTTCCGCCCGCGCGTCAGGCGCCATTCCCGACACCCTTCTCCTTCTGACTCATCCACCCGTCGTGACCGCCGGTCGTTCGACGACCGACGCCGAGCTTGCCTCCGCACGCTCCCTTCTCGCCTCCTCCGACATCCCCGTCGTCGAGGTCGAGCGCGGCGGTCGCCTCACCTTCCATCATCCCGGCCAACTGATCGCCTACCCGATCTTCAGCCTCGACCTCTGCGGGCGGGACCTCCACCGGTGGCTTTCCCTCCTCGAGGAGGCGACGGTCCGCACCCTCGCCGCCTACTCGGTCGACGCCCATCGCGACCCGGCCGCCCGCGGCGTCTGGACCTGCGCCGGTAAGATCGCGTCGGTAGGTGTGGCGGTGCGGCGCTGGGTCAGCTATCATGGCGTCGCCCTGAATGTCGGCCTCGCGCGCGTTCTGCCGGGGCTGTCGCTTTGCGGGCTCTCGCCCGATTCCTACATCGGTCTCGCCGACCTTGGCGTCGAGGTGGAACTATCGCAGGTAGCACGTGTTTTCGCTAAGGAGCTGGCGGACGTCTGCGGCCTCAACCAGACGCTGCCGCTCGATCTCTCCGGAGCCCCGGGAGGACTGACTGCTGAGCGAGTCGCGTGTTAGCAGAGGTGTATTCTTCATCGGTGTGCTCGTTCTCGCCGCCTGCGCGGCGCTGACGAAGCAGCCCGCGGACTTCTCCCATCGTGCCTGGGGCGGAGTGCTTGTGATTGGCCTCGCGTCGGTCATTTGCGCGGCCATGGCCTCGACCGTCGGGATCGCCGCACCACTCGCCGCGGGCCTCGCCCTCGCCGCCCTCTACAGTCTCGGCCTCGACCCGGCCCTTCCGGACTCCATCGTCAACTCGCTGCCCAACGGCATCGCCCTTCTCGCGCCCACGGTCCCGATGATCGTCGCCCTCGTCTTCATCGTCTGGTGGGTCATCTTCGCCCTCACTCACCGGCGCAAGCTGGACGAGGCGCCGGTCGTCGCCGTCCGCTCGGTCGGCATCGGCGGATCGCTAGTCCTCGCGATGGGCGTGATCATCTACCTCGGCCTCGTCCACATCTATGATCTCGAAGGCGGCGCAATCTTCTGGAAGTTCCTGCTCGTCAGTTTCCTTTACCTCAACTTGCTATGGATGGGCATCGAGGCCTCGGCCCGGAGCATGTTCCGCTGGCCGGTCGCCGCCGTTCTCTTCCTCGGCATGCTCGCCGGCTTCGTCCATAACCTACACGGAGGCTCCGCCCAATGAGCGCCCTTGAGCCCCCGATCCAGGCCACCGACTCTTGCCCCGCGCCCAAGTGGGCGACGAGCCTGGGCATGATCCTCCTCGCCCTGTCTTTCTCGCAGATTGCCTACGCCATCCATCCGCGCAAGGGCCCCTTCATCGGCTACCTCGAGGTCGTCGCTGTTTTCTTCCTGATCGCGTGGGGGCTGCAGGTCCTGTCGAGCAGGCGGCTCTGCGCCCTTCGCCTCCCGCCATGGCCGATCTGGGCCGCGCTGAGCGTGGCGATCCTCTCCCTCTCCGCCGCCACGAGTCTTTCCGCAGGCCTCGTCGAGGTCAGCCACTATCTCCTCTACTTCATCCTCCTCTACGTGATGTTCGCCGACGTCTTCCGCGGGCGGATCGAGTACGCCTGGTGGTCGCTGATCGTCGGCGCCGCCGGCGCCGGCCTCGTCGCCCTGGTCCAGCTTCCCTCGGTCAAGACAGCCGTCGCCACGGGCTCTCACGGGCTGGTCGCCTCCGACGATCTGATCAGCCAGGTTCCTCGCTACGTCCACGGCCTCGCCGGGACGGCCTATCTCCACTCGGCTTACATGGCGGTCATCCTGCCCCTCGTCTTCGCCTGGATATGCACCGCCTGGCCACGCCGCTGGGCCATCGTCGCGACGATAGGCCTCTTCTTCGTGGCGGCCACGCTCCTCGGCCCGCCTCACGTCTGGATACTGATCGCCGCGCTCGTATGGGTCGCAGCCGCGATCCGTCCGGCCAACTGGTGGCGTCCGGCAGCCCTCGTCTGCGTGCCACTTCTAGTGCTCCAGTTCGCCTGCCCCCAACATCGGCACGCCAACTTGGACGATTTCTTGAACCCCTGGGAGACCGGAAGCGTCTATAAGGTACTGAGCGACACCGGCAACGGGCAGGCGCCCCCGATCGTGAAGAAGCGCTGGCTCGAATGGTACCCGGCGCTGGCCATGATCGCGGATAAGCCTGTGCTCGGCGTAGGCGCCGGCAACTACCAATTATCCGTCGGCCAGGCGGACTACTGGGGCTATCTGCCCAACGCCAAGAAGAGTGAGCCGGACACTAACAACTTGTACCTTGTCATCGGCGGCTCGATGGGCCTCGCGGGGCTCATCTGTTTGGTCGCTATGTTATACTATCCGTGGCGCTTAGCAGCCGCCTGTGCCGCTCGCGGTGATGCCTTCGCCGTGGGCTTGACGGCCGCCCTCGCCGTCCTCGCTGTTGCCTGCGTTTTCACACCGCTGCTCGTGCGTGGCGCCGCGGTTGGTTGGTCCGCGTTGATGGCCCTCGCGGCGCTTCGTGCCGACGAGGTTGTTCCACGCCAGGGCGAGGCTTAGGCCCGCGGGCGTGTTCGTTTGTACTCTTGCCAGGTAGGTGACGCATCGTGCACGTAAAGCGAATCCATCTTCTTCTCGTACTGCTCGCCGTTCTAGCTGTGGCGGCCGCGCTGGTCTATGCGGACGCGGGCAAGATCGTTGTCCTCGCGACCCACTTCGGCTCCATCGAGCCCTCCATGCAGAAATCTGCCGACACTCACGTCGCCGAGAAGTTCAGCGGCAAGACGGTGGGCTACTGCGAGATCCCTCTCCACGATCCCCACGGCGGGACGGAGGGCAAGCCCCTCGACAACGGTTACGCCGCCTACACAGTCAACGTCCCGACCGCGGGGCGCTACCTTCTCTGGGTCCGCGCCAACTGGTACGACACCTGCGGCAACAGCTTCTTCGTCCGCGTCGATCAGAACCCGGCCGTCGCCGTTGGCCAGGACGCCACGTGCGGCAAGTGGCACTGGGTGAAGGGCAAGAGCTACCAGCTTTCCGCAGGCCCTCACTACGTCTACTTCCAGAATCGCGAAGACGGCACCAAGTTCGATGAGTTCGCCCTCGTCAAGGGCTCCTATGTCCCGACGCGCTTCGAGCGTGAGACGCCGCAGTAGTTCATCCGCCGGCGCTTGCGTGCGTGTCTTGATCACGAATAGGCTTTGCTGGTGCTCAGGGCCGACGGTTCATCCGCCGGCCGAGGAGGAGTTCACTACGACCAACTGTCCCGCCCCTTACCGGTTAAGAATCTCCGGCCCGGCGCTGATCTCGGCGCTGGCCGCGCTGCTCATCCTGGCCTTCGGCGCTGCGGCCCTCGCCGCCGATCCGGCCGCTAAGCCTGCCGCTAAGCCTGCCGCCAAGGCCACCGTCTCGACCACCGCCGGCGGCCAGTGGATCGAAGAGCCCGCCGACATCCCCTACGCGGTCACCGGCGCTCTCGCCACCGGCAAGAACACTGTCGCCACCCTCCGCCTCGAGGCCGAGGGCTCCAAGGTCGTTCTCAAGATCGATAACGGCCAGGCCCAGTTCCTCGCCCTCGTGAACGGCAAAATGGTGCCCGTCGGCGCGGCCGGCAAGCTTGCCCATCTCGGCACCGACCCGCACCCCTTCACCGTCGACCGCACGCGCTGGGAGCTGACCTGCATCGCCGGCGGACAGATCGTCTGCCGCGGCTATTCCCTCGCCCCCGAGTCCGAGAAGGTCGGCTGGGACGGCGGCGCCGCCCTCGGTGACCTCCGCGTTCAGCCTCTCGGCAAGATCGAGTTCGTCGACGACTTCACCCGGGTAGCCGACGCCAGCAACACCGGCAGCACCTGGGATAACGTCCACGGCAAGTGGGGCCAGAAGGCCCTCCGCGAGGACGTCCAGGCCGCCGCCATGGATGCCAGCAAGTCCACGAATCCCTTCAGCTACTTCGGCGAGCCCACCGACACCGCACCGGCCATCGCCGTCACCGGCTACTGGTTCTGGCGCGACTACATGATGGCCTCGGCCGTCCGCGGCTTCCCGGACACGGTGATGGGCCTCGTCGTCTGCTATCAGAGCCTCACCAACTACCTCGCCGTCGAGTGGCACAGCAAGATTGCCGCCGACGATCCCGACGTCCTTCGCCTCATCGCCGTTGAGAACGGCAAGCCTCGCGTCCTCAAAGAGATCAAGGGCGGCTTCCTCCCCGGCATGTGGTATCGCCTCGGCCTCGGCTATTCCGACGGCCACCTCGCCGCCTTCGTCGATGGCGTCAACCGCCTCTCCGTCGCGATCGACGCCATGGGGCAGGGTCAGGCCGGCATCATGACCTCCGGCACCGGCGGCGCCTACTTCGACGATGTCTCCGTCGACGACTGGACCATCTTCCGCGATGACTTCTCCACGCCCCAGCCTGGTCGCTGGGCCGCGGATCGCGGCAACTGGACCACGACCGGCACCGCGATGAGCCTCAACTGCTCCGGCGAAGCCTACGCCGCGGCTGGCGAGCCCGAGTGGCCCAACTACCTCGCCGCCGTCAGTCTCAAGGGCACGGCCTCCTCGGCCGGGCTCCTGGTCGACGCAGGCTCGGCCCATCCCGTCCTGATAGCTGTCCGCTCGGGAGGAGCGCCATCGCTGGCGATCCTCAGCCGCGACGCTTCCACCAAGTCGTGGCAGGAACTCGTATCCGCGCCTTGCTCGGCCCTGTCGTCCAAGCCCGCCCGCCTCTCGGTTCATGTCGAGGACGGCCTGGTTGTCGGCTCGCTGGGCGGCGTCTCGGTGCAGGCCTTCGTGCCGACCTGTCACGGCGGGCGCCTGGCGCTCTATGGCCGCGATGCCAGGAGCCTCGCCTTCAGCAACGTCGCCCTGGATTTCATCGCGCCGCCGAAGACCAGCCATACGACGAAGGAGTTCACCAACACCGACCGCCACTTCGAGATGGTCGAATGGGCGTCTCGCCGCCACATGTGGGTCGCTGCCTCTCTGGCCGCGCCCGGTGCTGAGGGCTCCGTCGCCGGTCAGTGGTGGAGCAAGGGCGATTACCGCGGCCACTACGACGTCGACTTCCCCCTAACCGGCGTCGGCACCCGCGACTTCACTCTCACCCTCGTCCTCGATGGCGACCCGACCGCCAGGGACTCCGGCATCACCATCACTCTGGCCGGTAAGAAGGATCAGAAGTCCATCCACTTCACCGTGAAGGCCGCCGGCAAGATGGTCGCCGAGAAGGACTGCACGCCCGAGGGTGCTGAGGCGCACATCCAGTGTTCGCGCCTTGGCGAGTTCATCGCGATTTCGGTTGGAGAAGATTGCATCTTCCACCAGCGGCTCAGCGCCCTTTCGGCTGCGCCGCTGGCCGCCGTCAGGCCAACCGGGGAGGAGAAACCCAAGTGAGGTCGGTTCCCGTCCTTATACTCGTACTTCTTGTGCTTTCCCTGGCGATCACCGCGGGCGCGCCTGCTCGCGCTCAGACGCTGGACCAGGCGCTCAACGAACTTCGCGGCGGCGATCCTGACAATGCCGCCAAGATGCTCGCGGCTCTGGTGGACCGCGCCCCGGACGATCCGCAGCCGCGCTTCTGGTATGGCCGCGCGCTCATCAACGTGGGCAAGAATCCCGAGGCCGCGGAACAGTTCCGCCGCGTCCTGAAGCTGAGGCCCAACTCGACCGACAGCCTCTACTGGCTCGGCTTCGCCCTCGAACTGCAGGGCGATGACAACGGCGCCCGCGAGGCGTGGAAAGCGGTACTGGCGAAGGCCCCCAACTACGAAGCCGCCAAGGAAGCGCTTGCCAAGCTGAACCTTCCCGGCGGAGCCCCCATCGCCAAACCCACCGGGATGGCCACTGCCAAGCCCGGCGGCCTCGAGCGCGACCGTGTCATGGCCGACCTCGGCGCTTCCGGCGTGGACATCGGCGATCTCGACGTCCGCGATCGCAACGTCGTCGACTGCACCTTCGCGTCGGCCCCCACGGATTGGTATATCGCCGCCGGTAACTGGGGCACCACCAACCGTTGGGTCTGCAGCCCGCAGTGGTCCTGGTATGGCGGCCGCTCGGACATGGCCCCGACCGGCCTGTGGTCCAAAGTCTCCTACGGCGGCGACACCACCGTCGACATGTACTCAGCCTTCGGCATGATGGTCGAGCAGCCGCGCAGCTATAAGAATCCCTGCGACTTCAACATCACCATGTGCGGCGACGGCCTCGACCTCTCCTCGGGGTACCAGTTCATGATCGGCGCGTGGCAGAACTCCCGCTCCGTCATCATGAAGAACGGGAAGATACTCGCCCAGAGTTCGGACCCCAAGCACCTCCTCCCTGTCCTCGAGGACGGCTTGCCGGACATGTACTCCTACCACCGCAAGTGGTGGAACGTGCGCGCCCGGAAGAGCGGCAATCTCCTCCAGCTCTGGTACGACGAGCGGCTTGTCTGCGAAGTCCACGATCCCGACCCGCTGCCCGACGGCCACGTTGCCCTCTGGGGTTACGACGACCGCATCATCCTCGCCCGCGTGCGCATCTACTACGACCACGTCGCCGAGGGCGCGTCCGTGCCCTACGAGAAGGTCGCCTTCCGCCAGCAGACCCAGCTTTCCGACCAGCCGGCCCCGCAGCTCAGCACGCCCAACGTCGTCGCCACCGGCTTTGAGGATTCCGTCGGATGGTTCAAGCCCCATCAGGACGGCATGGCCAAGCTCACGCTGGCGGCCCCCGGCGCCTTGAACTCGGCGCGCTGCCTGAAGATCGTCAACGGTGGTCCCGGCGGCAACTTCGGCGTCGACGTCATCCCGTCGCCGGTCTCCATCGCGGCCATGCCGATGCTCGACTTCGACTACAAGATCACGCCGGACGTGAAGGTCAACCTCTACGCTTCGGTCGGCGATCGCCGCTACGAGGTCATCTTCACCGGCCCGCCCGAGGGCGCCAACACTGCCCAAGTCTGCGGTCAGATCCCTGACGTCAAGACCGACGGCCAGTGGCATCACGCCCGCTTCGACCTCGCCGCCGCCTTGCGCCAGGCCTCCAAGAATTGGGACTCCGGCAATGGCCTTGGCGCCTACGAGTTGTGGTTCGGCAACCTCAACGAGAAGGATTACCTGATGGCCGGCTTCGGTGGCAATCGCATCGGCGCCTCGTGGTGCCTCGATAACTTCGCCCTCTACGCCCCGCTTACCAAGGCGACCATCGCCCAGCCCACGCCCCCGGCGAACAAGACCTTCAAGGTCGTCAACTGGTCCGTCGATCAGAACCCGGTGACCCAGATCTCGCACGACCTCGTCACCACGCCGGGCCAGAAGGACGTTATCGCGTCCAAGTCCGGCTGGTGGTATGCCCACGCCGCCTGCGAGCTCTCCGATGGCCCGTGGCTCGCCACCTCCCACATCGCCGTGCCGGTCAACCTCGACGCCCCCACCGCCGACCTCGCCTCGCCGGCCAACGGTTCGACCGCCGGTGATGAGGACATCGTCCTCGCCGTCAACGACGGTCCCTGCGGCGCGATCAAGTGGAGTTCCATCAAGCTGAAGGTCGCCGGTAAGGACCTCGCCGTCGGCATGCCCGGCGTCACGGTCGACCCCGGCCTCAGCCGCCTCGTCATCGATCCCGGCGTGGCCCGCCTCTCCTTCGACACTGGCAAGCCGGTGCCGATCGTCCTTTCCGCCCTTGCCGACTCGACGGGTCACCAGATCTCCGGCCCCCTGAACTGGAGCTACACCTTCTCGAAGGACAAGGACAAGCGCGCGCCTCGCACGCCCAAGCTCACCGTCGGTCGCCCGCCCCTTCTCGACGCTGACTTCCAGACCGATGAAATGCCCGCGGTCGAGAGCTACGGCGGCCCCGGCGGGGCTCTTCTCTTCACCGATCTCGTGGACGGCCCGGGTGGCAAGGGCTGCCTGCGCATGGTCAACCCGACGGAGGGCGGCCGCTTCGGCATCCGCTTCTTCACCGATGCCTTCGACGCCGGCGCCTATCGCGTGGTGAGCATGGACTACCGCGCCCCCCTCCACTATCACGGCGACTTCGCGGTCTACCTCAACGGCGACTGGAAGGCCATCCACTTCACCGACAACGACAACACCCTTCCCAACATTGGCAACGCAGTGGACAAACCGGAACTCGACGACAAGTGGCATCATCTCGAGTTCAACCTCTACGACATGCTCGCCAAGAACGACCCGAAGGCGCCGAGCTATGTCGTCCGCTGGTTCGTCCTTTCCGACTGGGGCGGCCAGATGTACAACTTCCGCCGCCGCACGATGTATCTCGACAACATCGAAATCTCGCCGGTCATCAGCGGCATCGCTCCCATCAAGGCTCACTTCGATGCCCCCGATCCCGGCGGCATCGCCGGCGTCGCGTGGAAGCTCGATCAGAGCGAGACCTCGCCCGCGCCGACGAGCATCAACGCCGACAGCGAGGATTTCACCATCCCCGCCCAGCCGACCGGCACCTACTACCTCCACGCCCGCGCCTACGACAAGAACGGCAACGCGTCCGAGTGCCTCACTCGCCGCCTCCTTATCGACTCCGACCGCCCGACTGCTCAGGTTGGCGCCCCGGCAGCCAATGGCCACGCCGCCGAGAGCGAGATCAGCATCCCGCTCTCCGACCGCGGCCCTGGCGGCATCGACCCGGCGAGCATCGTCCTCAACATCAACGGCAACGACTATCACTGCGATGGCGGCGCCACGGTCTTCGACGCCTCCACCGGTCGCCTCACCTGGAACTGCGAGAAGGTCCAGCCCGCGCCCATCGTCTTCGCCGACGGCCAGAAGGTCAACGTGAAGCTCGCCAAGGCCAAGGACTTCGCCGGCAACGACATCGAGTCCAATCCTGAGTGGTCCTGGATCATGGACTACAAGATGGACCACAAGCCGCCGGTCGTCGCCACCCTCGACTCGCCGTCGCACAAGACCTTCCTCGTCGACACCTTCGAGGCCGGCACCGACGGCTGGCAGACCTATAGCGACGCCGGCGCCACCGTCGAGCGCGACACCACTCAGGGCGCGGCCGGCAGCGCGTCGTGCATCAAGCTCACCAACAATAAGCAGGGCGGCAACATGCAGGCCCTCATCTCCGGCCAGTTGTACTACGGCGAAACCTACCCGGTGATGTCCTTCGACTACAACTTCCAGAAGGGCTGTCGCCTCGATCTCATGGTGCTGTGCAACGGGAACTGGTACTCGATCTGCATGACCGACGACCCGGCCGGAGCCATCGGCCTCATCCCGGGCATCGTGGCCGACGGCGCGTGGCACCACGCCTACGTCGACCTCTTCCCGCTGCTCCGCCGGGTCATCCCCGACGGCTCGCTGGGGATCGCGCAGGTCATCACCAGCGACCGCAACACCATGGACAATCCGGTGGGCATGACCGCCCGCTTCGACAACTTCATCATCGGCCGCGTCGGCACCGGCCCCGTCAAGATGACCTGGCAGGCCACCGATGCCACCGGCATCGCCGGCTACAGCTACGTCGTCAACCAGGTCAGCGCGACCGACCCGGAGAAGAAGGTTGGCACGACCGATCAGGGCGCGTCCCTCGGCCAGCTTGCGCCGGGCGTTTGGTTCCTGCACATCCGCGCGCAGGACGGCGCGGGCAACTGGGGACCGACGCGGACCTACGCCATCCTCAACGCCGGCCCGGGCTAACGACGGTCCTTGTCGGGCGGGGGCCTGGCCCACGCTGGCCCTGACGTGAAGGTATAGCCCTTCGGGCGACGTATTCTCTCGCCCGAAGGGTTTTCTTTGCGGCGGCCCGCTACGAACATGCGTCCATATCTTCTTGTGGCTCTCGTCGTCATCGCCCTTGCAGCCCGCCTACCCGGCCTGGGCTGGGGGCTGCCTGGCCCGACACACCTGTTCTCCTATCATCCCGACGAGTTCCACTCCCTGCGCGGCGTCCTTAGCCTTTCGACCGGCGACCTCAACCCGCACTTCTTCAACTACGGCTGCTTCTACCTCGACCTCGTCGATGCCGCGGCCTCGATCGCCCATGGCGACCTGGTCTCGAATCTTTCGACGAACCGCATCCCTGAGACCTTGCGCGCCTGGACGATCGACGCTCGCGTCGTCTCGCTTCTTGCGTCCGTCGGCACTGTGGTAGTCGTGGCCCTTGCCGCCGAGGCCATCACAGCCGGCGCCGGCCTCTGGGCAGGTCTCGCGCTGGCCCTGATGCCGCTTCACGCTCTCCACGCGCGCTACGCAACGGTGGACTCGACCCTCGCGCTCTGCACCTCTCTGACGCTCCTCTTCACGATCCTCGCCTCCGTCCGCGAGCGCCCGCGTTTCTACCTTCTCGCTGGCGCAGCGGCGGGTCTCGCGGCATCGACTAAGTACAGCGGCGCCGTCGTCTTCCTTGTCCCCCTCGTCGCCCTCGCCTTTGACCGCACCATCGCGTCCCCGGTCCGCCTGAAGCTCCTTGCCGGCGCGTTCGCCGCCGCCTTCGTCGCCTTCGCTGTCACCTCGCCTTACGTCTTCCTCGCGTGGCATGAGGCGTATAGCGAGGGCATCGCCAGGGAACTCAAGCACATGCGCGTCGGCGAGTCGCCCGCCGTCGAGGCCGACCCCTCAGGCATCGTTTTCCACCTCAAGTGGCTCTCCCTTGGCACCATGTTCCTCGCGCCCGTTGGCCTGATTGCGTC
>PMZA01000208.1 GCA_003170595.1 Armatimonadota bacterium
GGCATTCATGCCCGCCGCGCCTTGCGGATACGACCACCTTGTATATAGACTCCTTCCCGTCCGCCATGCAAGCCTCTGAGCGCCGTGAGATCCTCTTCGTTGTCCTATGGTCAGCCCTCGTGGCGGCGCTGACGGCCATCCCCTACGCCTTCGCCCAGCTCTGGGCCGGCCCCAACCGCGTCTTCGCCGGCTTCCTTTGGGGGCCCGATGAGGGCAACGTCTACCTCGCCTGGATCCGCCAGGCCTCCGAGGGCCATCTCCTTCTCGCCAACCAGTACACGATCGTCAACCAGAACCCGCACTTCTTCAACGTCTTCCTCTTCATCCTCGGCGCCGCTTGCCGCTACCTCGGCTTCACGCCCATCGCCGCCTTCCACGCCGCCCGCCTGCTCGGCATCCCCGTCGCCATCTTCGCCTTCTATCGCCTCGTCGCCTACGTCAGCGAGGTCAGCCTCGTCCGTCTCGGCGCGGTCGTGCTGGTCACGATCGGCTCAGGCTTCGGCTGGATCTTCACGCTGATGGCCTACACCGGCATGCGCCCGGGCTTCACGCCGATGGACTGCGCCTCCAGTTGGCAGGTCATGCCTGAGGCCGTGACCTTCCTCAGCTTCCTCCTCAACCCCCTCTTCACGTGGTCGCTCGCGCTCATGGCCGCGACGCTGCTCTGGGCCTTCCGCTCGATGGAGAAGGGCAGATTCGGCGGCATCCTCATCGCCGGCCTTCTGCTACTCGTACTCGGCAACGTGCACACCTACGACGCCTTCGCGATCTATGCGGCGACCTTCCTGTGGCTCCTGTTCCTCTGGAAGCGGCGCCTCCTCGCCTTCGTCCGCGGCGCCGCGTTGTACATCCTTCTAGTCGTGCTCTCGATCCCATCGCTCCTCTGGGCGCGCTACGCATCTTCGGCCGACCCCGCCTACTTCGCCAAGATCAGCACCCCCACCCTCTCGCCGCGCTTCCTCGACTACGCCCTCGGCTACGGTCTTCTCGGCATCGCGGCGCTCCTCGGGGCGATCGTCGCCTGGCGCCGTCGAGGACGCGATCAGCGCCCGGTCGCACCACTCCTCTGGGCCCTGGTGACCTTCGCCCTCGTCTACGCGCCGGTGAGTTTTCAGCGCAAGATGATCGAGGGCGCTCACCTGGCGATCGCCTGCCTCGCAGCCTTCGCCCTCGCCTTCGCGCTGCCACTCATCGCCGAGCGCCGCTGGCCCAAGACCCTTACCGACGACGAGCGCTCGCGCCGTCGCCACGGCCTCGGCCTAAGGGCGATCGTCATCGTCTGCCTCCTCGCCGTCCCCTCGAACATCGTCTTCGTCTACGACTGCCTGACCCACGTGCAGTCCAACAACGCCGACCTCCTCTCCCTCCTCATGCCTCCCGCCTATCTGACCACCGACGAGGTCGCCGGGCTTCGCTGGCTGGGCGCCAACACTTCCTACGACGACATCATCCTCTCCTCCTCGCTGATCGGCAGCCACATCCCGGCCTTCTGCCCCGCTCGGGTGGTGGCCGGTCACTGGGCCGAGACGCTCAACTTCCCGGCGATGGCCCGGATGGTCGCCACCTTCTACGCCCCCGGCCTCCTCGTTGGCATCCGCGAGGCTGTCCTCGAGCGCACTGGCGCGACCTACGTCTGGTGGGGGCAGTACGAGCAGTTCATCCAGCGATCGATGGCCCCCGCCGCCGCGAAAGCTGTGGGCCACCCCATATCGATGCCTGATCCGCCCAACCGCGGCCTCAAGGCTCTCCACGAGGTCTTCCGCAGCGGCGATGTGGTAATCTACCGCGTCGTCCGGGCCCAACCACAACCTCAATCGATGCCTTAGGAGTGATCCGCAGTGTCCGCAGACAAGTCCGGCAAGATCGGCGTTGGCGTCGTAGGCTACGGCCAGATCGGCGAGCATTACCATGCCGCCCTCTCAGCGTCCGTCGACGGCTTCTTCCTCGCCGCCGTCTGCGATGCGGTGGACGCCCGCCTTGAGGCCGCCCGCGAGCGCTTCGGCTGCCCGACGTACAAGAGCTACGAGGACTTCCTCGCCGACGACGACATCTCCCTCGTCGCCATCGGCACCCCTCCGAACATGCACTGCGATCAGGCCCTCGCGGCCATCGCCGTCGGCAAGAATGTCCTCTGCGACAAGCCCTTCGCGATGAACTACGAGCAGGCGAAGAAGATGGTCAACGCCGCGCGCGACGCCGGCGTCCTGATCACCGCCAATCAGAATCGCCGTTTCGACTCCGACTATCTCACCGTCAAGAAAGCCATCGCCGACGGCCTCCTCGGCGAGGTCTACGATCGCGGTTCGCGCTGGTCCCACTTCACCGAGATCTGGACCAGCTACGGCGTCAAGGAGTTCAACTCGACCTGGCGCATCCAGCGGGCCTTCGGCGGTGGCATGGTCTACGACTACTGCTCCCACCTCGGCGATCAGATGCTCCGCATGGTCGCCTCACCGCTCGTGTCGGTCTACGCCGACCTCCAGTCGCGCATCTGGAGCAAGGAAGTCGACGATCACTTTCACGCTGAACTCCGCTTCGCCGACAAGACCGTCGCGACCGTCGAGGCGACGAACAACTGGCGCACGCCCCTCCCGCGCTGGTTCGTCACAGGCACGAAGGGGACGCTGATCAGCCAACCGGTCGGCGGCTGCGATGTCCACGTCTTCACCGACGACGGCGAGCAGGTCCTCGAGCCGGTGACCGCGCCTGCGACTGTCATCTACGACAACCTTGCCGACGTCCTCCTCCGGGGCGCCGAGCCGCTGGTCAAGCCCGAGCATGCCCTCGACGCCATGCGCCTCATCTCGATGATTTTCGACTCAGCCGAGACCGGCGAGGTCGTCCACGCGCAGGATTACCAGTAGCCGTGGGCCGGCTGGGGACGCATCTCCTCCCCGCTTTGTCATCCTGAGGAGGCGACGTCTTGTGTCGCCGACGAAGGACCTAGTCTTCGACGTCGCAACGTCCCTTTCGCTTGACACCGCTCAACCCCGCCCCCTATCCTTTCTCTAGGCCCGCACGTCGGGCTCCCCATCTTTCCCACGTCCCAGGAGGAGCAGGATGTTGCCCAAGAAGGTTACCGTCGAGGCCCCGGGCCGCGTGTGTCTGTTCGGCGAGCACCAGGACTTCCTCGGCCTCTCCGTCCTCGCCTGCCCCATCAGCCTCACCATCAAGATCGTCGCCACGCCCCGCTCCGACGGCGAGTTCCACCTTGATATGCCCGACGTGGAGGACCGCGACGGCTTCGAGGGCCGCGAGGAGTTGCCCTACCTTCGCGATCGCGACTATATCCGCTCGGCGACCAACGTCCTCCGCCGCGCGGGGCTTCAGATCGAGCAGGGCTACGACGTCACCATCACCGGCACCATCCCCATCAACGCGGGCACCTCAAGCTCCTCGGCGCTCACCGTCGCCTGGATAGCCTTCCTCCTCACCACCCAGCGCGACCACGTCCCTCACTCGCGCGAGGCCATCGCCAAGTTCGCCCATCAGGCCGAGGTGCTCGAGTTCAACGAGCCCGGCGGGATGATGGATCACTACACCTCGGCCGTCGGCGGCCTGCTCTACATCGACTGCCGCGAGCCCATCCGCGTCACGCCTCTCCCCGCCGAGCTTGAGGGCTTTGTCCTCGGCGAGACCCTGGTGCCCAAGAAGACGACCGCCACCTTGCGGGCCTCGCGCATCGCCGCCAACGAGGGCTTCGCGATGCTCGCCGAGATGATCCCCGAGTTCGACGTACGCACCACGCCTCTGGCGCAGGTCGAGCACTACCTCGCCCGCCTCGACGAGGACCCGGCGCGCGTGGTCCGGGCCCAGTTCGTCAATCGCGACCTATGCCAGGCCGGGCGGCGTTTGTTATCGCGCGATTACTTGGATCACGACGACCAGCGGCGCCTCGGCAAGATGCTCCTCGATCACCAGCGCGAACTCCGCGACGGCGTGGGCGTCTCGCACCCGAAGCTCGACGAACTCATCGACGCGGCACTGGCGGCGGGCGCGATGGGCGGCAAACTCAACGGCTCCGGCATGGGCGGGGCGATGTTCGCCTACGCGCCTGGGCGGCAGTACGAGGTCAAGCAGGCCATCGACGAAGCCGGCGGCCGCGGACACATCGTGTCCATGACCGGTGGCGTCAGCGTCGACGTCGATCGCTAGACAGACTTCGCTGGGGGGAGTCTCATGACACCGTGGTTGATGCTCTCCGTCCTCGCCCTCGCACCCTTGTCCGCGCCAACGTCGAGCCCCGCCGTCGGTCTCGTGGCCGACTATGACAACGAGCTTCGCGGCGCCGACGGCCACGTCGATGTGCCGCTCCTCGTCTCGCAGCTCAAGGCCCTCGGCGTCAATTCCTACTTCTTCCTGGTCTGGCACGCGCCCACCGATTGTGACGATCTGCAGGTCTTCCTCCCGGCGGCGCAGAAGGCCGGCATCGACGTCTGGGTCTACCTCTGCCCGCCGTCGGAGCCGCCGCCGGGGACGCCCTTCGGCCTCGACTTCGTGCGTTGGGGCGAGGAGATCGCGCGCCTCTCGCTCAAGTTTCCCAACCTCCGCGCGTGGGTGATCGACGACTTCTACGCCAACTCCACGACCCTCACGCCGACTTACATCGCCCAGGCTCAGCGCGCCGCCCACAAGATCAACCCGGCGCTCAAGTTCTTCCCCCTCATGTACTTTCCCGAGATCAGCAGTGTGTTCATGGAAGCCTACACGCCAGTCGTCGATGGGGTAGTGGTCGCCTATCCGTCGGGCCCCAGGGACATCCGCCGCGCGGCGAGGATCCTCCGCGGCGAAATCGTCGAGCGTCCCGGCACCGAGATGTCCTTTCCGTGGAACACGCCCTCGCAGTCCGGCGACTTCGACGAGGTCAGCCGCGAGGTCACGGTCACCCCGGGCGCCGCGCGCTACACAATCAGCTTCGAGCAGAGCGACGATTACGCCGGCCCGACCGCCGGTTATCACTGCAAGCAGTTACTGGTCGACGGCGCAGTCGTGTGGGAGCAGGACGTCGCGGGCGGCGACACAGATTTCCATTCCGTCACCGCAGACGTAAGCGATTTCGTGCGCGGCAAGAAGACCGTCACGATCGCCCTTCGCTGCATCGACAAGCAGGGCGTCGGCAACTTTGGCGTCGACATCCGCTTCTCGGACCTCAGGCTCCACGGCTTCACTCCGCAGTCCCTTTCGGCAGGCGACAAACCCGCCTGGCAGCAGGCCTCGCAGGGCAAGTGGAACCTTGCCTTCCAGCCCCGCCCTTCCGCCGCGGGCCAGTTTCGGCTACCCTATGTGGTGATGACGGCGGCGGAGCAGTCTGAGTACAAGCTCCGCATGCCCGGCAGCCAGGGAACGCCGGCCGAGGTCGGCTCCCATTTCAAGATGGCACTCGACGAGATGGCCGCGGGCAACTGCGACGGCGTGGTGACATACTGCCTGCCCAAGCAGCCCGGCGATCCCTACTTCGACGCGGTCCGCTCGGCGATCGCCGGCTTCCGCAAGCAGCATCCTTAGCTTTCCGCTCTGCCTATGAAGCAACTTCGCATCAGCATCGGCGGCGTTCGAGGGATCATCGGTGAGGCCCTCACGCCGGACATAGCCTGCGCCTTCGCCGGCGCCTTCGGCACGTACCTTGGCGGAGGCCGCGTGCTCGTTAGTCGTGACACGCGCCTGTCCGGGCCCATGGTCGCCCACTCGGTCTTGTCCGGCCTCCTCGGCACGGGATGCGAGGTCGTCGACCTCGGCGTCTGCCCGACCGCGGCCATGCAGCTTGCCATCCGCGACACCGGCGCCGCCGGTGGCCTCGCCGTCACCGCCGGCCACAACGACGGTCGCTGGAATGCCCTCAAGTTCATCC
>PMZA01000180.1:0-22514 GCA_003170595.1 Armatimonadota bacterium
TTGTGTCAACTGCATAGCCCTAATGATCGATGCCATCGCCAAACGTGCTAGTTGCCGTGCCTACAAGCCCGATCCGGTGTCCGAGGAGGCCGTGACCGAGCTTGTCCACGCCGCCCTCTGCGCCCCGTCGGCCAGCAACGTCCGGCCGTATCATGTCATCGTCGTGCGCGATGCCGAGAAGCGCGCGGCCTTCTCGAAAGTGCACCAGTGGTCGGGCTTCTGCTCGCAGAGCCCGGTGGTCCTGGTCATCTGCGGCGATGCGGAGAAGGCCTCTCACTGGTGGATCGAGGACTGCTGCGCGGCGATCGAGAACGTCCTCATCCAGGCGACGGCGATGGGGCTGGGGACGTGTTGGATCGGCATCCGCGGCAACCCCGAGTGGGGCCCCGAGCACGACCGCGAGGGCACTGTCCGCAAGATCTGCGGCATACCGGAGAGCATCCGGGTCGAGGGGCTGATCGCGGTCGGCTACCCGGCGACCGACCTGCGCACCAAGGGCCCCGCGCCGCTGGAGAACGTTCACACCGAGACGTGGTAGCCGGCACGCCGTTGGCAGGCTTTTCGCTCTTCTGCCTTTGGGTGTCATCCTGAGTGCGTTTTGTGCGCGAAGGATCCCCGGCACCCGTCCCGCCGTCTTCAGCACTCCGTCCGGACGCCGCCTTACTGCGCCGCCGGCGGCACGGTCACGCGGTACAGGTCGCCGTCCCTCACCCCCAGGAACTCGAGGGTCCCATCCTCGTGATAGGATGGGCCGTTCGCGATTATGGCGTCATACTCCGGCCCTTCCTCCCCGTCCACCATCACGAACTGCTTCCCGCCCTTGATGGCGGTGTACGCCACGTGCTTCCCGTCCGGGCTGAACGCCAGGCTCCCCCGGCCTATGCCGTCGCACTCCGGCCCTTCCTGCCCGTCCAGAGCCACAAACTGGCGCCCGCTCCTTGTAGCGACGTGCGCCATGTGCTCCCCGTCCGGCCCGAAGATCAGGGCGCTGATGCCGTCGTATTCCGGTCCTTCCTGGCCGTCCACCACAACCCGCCACCGCCGGCTCTTCTCGGCGGCATACGCCACGTGCTCTCCACCTGGACGGAACACAACGCTGTCGGCGGCGATGGCTCCATACTCCGGCCCTTCCTGCCCGTCCGCGACCACGAGCCATTTCTCGCCTCTCCTGGCGGCATACGCAAGGTGCTGCCCATCCGAGCTGAACACAACGCTTTCGTCGGCGACGTCGCCATACGCCGGCCCTTCCTGCCCGTCCACCACCGCCACGTAATACGTGCCCTTCTGGACGACATATGCCAGACGCTTGCCGTCCGGGCTGAACGCTGGTGTGCGCCGCCTCGTGTAGTCAGCCGCCAGCCGACCGTCCGTGCCGGGCACGATCTCTCTCCGTGCGGGGCCGCTATAGTCCGGCCCCTGCTGCCCGTCCACGATCACGACCCACGCCCCGCCTTTTTTGGCGGCGTAGGCCACGTGTTCGCTGTCCAGGCTGAACACCGGGGCGTAGACGATGCCACACTCCGGCCCTTCCTGCCCGTCCACCACCACAAGTTGATTCCCGCCCCTGTTGGCGCCATACGCCAGGTGATCCCCGTCAGGGCTGAATACCAGGCCGTGCGAGAGGATGCCGTCGTACCCCGGCCCGTCTATCCCGTCCAGAACCACGAACTGACGCCCACGCCCTGCAGAGACGTATGCCACACGCTTCCCGTCCGGGCTGAACACCAGTCCCATAGCGCCGTCGTGCTCCGCCCCCTCCTGCCCGTCCACTACCACGAGCCACTTCCCCCCCTTCTCGGCGGCATACGCCACGTGCTTCCCGTCCTGGCTGAATACCGGGGGCCCCCCGAAGGCGTCGTACTCCGGCCCTTCCTGCCCGTCCACCCACACCTTGGGGCCGCGCTGGCCTCGCACCAAAAGACCGAGATGCCATCCATGCTTCTCGGAGCCCACGGCGAGGTACGCCGGCGTGACGCCCAGCTTGGTCTCCCTCAGCCCCGGTATCGCCTGCACCGCGCTTGTCGCTAGCCATCGTGCTATCCGCGTCAGCATATCTCATGTCTCCCTGATTCCATCAGCTCGACGTCGCCCATCGATCCGCGGAGTTTCTCCGCAATCGCTGGAGGTCCTTTGCTTGCGGCGACGAAAAGGCATCCCGACACTGACCTACCGGAGGCTTTTCCCATGACCCTTGGCTTCATCACAGACTATTCCGAACAGGATTTCTGGTTTGCCCTCGAGCACGGCCTCGAGCTTGAGTGCACGATCAACCCGCCCTTCGACGCCCTCGACAACCTCGACCGTGTCCTCGATCTGCAGGACAAGTATGGCGTCAGCGTCGCCTCGTGCGGCGTATGGGGCGCCGAGCCGCTCTCGCCCGATCCCGCGACCGCCAGGGCCGCCCAGTCCCTCATCCCCAAGCTCATCGACTTCACCCTCGCCGTCGGCGCGTCCACCTGCTGCATCGGCGCCGGCTCGGAGATGGAGGGCCTTTCGCTGCAGCAGCATGTCGACAGCTTCATCCCCCTCCTCCGCGAGTGGACTGACTATGCGGATAACAACGACATCCGCCTGGCGCTCTACAACTGCCACTGGGCGAACTTCGCGTACAAGCCGGAGGCCTGGGACCTGATCTGGGGCGCCCTCGGCGAGACGACGCTGGGCATCAAGTACGACCCCTCGCACCCCTTCTACGACGGCCGCTGCTACCTCGACGAGCTGCTCGACTGGGGCGATAGGGTGACCCACGTCCACTCCAAGGACACCCTCAAGATCGGCGATAAGATCGTCCAGGACGTCCCGCCGGGCATGGGCAGCATCGACTACGGCCGCGTCATGGGCGTGCTCAACCACCATGGCTACGGCGGCTGCGTTGCGATGGAGCCGCACAGCGAGGGTTGGGGCGGCCCGCGCCGGTATGAGGGCATCCTCCTCGGCGTCGACTGGATGCGCAACTTCATCATGTAGGGCGGCTTTCTCAGTCACGTTTTCCAACGCGCGGAGGGCCTACGGGTCCTCCGCGTTTGTCTTTCGGCGGATGGTCGACGCCCCCGCCTTTCGTTGACACCGCCCCTGCCCGGATGTATCTTTCCTTCCCGACAGCCATGCTCATCGATTCGGTCACATCCTCGGGAATTCGCAGTCACGCCTACGAGTTCTACTTCTTCCCAGGCGGCGCGCTGTGCTTGCAGGATTAGCCACGACCCGCCGCCTTGCTGCCGGCGGGTCGTTTCTTTGCGGGGTGCGCGAAGTGATGGTCGGTAGTGTCCTGGTACTCAATCAGAACTTTGAGCCGCTCAACATCACCAGTTGGCGGCGGGCCATGGGCATGATCACCCTCGGGAAAGCCTCGGTCATCGAGGAGGATTCCGAGTGGATCGCTACGTCCACGAAGGTCTACCGGATGCCCTCGGTCGTCCGCCTCAGCCATCTCGTCCGCCGCCCCATGCCCGAGCTGAAGCTCTCGCGCCGGGGCGTCCTCACCCGCGATAACCTCACCTGCCAGTATTGCGGGCGCCAGAGCCGCTCGCTCACCATCGACCACGTCGTCCCACGCGAGCGAGGTGGCCCGCACACGTGGACCAACCTCGTCGCCTGCTGCAGCGAGTGCAATCACAAGAAGGGGAATCACGCGCCCGAGGACGTCGGGATGACGCTCACGCATCCTCCCGAGCGCCCGAAGCTGATCCCCTATCTCAACTATTCGGTCTTCCGGGCCGCCATCCAGCATAAGCAGTGGCGCGACTATCTCAGGCCCTTCGCGCCCCATCTTGCCGAGGACGTGCAGGCCTAGCGGGAGCACGTGAGGAGCGGTCATGCGGAGTGTGCTTTCGGTTGCCACGATTGCCCTGGTAGTCCTATCCGGTTGTTCCCGTGAGAGAGCGGAGGTGCCCTCGATGGAAGCCCAACAGCGCGGAGTTACAGTCTTGTATAGTGGTCATGCCTGCTTCACGATCAAGGGGAGCAGCGGCTTCACGGTCGTCGTCGATCCCTTCGACAAGAGCATCGGCTATCCGGTGCCCGAGTGGACCGGCGACGTGGCCCTGGGGACGCACAAGCATTTCGACCATGGCAACGTGAGCGCGGTCAAAGCCAAGTACCCGCCCCACGTCGAGGAGTATGGCGAGTTCACCGTCGGCCCGGTCCGCTTCTTCGGCGTCAAGGTGCCTCATTGGACCAAGCCGGAGAACCAGAACCGCGGCGATGTGGCGGCCTACCGCTGGGAGCAGGACGGCGTAAAGCTCTGCCACCTCGGCGACCTCGGTCAGCTCTTGACGGCCGACCAGATCAAGGCGATCAAGCCCGTGGACGTCCTCTTCGTACCGGTGGGCGGCAACTACACCCTCGGCCCGAAGGAGGCCGTCGAGGTCATCAAGCAGCTCGACCCGCAGGTGGTCATCCCGATGCACTACAAGACCTCCTACACGGACCCGAAGATCGCCCTGGGCACGGTGGGCGAATTCCTGACGGCGGCGCCGAAGGACTGGGACGTGGAGAGGGAGGCGGGGAACTTCCACTTCTTCGGCCCGGAAGTCTTCGACAAGCTGAAGAGCCACCCGACGATCTGGATCATCAATCCGTAACATGGGAATATGTCACGCTAGCGTGACACATGACGACGTTACCTATTCGCGAGACGGGCTCTTCGCTTGGCTTGTGGAGGGGCCGACCAGCGAACCGAAGGTTCGCCGGGTGCCGCGGTTCTTGCGGCAGGTCCCCTATCCGGCCCGGTCCTGGTCTTTGGTTGTCATCCTGAGGAGGCGACGCGAAGCGTTGCCGACGAAGGATCTCCTGTTGGCTTGTCGGAGTGCGCAGCAGATGTCATCGGCCATCGGAAAAAGGAGATCCTTCGGCCGACGAACACCGTCGTCCGGCGATGGTTCGCATCGCAAGGATGACAGACGGCGGGCCCTGCGTATGGGGCATCGCTCTCACGATGACCTTCGACTGCGGCAGAAGAGAAGGTAGAGGCGCGGCGGGGCGTAAAGCCCCGCCCTACAGCAGGCGGAAAGACGAAAGACTAAGACGCGCGACGGTGTCCTTCGTGGACGGGTGGACTCTGCGGCGTCGGGACACTATAATCTTCAACCCTTCGCCAGATGGGTACGAGGAGGATTACTGAAATGTTGACACCTGACCAACTACCGCGCGAGGGCCTGCCCCAGGTCAAGAAGGTTGCCGTGGCCTATTCCGGCGGCCTCGATTCCGCGCTCGCCCTCAAGCTGCTGCCGGATTTCTACGGCGCCGAAGAGGTCATCGCTGTGTCCGTGAACGTCGGCCTGACTGAGGCCGAGCTTGAGGATGCGCGCTCCAAGGCTGAGATCGCTGGCGTGCCGTGGTTCCTCATTGAGGGCACCGAGGAGTTCGCCAGCTCGTGGATCGCCAAGGCCATCCGCGCCAACAGCTCCTACGAGGGCTATCCGGTCGCCACGTCCATGACCCGCCAGCTCATCGCCCGCAAGGTCGCCGAGTTCGCCCTCGAGCAGGGCTGCGACGCCCTCTGCGAGGGTTCCACCGGCAAGGGCAATGACCAGTACCGGATGAGCAATGTCTTCTCCATCTTCGCGCCCGACATGACGGTCATCCTCCCGGTCCGCGATTTCAACTTCACGCGCAAGATGGAGATGGAGCTTTCCGATCACTACGGCATCCCCTACAACCCCGGCATCGGTGACGACCGGACGATGTGGTGCCGCTCGATCGGCTCGGGCGAAGTCGACAACCTGAAGATGCGCATCCCGGACGAAGTCTTCCTGTGGTACCAGTACCCCCAGAACGCTCCGGACAAGTCGCGCAGCATCGACATCGAGTTCGCCGAGGGTCTTCCCGTCCGCGCCGATAACGTCACCGGCCTCGCCAACATCATCCACTACCTCAACGAGATCGGCGGCCAGAACGCCATCGGCTACATCGACATGTTCGAGGACGGCATGATCGCCCTCAAGAGCCGCGAGGTCTACGAGGCCCCGGCCGCCCAGATAATCCTCGCCCTCCACCAGGACCTCGAACAGCTCTGCCTGACCAAGGAGCAGGTCCAGTTCAAGCCGATCGTCGAGCAGCGCTGGGCGTACATGGTCTACCACGGCGGCTGGTACCACCCTGTCACACAGGACTGCGCCGCCTTCATCGAGAGCAGCCAGTGGGCGGTCAACGGCCGCTACACGGTCGAGCTGTACAAGGGCAACCTGACCATCATCGAGCGCGAGAGCAGCACCGGCCTCTTCGCCCCGGAGATCCGCTCGCTTGCCGCGACGGGCTTCAACCAGAAGGACAGCGGCCCGGCGACGAAGATCCACTCGCTGCAATACAAGATCCTGTCCAAGCGCGGCCTGCCGTATCTGTAGGCCTTGGCCTTTTTCTTTCTGTAGGGCGCGCACCATGGCCACGAGCCAAATAGACTGCTGACACGAGGTTCACGGGCTGTCATCCTGAGGAAGCGACCGTTTCTGTCGCTGACGAAGGATCTCCTTTTGGCAGGTCAGGTTCGCGTACGGCATCGCCGAGGGCCGGACGAAGAAAGGAGATCCTTCGGTCGGCGGAAACCGCCTCCCTCAGGATGACAGACGCGGCACGGCAGGTTCGATTTAGGTGCTTGGTTTTCGAGGTGGAGAAGACGACATGACATCTTTACCCGAGGCCTTCAAGACGGCTCTTGAGATGGAGCAGCGCGGCCACGACTACTACGTCGGGTCGGCCACGCGGCTGAAGGACCCTGTGCTCGCGTCGGTGATGGAGGCCCTGGCGTCCGATGAGTTCCAGCACCTCAACCTCATCCGCCGCTACTACGAGGCCCTGGAGCGCACGGAGCATTGGCCGGCGCCCACCGCTGAGACCGAGGCCCCGGCTTCGGCCCGCGCGCGCATCGATGAGATAATGCAGAGCAGCGTCGGCGCCACGGCGCCTGACGACTCGTACCTGGAGATCTACCAGCATGCGCACGATCTCGAACTCAGCGCCCGCGACTACTATCGCGCGCTCGGCGAGGAGAACGACGATCCGGCGCTGGTCAAGTTTTTCCACTTCCTCGCGGCCGTCGAGCAGACCCATCTCGACATGCTCGGCATGGTTCTCTCGGCCACGAGGGAAGCCTTAGAATCGTAGTGCTGCGGAGGGACGTGAGGATGAGTCTTGGACTGCTCGAATTGCTTCAGCATGCTGTGAGAATGGAAGACGACGGCCGCGCGTATTATCTGGACGTCGCCGGGAAGACGTCCAACGGCCTGGCGAAGACGACCTTCTCGGTCCTGGCCGAGGAAGAAGCCAAGCACCGCCGGTATTTCGAGAGCTACTACGAGGCCATGGAGAAGGCCCAGGGCTGGCCGGATCTGTGCGAGATGAAGGCCGAGTCCGTCGACGCCGCGAAGCGCGCGGAGAATGTCTACACCAAGGCCGCCGCCGCGCACGCCCTCTCGCCCGACGATGTGAACCTGACCGTGGCCTACAACCACGCCATGGACCTGGAGGTCAAAACCATCGCCTTCTACCAGGACATGGTCGCGGCCGCCGAGGATGCGCAAGTCGGGGAATTCCTCCAGTTCGTCATCGGCCAGGAGCGCGAGCATCTCGACATTCTCACGCACACCCTGGACATGCTCGACAACCCCGAGGCGTGGTACTTCGACCGCGAGGGCTGGATCGTCGAGGGCTAGGTCCGCCGAGTCTTGGCTTGAGGAGGGGCCGAATCAGACGTTCACGCGCTTGCGCGCGAACGTCGAATCCGGCCCTGTCTTTGCAGTTCGTTACCCGAAAACCTGGGCCGGATTCGTGAGGACGCGCGGCGACGCTCCGCGTCGCTGGGGCGCGCCCTCACGGATGCGGCCCCTCCGAAAAGCGGTTTGACGATCGTCTCAGAAGGCACTTCTGCCCATGGACGCCAAGCAGCCAAAATCCAGCAACCTGTGGGGCGCTCGCTTCGTCGTCCCGATCGATGACGTCGCCCTCGCCTATAGCGAGTCGACCGAGGCCGACGCGCCGATGATCGCCGAGGACATCTGGGGCAGTGAGGCCCATGCCCTCATGCTCGCTTCGTGCGGCATCATCCCCGAGGCCGACCTCCGCGAGATCCTCCGCTGGCTCGAGAAAGCTCGCGAGGAGTTCGACGCCGGCCGCCTCGTCCTCGACCCCAAGCTCGAAGACGTCCACATGAACGTGGAGTGGTACCTGCGTGAGAACGCCGGCTCAGAGATGGGTGGCCGCCTCCATACCGCCCGCTCGCGCAACGATCAGGTCGTCACCGATGCGCGCATGAAGGTGCGCACCAGCGTCCTGGGTACGATTAGGCACGCCGCTAGGCTACAACTGACGCTTGCCCAGATCGGCCTCGAGCACGTCGATGACGTCATGCCCGGCTACACGCACACGCAGCACGCTCAGCCGGTGTCGGTAGGCTTCTGGCTGACCGGTCACGCGGCCGGGCTGGAGCGCGACATCGAGCGGCTTAAGGACGCGTATGGGCGGATCAACCTTTGCCCGCTCGGGGCTTGCGCTCTGGCGGGGACCTCGCTGCCGACCAATCGCCGCCTGACCGCGAAGCTCCTGGGCTTTGAGGGCCTGATCGAGCATTCGTTGGACGCCGTGCAGAGCCGCGACTTCATGCTTGAGACGCTCGCCGACCTTGCGATCCTTGCGGCCAGTATCTCGCGCCTCGCCAACGACCTTGTGACGTACAGCACCTATGAGTTCGGCATGATAGAGGTCGATGACGCATACGCCTCGGGTAGCAGCATCATGCCGCAGAAGAAGAACCCCTGTATGGCTGAGATTGCCCGAGGCAAGACAGGGCGACTCTATGGGGCGCTCATCCAAGCGCTTGTCACCATGAAAGGACTGCCGAGCGGCTACAATCGCGACCTGCAGGAAGACAAGCCGCCCGTATGGGAGGCCTTCGCCTCGCTTGTGCCGACGCTGGTGGTGCTTGAGGCGATGGTGCGGACCATGAAGCTCAAGACCGGGCGCATGGCCGAGCTTGTCGGCGCGAACTTCGCCTCCGCCACCGAGCTTGCGAACTTCCTCGTCCGCGATCGTGGCCTGCCCTTCCGCACCTGCCATGAGATCGTCGGCAGCGTCGTAGGCACGCTCTCCCGCGAGGGCAAGACCTTCGACGACCTCGAGCGCACCCGCGCCCTCCTCGCCGAGCACGGTCAGGAGATGTCCACCGCCGACCTCGCAGCGCTGCTCGATCCGAAAGCTTGCATGGCGCGCCAGCAGTCGGAGGGTAGCACCGGACCGGAGCAGGTCCGCCGTCAGGCCAATCGCCTCATCGAAGCCGCTCTACAGGCCCTCCCCTGGGCGACCGAGCGAGAGGACCGCATCGAGGCCGCCCACGGCAGAGCTGAAGGTAATGCCCACGCGGGGAGCAAACTCAGGCGAGATAACGATGCCGCTTTTTTCAAGGGATCGGTGTACGGTCAAAAGACNNTCGCCCATGTGCTGGCTGGCGAGCCCCTTTCGACCGCAACGCTGCCGAAGGTGTAGACATGGGCCAGGTGACGGCCGAGCTGGCGTGGAACGAGGAAGTAGCCCCCGGCTACCACCTTATGGCGCTGGTGGCCCCCGAGATCGCGTCCGCCGCCGCCCCCGGCCAGTTCGTCCACGTGCGCATCGGCCCGTCCTACGACCCGCTGCTCCGCCGCCCGCTGAGCCTTCTCCGCGCCGATCCGCAGGCCGGGAAGGTGTGGATGCTCGTCAAGGTCGTCGGGCGCGGGACTGAGCTTCTCACGCAGATGGAGCCCGGCATGCCGCTCGATGTCATGGGCCCGCTCGGCAACGGTTTCCCTGAGCCGCCGCCCTCGGGCGACCTAATCCTAGTGGCCGGCGGAGTGGGCGTCGCGCCGTTGATCTTCTGGGCCGAGCGACTTCAGGCCACCTACCCCGACGCCAACGTCGTCTCGCTTTATGGGGCGGCGACCGAGGAAGCTCTCGCCTGCTGGGTAGACCTCGCCGGGCGATCGGACGAGTTCCTCGTCGCCACCGATGACGGCAGCGCCGGCGAGCAGGGCCTCGTCGCTGACCTCCTGCCCGGCTATTTGTCGTCGCGGAGAATCGGCGCGGTCTATGCGTGCGGGCCACGGGCGATGCTGGCGGCGGTGGTCGGCCCCTGCCGAGAGGCGGGCGTGCCGTGCTACGTCGCGATGGAGCAGTGGATGGGCTGCGGCGTCGGTGCATGTCTGGCCTGCGTCGTTCCGGCCGCCGGCGGCGGGTACGTCCGCGTCTGCACCGAGGGGCCGGTCTTCCCGGCCGAGGCTATCGACTGGGGGCGGCTGACATGAGCGGCGCGCCCGTCGACATGAGCGTTCGCCTCGGGCCTCTGAGCCTGCGCTCGCCGATGATGGTCGCCTCGGGCACCTTCGGCTTCGGCGAGGAGTACGCGCCCTACGTCGACTTCGCGCGCCTCGGCGCTGTCGTGACCAAGGGCGTCACCCTTCGTCCGCGCGAGGGCAATCCCGGCCCGCGCATCCATGAGACGGCGGCCGGAGCGCTCAACGCCATCGGCCTGCAGAATCCGGGCGTGGAGCGCGTGATCGAGGAGAAGCTTCCGCCCCTCCTCGCCGCCGGCGTGCCTGTCATCGTCAACATCGCCGGCGAAGCGCCGGAGGAGTATGTCGCGCTCGCCGAGAGGCTGAGCGGCGTGGCCGGCTTGGCCGCGCTCGAGCTGAACGTCTCGTGCCCGAATGTCACGCGCGGGGGCATGGAGTTCGGCCGCGATCCGCAGGTCCTCGGCGACCTCGTCCGCGCCGTCCGCGACGCGACGCCCCTGCCGCTCATCGTGAAGCTTTCGCCGAACGTATCAGACCCGGTGCCGCTCGCAGCAGCCGCGCTGGAGGCCGGGGCGGAGATCCTCTCGCTCATCAACACGCTGCTGGGCATGGCCATCGACCCCCGCCGCCGCCGCCCGAAGCTCGCGAACTGCACGGGCGGTCTGTCCGGTCCGGCGATCAAGCCCGTGGCTCTGCGCATGGTCTGGCAGGTCTGGCGCGCCCTCCAGCCGCCCATCATCGGCATGGGCGGCATCATGACCGGCGAGGACGCCGCCGAGTTCATGCTCGCCGGAGCCGCCGCCGTAGCCGTGGGTACGGCCAGCTTCGTCGACCCGACCTCCGCCGAGCGCGTGGGCGACGAGCTTGAGGCCTTCTGCCAATCGCAGGGCCTTCCCGCCGTCGCCGGCCTCACCGGCGCGCTTGAGTACTGACCGGAACACCGCCAATGAAGACTCTGCACCCAGTCCCTGTTCACTTCGATACCTACGACCGCCTGCGCGCGCTCGGGGCCCAGCTTCTCGACGGCGCGCGGATGGCCCTGCCAGACGGCACGGTCATCTTCCGCCCCGACGGCGGGGGCAACTACGCCGGCGTATGGCTGCGCGATTTCTGCGACATGGTCGAGGGCCTGGGCGACCTCGTCGATCCCTCGCTCGTGATCCCCATCGCCGACCTTTTCTTCGCCGCCCAGCTTCCCGACGGAACGCTTCCCACTCGCGTCATGGCCGACGGCGTCGCCGACTTTCGCGAGGGGCCACGCGAGGCTCCCCTGGGCGGCGGCCCGCCGACTGACAACCCGCAGTTCATGGCCAAACTTCTCTGCGCCCACGCGATTCTGACTGGCGACGGGCAGGCCTTCAATGACCGCCTGCCCGCTCTCGAGCGCGCCTTCGATTCGCTGCCCACCGATCGCGACGGCCTGATCCAGATCGACGCCAACGTCCCCCGCTCGGGCTACGGTTTCACCGATTGCGTCGCCAAGAGCGGGCGCGAGCTGTTCAGCAATCTCCTCCTCGGCGAGGCCGTGCGTGAGGTGGCCGAAACCCTCCGCCGCTTCGAGTACCATGACGACGCCTTCGGCTGGTACGAGCGCAGCGCGAACCTCGGCGAGTTTGCGGGGCAGTTCTACGTCCCCGGCTGGCGGATGTTCATGGCCGCGCGGGACGACTGCAAGCAGATCGACCTGTGGGGCAGCGCCTACGCGTGCGTGACCCACTTCGCCACCGGCAGCCAGCGCGACGCGGTCGCCGGCTTCTTCCTCGACCACTACGACGAGTGCGTCTGGCACGGCCATGTGCGCCATCTGCCCACGGGACAATACTGGGACAAGCTCCTCGCACCGATCGAGCCGGAGACGTATCAGAACGGCGGCTACTGGGCCGTGGCGTCGGGTTGGGTCGCCCAGGCGATCGCGACGCTCCTGCCCGAGCGCGCGGCGACGATGATCGCCGACGTCGTGGCCGAGTTCGAGGAGCACGGCGTCCACGAGTGGATCCATCCCGACAACGGCCGGCACGTGCCGGGGTACGTGGCGAGCATCGCCTGCCTGCTGTCCTCCGTCCGCCCCACGAGCCGGAAGAAGCTTGGGCAGTAGGCCCAGACGGCTGGTATAATGATAGTGGCGCTCAGGTTCGGCACGAGAGCGTGGAGGCGAAGCGGCATATGGCGCGCGAAGCGAGAGTCGAGACACCGGTAACCGAGCAGGTGGAGGTGGAAGGCAAACTCTACACGTTCCGGATAGAAAAGGACGGGAAATGGTTCGTCGGAGTCTGCGACGAGATCCCGGGTTGGTGTGCCTCCCAGGGAAGAACCCTTGACGAACTGCGACTGATGGTCGCCGACGCCATTCGCGAGTGCCTCCTCTCGCTGGAACAGCACCAGGATGCCGCCGAGACTCCCAGCTGACCTGCCGACTGCTCGTGTGCAGCGCGCCCTGCTCCGACTACGGTTCGTCCTGGACCGCGAGGGCGGTCGTCACACTGTCTTTGCTCACCCGGACCATCCGGGAAAGACCTTTGCGCTGCCTCGCCACGCCACCGTGCCGCGCTTCATCGTGGTGGGCCTACTTGGTCGGGCCGGGCTCGACGAGCAAGACTTCCTCGACGTCTATTGACCCCGAGCACGGGCGGCACGTGCCGGGCTACGTGGCGAGCATCGCCTGCCTCCTGTCCTCCGTCCGCCCAACGAGCCGCAAGAAGCTCGGGCAGTAGGCCCAGACGGCTGGTATAATGATAGTGGCGCTCAGGTTCGGCACGAGAGCGTGGAGGCGAAGCGGCATATGGCGCGCGAAGCGAGAGTCGAGACACCGGTAACCGAGCAGGTTGAGGTGGACGGCAAGCTCTACACGTTCCGGATAGAAAAGGACGGGAAATGGTTCGTAGGCTTCTGCGATGAGGTTCCTTGGTGCGCTTCTCAAGGGAAGACCCTTGAGGAGTTGCGCTTCATGGTCGCTGACGCCATCCACGAATGCCTCCTCTCGCTCGAACAGGACCAGGATGCCGCCGAGACTCCCAGCTGACATCCCGACCGCCCGGGTTAGGCGCGCGCTTCTGCGGTTGGGCTTCGTCTTGTCCCGAGAAGGCGGAAGCCATACGGTATTCGCACATCCAGACCACCCTCGCGAGCAGTTCGTCTTGCCTCGGCACAGAACCGCCAGCCGGCTGATGATCGTCAGTACACTCGCGCGCTTCGGCTTCGGCGAGCAGCGCTTCCTTGACGTTTACTGAACCCGCCCGCGACTTTCGTGGTTGGCGCTGCTCCGAGGCGTCAGCAGTTGGTATAATGACCTTGGCCCGGCCACCTGATGGTTGGGGGGCCTGGAGGCGACACGGCGAATGGCTCACGCAGCGAAAGCCGACAACCCAACGACTACCGAGCAGCTTGAGGTAGACGGCCGGTTATACACGATCACCATCGAACCCGACGGCGCGGGCTACCTCGTGGGTCTCTGCAAGGAGATTCCGGGCTGCGGCTCCGAGGGCAGGACTCTGGATGAGTTGCGCTCCGAGCTGACAAGCGCCATCCACGAGTGTCTTCTCACGATGGAACCGGGCCAAGATGCCGCCGAGACTGCCAGCTAGGCTCCCCACCAAGCAAGTTCACAGCGCCTTGCTGCGTCTCGGGTTCTTCATGGCCCGAGATGACGGACCGCACACGGTCTACGCGTATCCTGGCAGGCCCAAGGTCAGGTTTGTGCTGCCCCGCCACGCCATGGTGGGCCGCCATCTTGTGGTCTCAGCACTGAAGGATGCTGGGTTTAGCGAGCAGCAGGTCCTCGACGTGTTCTGATCGCCTGCCCGCGACTTTCGTCGTCGGGGCTGCTCTAAGACCTCGATACTTCCCCGGGAGTGATGTCGTGTGAGTGACCGTCCCGCCGTGATCGTCGATACCTCGTCGAGCCCGCAGGCCCGCCTCCGCCCGGTCGCGGTCAACGCCGTCCGCTTCCGCGACGACCTCTGGGCGCCGTGGATGGTCAGGATCCGCGAGGTCACCCTGCCCACCCAGTACGACCTCATGGAGGAGACCGGCCGCATCGACAACTTCCGCCGCGCCTCGGGGAAGATCAAGCAGGATTACCAGGGCATCTACTTCAACGATTCCGACGTGCACAAGTGGCTCGAGGCCGCCGCGTGGTCGCTCGCCTACGAGCCCGACGCCAATCTCGGGCGGATCACCGACCTGGTCATCGCCGAAGTCGCCGCTGCCCAGCAGCCCGACGGCTACCTCAACTCCTACCACATGTTCGACCTGGCTGGCGAGCGGTGGAGCGACCTGCAGTCTAAGCACGAGATGTACCTGGCGGGGCATCTCTTCCAGGCGGGCGTGGCCCATCATCGCGCGACCGGCCGGCGCGATCTACTGGACGTCGCCTGCCGCTTCGCCGACAACATCGACTCGATCTTCGGCCCGGGCAAGCGCCATGGCACCGACGGCCATCCCGAGCCTGAGATGGCCCTTGTCGAGTTGTACCGCGAGACCTCCGAGCCCCGCTACCTCGCCCTCGCGCAGTTCCTCCTCGACGAGCGCGGGCATGGCATCGTCGGCGGCGACAGCAATCTCCAGGACCACAAGCCCTTCCGCGAACTCGACGAGGTCATCGGCCACGCGGTCCGCGCGTGCTATCTCAACTGCGGCGCCGCAGACGTCTTCGCGGAGACCGGCGAGCAGGCCCTCTCCGACACCCTCGGTCGCCTCTTCCGCAACCTCACCGAGCGGCGGATGTACGTCACCGGGGGCGTCGGCGCGCTTCATGCCGGGGAGGCCCTCGGCGTCGACTATGAGCTGCCCAACACGTCGGCCTATTCCGAGACCTGCGCCGCCATCGCCAACGCGATGTGGCAGTGGCGCATGTTCCTCCTCACCGGCGAGGGGCGGTTCATGGATGTCTTCGAACTGGCCCTGCTCAACGGGTCGCTCGCGGGAATATCCCTCGACGGCAAGGGCTACTTCTACGTCAACCCGCTGGGGTCGCGGGGGAATCATCGCCGCCAGCCGTGGTTCGACTGCGCCTGCTGCCCGTCCAACATCGCGCGTATCATCGCCCAGGTCGCGGGCTATTTCTACGCGACGTCCGACGACGGCGTGTGGGTCAACCTCTACGCGGCCAGCGATGCGCAGGTGCCGTGGCGCGGGCAGACGATCGCGATCGCCCAGGACACGGACTACCCGTGGGGCGGCGACGTCGTGCTGCGCGTCACGCCCGCAGAGGAAGCCGAGTTCACGCTCTACCTGCGCGTGCCGGAGTGGGCCACGGGCGCGAGCGCGTCGGTCAACGGCGTGCCGGTGGACGGCGATGTGGTCGGCGGATACCTGCCAATCCGCCGCACCTGGGCCAAGGACGACGAGGTCTCGCTGAGCCTGAACATGAAGCCGGAGTGGCTCGCCGCCAACCCCATGATCGAGGCCGACGCCGGCCGTCTGGCCCTGCGACGCGGGCCGCTGGTGTATGCAGTCGAGCAGGCGGACAACCCTGGCCTCGACCCGTGGTTCCTATCCGTCGACCCGGCCGGCCGGCTCGCCGCAGAAGCCTCGCACGATCTCCTGGGTGGCGTGACAGTGGTCTGGGGAGAGGCGGAAGAGGCCCCGCTCGACCTGTGGTCCCGGTCGCTCTATTTGCCTGAGGCGAAGGCTGCCTCGCAGCAGAAGAAAGTCAGCTTCGCTGCGATCCCTTACTTCGCGTGGGCCAATCGCGAGGCCGGCCCCATGCAAATGTGGCTGCCGCGCCGCTGATCCGGCGCCAATCGCTTTGCGTAACAAGCGCCCTCGGTAGTACCATGGGTTACCAGGTGCACCTATGAAACGTTACGTCGCAATACTGCTCGTACCCTTGATCGTCGTCACCGGAGGTTGCGCCGGCGCGGTGGCCCTCCTCGGCTACGCGCTCGGTCTGCTGGAGGTCCGTGACCAGATCGCGAACATCCGCGACTACTTTTCCAGCGATCCTACCGTGACGCTGACGGTCCTCCTCGACGGCTATGTCGTCCGGACCAACGCGCCCGACACGCTCGGCTCGCTCAGCCTCGGCGGCCTGCCGGAGGGAACCTTCCTCCTCGGGATCGTCACGCCGGATCACCGCAGCGGATGGCAGAAGAAGGTCACTGTGTCTTCGTCAAGCCCGGCCTTTACCGTCGTGCCGGTCATCGGGCCGATCATCACCGGGACCGTCACGCGCCAGGCCACCTCGGGCGGGAATATTGCGGCGGCGGGCGTGCTGGTGGCGGCCTTTGCCGATGGTGCGCGGACGCTCTCGACGGGCGGCGGCCCGCTGGACATCACGCCGACGAGCGCCCAGGATTATCAGCTCGCCATGACCGACGCCTCGGGGAAATTCACCCTCGGCCCCTGCGACTTCCTGGGCGACTGGCTGGTCACGGCCTACGCGGCCGGCTACCAGGCCGACGCGAGAACGGCGCATGTGGCCTCGGGCTCGGATGCCAATGGCATCGCCCTGAGCTTGGCCACCGACGCCTCGAGTGCCACGCCGGCGACGCTGACCGGCACCGTTAGCGCCAGCGCCACGGGCCTGCCGCTGACCGGAGCACTGGTGCGCGCAGAGCCGGCGATCCTGGCCGAGCCGATCATCCCCTCGGCCGCGGTGACCCGCGTCGCGACGGCGACCGGCCTGACGATGCCACAGGGGCCGTGGTTCCAATGGAGCTTCACGGCCATGCCGTCGGGGTCGGCCGGCGTGTATTCGCTGGACTTTCTGGCCGGGCAGGTAAAGGCCTGGGCCTACCAGTTTGGCTACAAGGGCGCTTATCAGGTAACATCAGCTGGCGCCGGAACCGTTCTGCCCGAGGACTTCAAGCTGCCCAACCCGTAGCGGTCGGGCACGCGGACCTCGGCCTGTCAGGAACCCCGGCCGCCGGTCGGGGCGTTTCACTCTGAGTTCCCTTCGTTCTGGAGGTTATGCAAAGATGACACGGCGAGCCCTCCTGGTCGCTCTGTTGGTTGTAGGTGTGCTTACACTATTGATTGTGGCCGGTTGCCGCGAAGGTGCAGGCACCGCCGGTCCGGGTGGTACCCAGCCTCAGATGCAGGCCCAGGGCGAACAGGCGAAGCAGCCTGAAGCCAAGGGCGGAAAGGGCGAAGAGAAGGACGAGGAAGGCTACGTGCCTACGGACAAGCTGAAGGCGCAAGCCGCCAAGGGCATGGAAAGCGACGACCCCCAGGTCCAGCTCAAAGCCCTGCAGGACCTCGCGAAGACCCTGCCCGAGATCTCGGGGATGGACCTGAAGGACGCGATCACCGAGGTCATCGCGGTAGCCAAGAAGTCCGGCAATGACGAGCAGGTGCGCGCTGCCGCGGCGGGCATCCTCGCCTCAGTCATGGGCAGTTCCCAGGACGCTTCTAACGCCGTAGTCGCTCTGGCCGGCGACCAGTCGCCGAAGGTTCGCGAAGCTGTGGTCCGCTCGCTGACCAATCCCGCGGCGGGCGCGGTCGCCGCCGGACTGCTGGCTAAGCTCACCAAGGATCCCGACCCCGGCGTGAAGGCCGCGGCCATCGAGAGCCAGTCCGCCATGCTCGCCACTTCGACGGCGCCCGGCGCCATCGGCGAGCTTATCGTGCAGCTCGGCAACCCCGAGGGCGACGCCTCGGCGCAGGCCGCCATCCGCCTCATCATCAAGGGCGGCGAGAACTTCCAGTCCGTCCTCCCGTATCTGGTCACCGCCTACGGCGGCAGCAAGAGTGCCCGCCAGCGCACGGCAATCATCGAGGTCGTGGGCCTCATCTGCATGGGCACCAACCCCTCGCAGTTGGCCTTCGCCAAGCAGTCCCACGCCACCCACGTCCAGGCCGTCCGCCTGCACCCGGCCGTCAAGGAAGGGCTGCCGGTCCTGGTCCAGGGCCTCGGCGACCCCGACCCCTACGTTCGCGAAGCGGCCTGCCAGGGCCTCGGCTACCTCGGTGACGACCGGGCCGCGGCGCCGCTGGGCAAGGCTCTCCGCGATCCCGATCCCTACGTGCGCAAGCGCGCCGCGTCGGCCCTGGTTCTCGTGCCCGGGCAGGCGGCCATGGCACAGCTTAACGACGCTGCCCTGAAGGATCAGGACCCCGATGTCCGCCGCTACGCGGTGGAGGCCGTGGGGCGCATCGACGATCCCACCGCCGTCCAGATCCTGATCGCCGCGACCAAGGACCCCAGCGAGCCGGTGCGCCGCTACGCCGCGACGGAACTCGGCCGCCGCCAGGCCACCGAAGCTCTCGACGCCCTCATCGCCCTGTGCAACGACAAGGATCCCGACGTTCGCTGGCAGACGGTCCTGGCCATCGGCGCCCTGCAGGACAAGCGCGCCACCGACGCCCTCGTCAGCCGTCTCGACGACCCGTCGCCCGAGGTGGCCAACGCCGCCGAGCGCGCTCTCCAGCGCCTGGGCATCTCCAAGCGCAAGGAGAAGTACCTCCAGCCGGCGACCGAGTCCAACGGTTAGCCGATCAGCAAGAGCAAAGAAAAGGCGCCCGTGGCCACAAGCCGCGGGCGCTTTCTTGTTGTGGTGCTAACCGCTGAAGAGCGCGGGGCTACCGCGTCTCGGTCTCGACCATCGGCCGGATGATGGTGTCCACGTCGGCCTCGGTCTTCACGGGCTTCGGGGTGCGCAGAAGGTACCAGCGCTCCACGTGCTCGATGGACTGGCCGGTGTCGATGGTCTCCAGCGGCCCAATCGTCTCGGCCTCGCAGAAGTCCGCGTTCGTATAGGTCTCGACCGCGCAGCCGTGGTCGGGGTACTCGGCGTTGGGCTCGTAGTCGTAGCGCTTCACGAACAGCGTGTCCCGGTTCAGGTACGCCACCCAGCCCTCCTTCGCCCGCACCAGGCCTATCTTGAGCGGGCCCTTGGCGTTGGGATCCTGCTGCAGCCACATATACTCGCGCCCCATATACAGCCGCGGGTCCTGGCAGTCCACGTAGGGCCACAGGACGACCGCGCGGTTGCTCAGCAGGCCCGCCGGGTCGTCGCCGCGCGGGAACGGAATGATGGTCCGTCCGCCCTTCTCCATGACGGAGAGGCACCAGACCGCGAGCTGGACGGGCCATTCACCGTCATTGCGCAGCCTGTGGATGAGCCGCACCGCCGGCTTGTCCGGCGACATCTCGACGATTATCTGCTTGGCGATGCCGGTCGTGGCCTCGGTGGGTTCGGTGAGGATCATCCGACCCATCGCCTCTTCGACCTTCACATCGATCGGCGAGTTGTCCGGCGCATAGGACCGCGGCATGCGCTCGGGGGAAGTCCAGAGGCGATGGCCGCCGTAGTTGTTCCACTCGGTGCCGCCCATCTTGCCCGCCGTCTCGGGGAATACGTGGAACTGGTTGGGCCCACCGACGAAGCCGAGGTAGATGATGCGCGGGCCAACGTCGCTCGTGGCGATGAGATCGATGATCCCGTTGCTCATCTTGTAGCAGTTGGGCCAACCCTGGTAAGCCTCCTTCGTGACAGTCACTTTCGCTGCACCTCCCGTGATGGAAAACGCCAGCACCAGCACCGCGCACACCAACCGGCTCATGTGAACCATGGCCATCCCTCCTGTTTTTCTGTGTCGCCCGGATCGTTGATCTATCGGCTCTTCCATTCGCGGACAAACCGCCCGATCGTCCTCGCTGAGACGTCGAGGATTCGCCGCCCCATCTCGGGCGTCGCCCGGTCAGGTCTGCCGCCCATAGTGTCCTGCTCACCCGGCGTCGGGGGCGGTCCCCAGTACGCCGCGATGATGTACTGGTGGAACCAGTTACGGCCCATGTCGTAGGGCGCGAACTCCTGTACCTGGCTGCACGCGCCCGTCAGCAACTTATCTTCGTCGACGAGACCCGGCCGCAGGTACATCTGCAGCGCCGTCTCCATGTCGCCCGAGTGCCAGTCGGCGCAGCCCTCGGGATAATCGCGGGCGGCCATGATCTCCTCTCGCGCGAAGACCTCGAGGAAGGCGAACCAGGTGAAGGTCACCACGTGCGCCTCGGCCGGGATCTGCTTTCCGGGAAAGAGGCGCGACTCCTTGCGGTTTAGGCGCCGCGCGACCTCGGGGAAATGCCACTCCGTCCCGCCGCCGTGACCGTTGACGATCGCGATCTTCTTGAACCCGCCGAAGAGGTAGCTTTCGAGGATGTCGTTGAGGGCGTCCTTGAAGACATCCTCGCGCATCCTGATCGTGCCGGGGAACTGGGTCACGTCGAAGGGTGAGATCGTGAACCAAACCGGCGCGGCCACCACGCAGCGTGCGTCGGCGTTAGCCTCCTCAGCCGTGGCGAGGCATATCGCGAGGACGTTGTCGATGTCGAGGTGCAGCGGATCGTGGAGGCCGTGCTGCTCATTGGTCGCGACGGGTACGAGGAGGATCGCATCGTCCGCGACGGCCTGCCTGGCCGCCTCGCGCGTCATGTAGGGCAGATAGAGCCGCTTATCGATGTCCCATTCCGGTCCCATGTCGAAGCCCTCCGGCCGCGCCTTTGCCTTCGTCCTTGCTTGCTGTNNGGAGGGGCCGAATCAGACTGAGCACGTTGTCCGTGCTCGGTCGAATCCGGCCCTGCTTTTCTCTCTACGCGGCGGGCATGAATGCCCGCCCTACAGAAGACCACAAACCGACCGTCCCGCCCATTCGCGAACGAATCGCCCCGTCACCTTCGCGGCAAGGTCGAGGACGCGCTTCCCGGCCTCCGCCGTCGCCAGATCGGGCCGCCCGGTGATCGTTGCCTGCTCGCCCGGCGTACTGGGCGCGCCCCAGTACTCGGCGATGATGTACTGGTAGTACCAGCTATGCCCGATGTCCCACGGCGCGAACTCCAGCGGCTGCATGGTGTCGCCCGGCACGGCCTTCGCCATGTCCACGAGGCCCGGGCGCAGGTATAGCTGCATGCCCGTTTCGATGTCCCCGCCGTGCCAGTCGGTGCAGCCCTCCAGGCAGCCCCGCGCCTCCTCAAGTTCTTTCTGCGCGAAGACCTCGAGGAGCGCGGTCCACTCGAAGGTGATCACATGCGCCTCGGGCGGGATCTGCCTGTCGGGGAAGAGGTGAGACTCCTTGCGGAGAAGGCGGAAGATGAGGTCGGGTATCTGCCACTCGGTGCCCCCGCCGTGGCCATTGACGACCGCGACCTTCTTGAAGCCGCCGAAGAGGTAGCTCTCCAGGATGTCGCCGAGAGCTTCCTTGAAGACGTCTTCGCGCATCCGCATCGAGCCGGGGAACTGCGCCGGGTCAAAGGGCGAGATCGTGAACCACACCGGCGCCGCCACGACGCAGCGGACGTCCGCATCGACCTCCTCCGCCGTCGCCAGGCACACGGCCAAGACGTTGTCGATGTCGGTGTGCAGCGGACCGTGGTCGCCATGCTGCTCGATGGTCGCGGCGGGAACGAGGAGCACGGCGTTGTCCGCCACGGCCTCCCTCGCCGCCTCGCGAGTCATGTAGGGCAGGTACAGCCGCGGATCGATCTTCCACTCGGGTCCCATGTCAATCGCCTCCGCACCGCACTTCCCCGCGGTCGGGGGCAATCCTGCCCTCCCCAGCGACATGAAATGTCGCCGGAACAAGGATTGCCGTCCCGCCCCGCGAACAAGGTGGGCAGGAGGGACGCCTCGTGGCAAGTTATCTGATACGCAACACTCTCGCCGACGGCCTCAACGTCGTCCGCACCGCCGACCCCGACGCCGGCGAGCTACTGGACTTCTACCTTTGGCGCGCACCCGCGGCCGGCGCGACCGTCGACGTCGAGACCGAGGGCAAGGAGTTCGCGGTCATCGTTCTCACGGGCTGCGTCGACCTCGTCTGCGGCAGCGAGCGCTTCGACAACCTCGGCGGACGCGCGAGCGTCTTCTCCGGGCCGGCGACAGGAGTCTTCGTGCCGCCGGGTTTGGGCATCGAACTGACCGCCCGCAGCGCCTGCGAGGTCGCGATCTGTTCGGCGCAGTCGGATGCGGAGGGTGCGCCGCAGGTGGTCACCCCGTCGGAAGTCGTGGTCCGCACCGTCGGTCACTGGAACTGGACGCGCGATGTGCACAACATCATCGCGACCAACGTCCCGCACGCCCGCAAGCTCGTCGTGGGCGAGACCTTCAACCTTCCCGGCAACTGGTNNGACTACCCCTTCGAGGTGGCGATGGAGGAGGTCTATCACTACCGCACCAACCCGCCGGGCGGCTTCGGCATCCAGTGCCTCTACAACGACGACCTCACCATCGACGAGACGTACACCGTCCGCGAGGGCGACACCGTGGCGATCCCGGCGGCGTACCATCCCGTCGCAGCCGCTCCGGGCTACCAGGTATACTA